>CAYWKW010000017.1:0-25240 GCA_964458995.1 uncultured bacterium | reverse complement strand
TCTGCACTAGGCAGTTAAGACGGGACTTGTGCCAATCGAAAAAATCGGATAAAGTTGTTCGCAACTCGCTGATGTGTTTCATTATACCTCGATGTTTGAATCACAACGAGATATGATCGCCCTTCAGCGAGCTCTTGTCATTAACTTATTTTTTGTCCAGTACAGAGCCCTTTTTTCTGGACCGAAAAAGGATCTTTTGACAAATTTGAGTTCAGGTTTAACCCTATTTTTTAGCAAAGGAAAACAGACAATGAATCGAATCACAAAACTGATCATCACGGGCCTCTGTATGGTGTGTATGCAAGTTGCATATGCGCAAAACAGCGGCTCATCGTCATGTGCACCCCAGGGCGACTGTAAGCCACGTGCTCTAGCTCCCTCTGCACCTAAACCCTGTCCTCCAAAACCATGCAAACCATGTCCTCCTGTTTGCTTTGAGCGGGGTTATCCTGACACAAAATGCTGCATCCCTTCAGCCTACAATGAGCCAGCCAATTTCGAGCTGAGCCCATGTCCATGGAATTTCTGGTTAGACGCCAGCTTTACCTATTGGACAGCGTACGAAGAAGGGTTGGATCTGGCTCACACTACAGCGACTTATGCCAGCAGCGCCACCACGCAAGTCGTTGATTTTCTCTTCCAACATACGAAATGGGAACCTGGCTTCAAAGTAGGTCTGGGAGTCGATTTCGGACATGATCATTGGAGCGGCTTTGCAGAATACACATGGTTCCGTTCTAGAACCAGCACTTCTGTCGGCCTTCCAACAGCCCCAACAGGAGCCACAGTTCCACTTTGGGTTGTCGAGAATTGGGCACTAGACAGCGGTGGCACAAATGTCAGCGCGATTGCTAGTACCTGGCGCCTCCGCATGGACTTGTTGGATGTAGGTTTAACACGTCCTTACTATCAGGGAACACACCTGATTGTAGCGCCGTTTGCAGGAGTGAGAGGGACATGGATTCGTCAAAACCTCAAAATCCACCCAACTCCATTCTCATCAGATAGTGTCCTCAATGCAAATGCTTTTCTCCACAATAAGTCCTCTGCTTGGGCAGTAGGCCCACGCGGCGGTCTTCAAGGCAAATGGCACCTTGGCTGGGGATTCCGTATCGAAGGAGATATGGCAGGTAGCATCGCCTTTACACGGTATACAAAAGTTGCAGCGCGAGCTGATATTATGAATTATTCTACTCCGCAGCATCCTACTACGACCAAATATACCGATTACAACACGATCCGGTTCAATAACGATATGAGTGTCGGTTTGGGTTGGGGCGATTACTTTGATTGCCGCAACTACCACTTTGACCTTCTCGCCACCTATGATTTCCAAATCTTCTGGAATCAGAACATGATGAGACCCTTAGTGGATAATCAAGCAGATGATGTCAGCTTCTCTGCCCATAACCTGTACTTACAAGGTTTGACAGTCCGGGCTGAGTTTGATTTCTAATCGAACCCATCGTTTTGCTCTTTCTAACACAAAGGGCCGCTCTTCGGTAAGCGGGAAATAAACCCATCTTTTTCTGCTGGGTGACCTATGGCATTTTGGTTTCTTTCAAAACCAGGAGTCCACCTATGTCAAAACCTGCATCTGAAGAAAAAAAACTCGAATGGAAAAGCCTTATCGAGCAGCAGCGCCAAAGCGGTCTTTCCGCTGAAAAATGGTGCCAGCAACGTCAAATTCAATCTCATACTTTCCACTATTGGAAAGACAAACTTTTCCCCCGGCCATTGCAAAAAAGTAGTTTTGCTGAGCTGAACATGAAACGCTCTGATGCCGTCTCTCTGCAAGCCAGGGGCCTCTATGTCCGTATGGGCAGCGACTGCGATCCGCTTTTACGCTTACAGTTATCCTGGCCAAGTCCCACCCCTATGCAGGCAAACGTCCCTGGCAACTTCTTCTTTTGGGCTAATCGAACAAGCGCTGGGATTAATACATAATGTAATTGCGCTTCCTTTTAAGGAGCGTCGTGTAGATGAAGCCTAAAAAAAGGCTTACTCCCAAAAGCGGAGTATCTTACGATCTCCAATGTTTAAACGAGGTCTAGCCTCAAAACAGGAGTAAGCCATGCGCAATTATGTAGGATTAGATGTTTCTGGCGTTGTTGCGTAAATAGCTGCGGATGAGGTTCTTCTTGCCTTAGCAGCGATGAGTCTGTAAAATTTTTGTTGCTTACACAAAAAATTTAGGCTCACCAATGTCCCGCAGAAAATCTAAGACCCCTAAAGTCGTTCTAGGCCATCTCGATCTTCGGCTTCAATACGAACATTGGCATTGAGCGAAAATCCTCCATTTTCCCACTCGAGCATATCTGAAGTGACATCCGAATCTAAAAGACCTTTCTTTATCAAACGATCCAAAACGAACTCGAAACGTGGATTTCATCTATAGAGAGTGTATCGATTGGATAAAATTTGCCCTTTTTGTCAAAGACCCCGTCGATAACGCAGGAGTGAAAGTGAAAATGAGGGTTTAGAGCTTTGCCAAATCGCTGTATAAAAGTCACGGCTCCAAGGCGGCAGCCTTCGGGAATGGCAGCAATTTGAGCCATGTGGCGGGTATTACATGAAGGGCAAATGCCCCTTCCTTTACAGGAGAATGCTATGAGAGAGTCGTGGCCGCATTCCTTGCAATGGGCTCTTGCAAATCCGTAGGCGAGAATACCGCATTTCAAAAATGAGCGGAATTCTTCTTCGATGAAATGAGGAATGTTTTCAACGGTAGATGAAAGCCACGTTTCGAGTTCGTTTTGGATCGTTTGAAAAGAATGGTCTTTTCTGGTCTCCGAGGTTTGTAGACAAAAGGTTTGCGATGAATTTCTAGGTTTAGGCAAGCCATTATGATTCATGCACGATAATCATAAACTGGAGAGGTTGCTATTTATTTGATTTATGTGCAACAATCATTGGCGTAACAAGAGAGAATGGGATGGGAATAGGGGAAAAAGAACTGAAGTTGGTCGACCAAATGGGACGGGAAAATTCGGTGAACCAACGAAACCAATTCGGGTTCCAATAAGCGATTTAGAAAGAGCGATCAGATGCGTGCAAAATCGCTTTTTCAGACCCCCTCTTTATCATTGTTTGGTAAGGGCAGGTCAGCCTGCTGAGGTAGAGTCAGGATTGAGAACGAGAGATTCGTCCGATAGATTTTTTCACAAGGATTTTGTAGTGAAGTATTTAAGGCCAATTTTGGCGCATTCCGTCAGAATCACGGCCCACCCTCATAGTGAGCCGCCCCCTACCTCTTCTGTTGTTGTAAATTGGGCCCCTCTACCCCCTCTTGGCCCTGATACTGCTTTTGTGTCGATTGCTCGATGTTTGTCGTGAGTTGGGCAAATGACAAAAGCGCCAGGGCCGTCTTGGCTTTAAGAACCAGGTCAAAGGGACCCTGGTTTTGGATTTCCAACACAATGGAGCGGGCTTCTTCATAATTGCCATCAATCATGCCCGAGGTGCAGTGTATGGCAAGTCCCAATCTGGCCACCGTGCTGCGGCCATCAACATGGCAGACGACATTGAGGGGCACCCGAAACCGTTCATGGGTGCTTCCTAGGACAAATTGGCCAGGTTTTAAAATAAATCCATCGGATGGGATCGCAATGCGGTCATATTGGACTGTGTCTTGCGAATTGAGATCGACCGTTTGAGGACTGACCGGGATCAGTAGTTCGGAACCCAGGTGAAGACGGATACCCGCAGGTCGAATGTTGCTTAAATCGAACTCAGGAAAAATTTTAATTTTCCCAGCTAAAATGAACTCCTTGATGGTTTGATCGGAAAAAATCATAGGTTGCGATGATATAGAAAGGGGGGAAATTTGAACAGGGGGTTAGGGCCTTCGGAAGAAGAAGTGTTTGGCGATTTCGACTGAGAGGAAGTAGAGGAAGATGATGGCGGCCAGGGGCGGGTAGAAGAGGAGCGGAAGGGGGACAAAGCCGAAGAGGGGGCCGAGAGGAGTGTAAGGGATGAAGAGGACGCCGATGACGACGCAGAGGACGGCAAAGGTAAGCAGGTAGCTGGGCCGGGAGCGGTAGAACGGTTTGTGGGTGCGGATGGCGAGGACAATGAGGGCGGCTGAGGCGACCGATTCGACAAACCAACCGGTTTGAAAAAGGGGCTCGTCGGCTTTGAGGAAAAAGAGGAGCAGGCCAAAGGTTAGATAATCAAAAAGGGAGCTGATGAGGCCGAAGACGATCATGAAGCGGCGAATGAACCGGAGATCCCACTTTTGAGGTTTATCAGCCATGTGGGGGTCGACGCGATCGGTGGCAATGGCCATTTCGGGGAGGTCGGTGAGAAGGTTGGTGAGAAGAACCTGTTTGGGGAGCATGGGCAGAAAGGAGAGGAAGAGTGATGTGCCGGCTAGACTGAACATATTTCCAAAATTGGCGCTGGTGGCCATGTAGATATATTTGAGGGTGTTGGCAAAAGTAAAGCGCCCCTCTTCCACCCCTTCGCGAAGGACATTGAGGCTTTTTTCCAAGAGAATAATATCAGATATTTCTTTGGCTGCGGGGGCTCCTGTATTGACGGTGATGCTTACGTCGGCTGCATGGAGGGCGGGAATGTCGTTCACGCCATCTCCGAGATAGCCGACGATATTGTTGGCTTTGCGCAGGGCTTGCAGGATGCGCTCTTTGTGATGGGGCTCAATTTCAGCGAAGATGTTTTTTTCCATAACGACTTTTTGGAGCTGCGCTTCGTTGGCTTTGTGAATCTCTTCTCCTGTGATGACTTGCTCATGGGTCATTCCAATGGCGACGGCGGCGTGGTAGGCAACGGCGCGGTAGTCCCCGGTGAGAATTTTGAGCGCAACTCCCCTCTTTTTCAATTGATCGATCACTTTCCCAATATCGGGTTTGATGGGATCCATGAACTGAAGAAAGCCGAGAAAGATCAAATTCTCCTCTTTTCTTTCCTCTCCGTAGGCTAGGCCTAGGAGACGAAATCCTTGATTGCTGAAATCGTCAAAGTAGCGCTGGATCTGATCCCGATTGAGATCGACCACCGTTCCGTCAGGGCGCTCCATCCGGTTGCACACTTCCAGAATATGGGGAACGGCTCCTTTGGTGATGATGAAGTGGTTATCGAAAATAATGCTGAGCCGTTTCCGGTCGAAATCGTAAGGGATTTCTCCTGTTTTATGCCAGTTGCCGATATCCATCTGGATCTTTTCCAAAATGGCTTTGTCGAGGGGATTTTCATACCCTTCCTGAAAACGGGCGTTGGCGACTGCGTAGAGGGCCGCTTTGGAACTCTCCCCTCCTTCAATATTTGCCACTCGATCGAGATGAATTTCTCCCAGAGTGATTGTTCCGGTTTTATCGGCGCAGAGAATATTCATCTGACCAAAATTCTCAATGGAGGCAAGCCTTTTAATAATCACCTTTTTCTTCGCCATTTTTCGGGCGCCATGCGATAGATTAACGGAAATAATGGCTGGCAATAGCTGGGGAGTTAGGCCCACTGCCAAAGCGAGGGAAAAGAGAAAGGCTTCCAGCCAAGGGCGATGGAACAAAACGTTGAAAAAGAAAATGGCCCCCACCATAACCAGAGTGACGATCATGAGGAAATAGCCGAAATGGGCAACCCCTTTTTCAAAGGCCGTTTCGGGGGGCTTATGTCCCGCCCTTTCGGAGACTTGGCCAAATTCGGTGGTTTTGCCAGTCAATACAGCTAGAAAAAGCGCCGTTCCACTGGAGACCACCGTGCTCATAAACAGTGCATTGGACCGTTTTAAGAGGGGGGCTCCTTCATCGGCGATACCAGGCTGCTTTTCAGCTGGGAGGCTCTCCCCAGTCAATGAAGATTCGTTCACAAACAAACGGTTCGACTCGACGAGGATCCCGTCTGCCGGCACGATATCGCCTGCATTCAGAACCACCACATCGCCCGGCACGATCTCTTCAACGGGAATTTCGACCTCCCTCCCATCGCGAAGAACATGCGCCTGGATCTGCACCAGCTGCAGCAACTTTTCGAGGGCATGGGCAGCGCCCCTTTCCTGAAAGTAGCCCAACAGCCCGCTCAAGATGACGATGATCAAAATGATCGAGGCGTCTGTATGGCCGCCCAGGAAAAACGAGAGAAGCGCCGCTCCCATGAGGAGCCAGATCAAGGGGCTTTTAAACTGGGAAAGGAGAAGAAGGAATCCCCTCCCCCGCTTTGCCGGTTTTAAGGAATTGCGCCCCTCCCTTTCTAACCTCTTCCCGGCCTCTGCACTAGATAGTCCCCCTCTCCCGCATTGCAACCTCTCATAGAGCTTATCAACAGGCTCGTGCCAAAAAGCAAATCGTTCCATTCGCCCCATCATACTCAATGAGGCTAAAAGAATCTAATGCGGTGGAGTAACCGTCTTAGTAAAGACCAAGATATTCCTTCTCAACCAAGGGTACATGCCTGCCGCGTTCCTTAGTTTCATAGTTGGACCGGGATTGTACCCCCATCCGAGTTTACCAAAAAGGCCGATGACAGCGTCCTTGCTTAAACAGTTGCTGTTAGGCCCTGCTTGCCCTGGAGCTGCACAACTCATGATAATGATACCATCTGGTTCGGTTGCATCGACCAATTGTCGCACAAAAGCCTCCTCCTCACCGAACAATGTTTTAGAGAGGGCTTCAAAAGAGGTGACCATTTTATATTTCATGGGCGTTTTTTTACCAAGAGTAGCTAATTTGAGACGTCTATCTGGTCTTGTTGAATCGCGAGGATCACCAATAATGTCATTCGCATGAGCTCTTACAGAGGCGAAACTGAAATCGTATCCCTGAGAATCGACGCCGCCGTTTCTCATCGCCCTTGCATATCTGTCGTCTCCTGCACATTCGAAGTCTGCGTGAGTATTCGCACCTCTTGTTTGGGCCAACCCAACAAGAGCTTCAGCCAATTCGAGACTAAAATGGTTGGAGTGTCTTGCATCCCAAAACCAGCCTGGAAGTCCTTGGCTTACATCGGGATTGTTAGTCCATATTCGAGTGGCTTCCCCTTTTGGTAAACGCCAAACCAAATCGGGAAGCCACCTGGTAAAGAGTTTGGTGCCATGTTTATAAGCGGGAAGAAGGGCCAACGCGATCGTCCAATAGTTCGTATGAGCGGCTAATTTTGATAATAAAAACCATCCAATCCCTGCTGCCGATAGGGCTGTAGCAATCATCGGCTCATTTACTTGAAAATGGGGCATTGGTTTAGGGGATGCCATTAAATAGGCTTTCATTTGTGGGGTTATCGCTGGTGTTACGGCTGCCGCCGCTGCTGCTGCTACTGCTGCCATAAAAACTCCTTTAGGTTGCTGCTTTTACTTTCAGAGCGGTCATCGTAAATGGAACGCTCTGTTGGATGGGCACAGTTTCATTTAGATGATCAACAAATGCGTGAGAATTATCGCAAATTTTCAAATCGGCCGCCCCTTGCGGGTCGTAATGATAAAAGTTGTACTTCGCTAGATTGCGCGCATCGACGAGGATGAGATGACGCTCTTCCCCTTTTGCTAAGATGGCAGCTATCATTTTGGGCTCGTTAGCTCTGGCACGGAAAATCAGAGCCTTCATTTTAGATTCATAATCCTGAGCATCGCCCAAATCGATTAATCGGAAGGACTCGATTCTGGGGAAATCCCTTTTCGACGCTCCCTTTCGAAGCGATGCATCTATGAGCTCGGCTTTTCTCACATCCGACAGATCTTCCCCGCTTTCTACAGCGTCCCAAAGCCGCACCAACATTTCACGTACGCAGTTCTCCGCTACAGCGGGCCCGCCCACGGCTTCGAGATTAGTGACCTGCCGCTGAGAGACAACTCGCCTTTGATCTGGCGCTGCTGGTTTCTCAGAGATTAGGCAGCAACATAAATACTTTTTGAAAAATTGGATCATCGCCTTAAAGGCTTTGGTAATCGCTTGCCAAATTCGCTCCGTTAGAGGCGGCTCCTCGGGTGAGGTTTCCGGATGGCCGGTTATTTGCCGAAGGCGCGGAGCTTCATAGGCAGGCGGGTTGGACTCGTCCCTCTGATATTCAAGGCGCTGATGGGCTTCGGCCAAGAAGTCAAAGGCTTCATTTATCAGTCTTTGCTGCTTGAGGGGTAACGCTTCTCTTCTCAGCTGTCGAATTTCTTCTGCTAGATCAGCGATCTTATCATCGCTTTCTGGATTTGCCCTCAGAGCGAGGGCCCTTCGATGAAGATCGTCAACTCTGGGGTTCGCCGCAAGAACTGAGGCTGTTACACCAATACCGGCAACCATGTGCCCTCCTTTTTGAAGCGACACATTCTGAATTTTTAATGAATTTTTTTCACTAAAAATATTTTGGGTTTTCCATTTTCATGGAGAACAGCTATCATAGTCGCTTTGATTTTTGGAGCATTTATGAGAATTATACATTCGTTGGGCCACGTTGTGGGCGGTACCCTTTTGATTGCTGGAACGACCATTGGGGTCGGCATGCTGGCTCTGCCCGTCGCCACAGGACCTGGAGGCTTTGTTCCTTCAATGATCATCTACTTGATCTGCTGGGCGTTTATGCTTTGCACAGGGCTCCTTTTGGTCGAAGTGAGTCTCTGGATGCCCAAAGATAGCAGTTTCATCTCGATGGCGAGTCAAATTTTGGGCCCTATCGGCCGCAATATTTTTTGGGTCGTTTATCTCTTCCTCTTTGTCACCGTCATGATCGCCCACGCCGCGGGCGGCGGGGCTGTTTTGCTCGATATTACCGGGTGGAACCTGCCCAATTGGGCGGCCGTGCTCATCTATACAGCCGTATTGGCTCCCGTTGTCTATTTGGGGGCCCACTCGGTCGATAGGCTGAATATGTGCCTCATCAGCGGGGTTGTGATCTGCTATTTGGCCTTCTTGGGAGTCTCTTTTCGCCATGTCGATTTAACTCTCCTTTCCTACTCCAACTGGGGCAAAGCTTGGCTCGCTCTTCCCATTTTATTCACCGCCTTCACCTATCAAGTGATCATCCCCACTTTGATGACCTATATGGAACGGAATGTAAAAAAGATTCGATTGGCCATTTTCTTGGGCTCCTCGATCCCTCTGGTGATCTATCTCGTCTGGGAATTTGTGATTCTGGGCATTATTCCACCCGAAGGCGCCAATGGACTCATTGAGGCGGGAAAAGAGGGGCAAAATGCGATCGGGCCATTGAAGCAATTGGTGCCTCAGGTGTTCAATATCGGTAAGTACTTTGCCTTTTTTGCCCTGACGACTTCATTCATTCCCCTAGCCCTCTCCTTCTTTGACTTCTTAGCTGACGGGTTGAAATGGAAAAAAAAAGGGGCGCGCAGGGTGCTTCTTTGCGCCGTTGTTTTTGGGGTCCCGGTGATCATTGCGATCGCCTATCCCCACATCTTCCTGGTGGCTTTGGGCTACGCGGGAGGGATCAGCTGCGCCTTCTTGTTTGGATTGATGCCCCCTGTCCTCGCGTGGGTGGGCCGTTACATCAAGCGCTACCCGCATGAAGGGCCTCAATTGCCGGGCGGTAAACCTGTATTGATTGGCCTGATGGCTTTCGCCTTCTTGATTCTGGTTGGGGAAGTTTTTCAACAGATCTAAGACATAAAAAAACCTCGGAATTTTCACTCCGAGGTTTGTGAAGAAAAGTAGAAATTATGCTGTTTTTGGCTTTTCTTGTCTGAAGTGTTCGCGGAATTTGTGTACAGCAAAACTAACAGCAGCAATACCAAGGCCAAAGGCAGAAGCTCTCAAAAGATTGTTAGCTGTAGGTAATGAACTGAATCCAGCAGCAGGTGTTAGTGCAGATGCTGCAGAAGAAAGAGCTCCACTTACGTTAACGGCTGGCAAGCGACCCAACGTGTTGTTGAATGCAAAACCAGTTACTGTTTTAGCTGTTTCAGCTGCCTGTTCGCCCAAAGCGCCTACTCTTCCAAGTAGAGTTGTGAAAACAGCAGTGGCACTTAAGAAAATAGCGGTATTAGCAAGAACGCTTCCGCCGAGTCCGTACTTCGCGTCCAATGCTTTTACAGTGGCTTCAGTTTTCGTTACTAAATCTGTTAATTCTGTCTCAGCGGCTCCAGGATTTTCCTCGTAACACAGGTGATCTTTAGCTGTTCCGAGTGGAGCGAGAAGATCTGCTCTCGCTTTACGAGCTGCGGTGAGGTCTGTAACTTCACCAGCTTTTTTTATACTGGCTTTCATTGCATTCGCCAACGAGGCGGTGGTATCCCAGCTTTGCCCTTTTGGTCCGCATAGTGATCTTACGTAATTACAAATGCCTGTCATGGTTTTATCTCCTAAAAATATAAAATTTTTGTTGATTTGCTTCCCTAATATTTTACTCGATTGGCGATTTAATTGTAATTTAAAAAAATAGTATACATGATATTAAAATATTTAGGTGACATATATGGCTAAAGACCCAAAGATTGCTCAATTTCTTAAAGCTAAAACAGATACCATCGAAAATCTCGACGCGATACAGGAAAACCTGGCGCGTTGTGTGGGAGAAGGGATGGTCGATTCGGACGACGCTTATTACAACCAATTGTCAGTTTTGGGGGACGAGGCCTCAATTGCAGCGACTTGGGAAGAGCTGGAAGAAGTGATCACTAAAGCAAAAATTTTAGAGGTGGATGTGGCCGCCTGGCTTTCGGGCCATGGCCAAACAAGCATCTCACTGCCTTGGCCTAGAGCGCCAAGGCCTTAAGCGCTAGCAGGGCTGCTGTGGCTTGGGCTACATTGAGGGATTCAATTTTTCCCTTCATAGGCAAATAAATCGAGCGGTCGGCCTTTTTGCGGATCAGGGGCTGAATCCCCTCCCCTTCCGAGCCCACCACAAGGACCGTCTTGGGGGCGTAGGTAAAGCGATAGGCCGATTCGGATGCAGGGTCCAAAAGGGCCGTTACGACCTCAAATCCCCCCTCTTTAAACTGATCCACGGCTGTAGCTAGATTGGAGATCCGGATCAGGGGGATGAGTTCGCTGGCCCCGCAGCTCGCCTTGGAGGCGACCGGGGTGAGGTCGGAACCGCGGTTTTTGGACCAAGCAACGGCAGAGACCCCAAAACACTCTGCACTCCGAATGAGGGCCCCAAAGTTTTGGGGATCGAAAATTTGATCGAGCATGAGTACAAAGGAGAGCTCCTCAGCCTTTTCAAGAAATTCCTTAACGTCCAAAAAGGTGCGCCCCCGAATCTGGGCGACCAGAGATTGATGGGAATCGGAACCGGCCATTTTGGTGAGTTGATCGATGGATACGAAAGAAACAGGGATCCGCTTTTTTTCACACAGCTCGACGAGTTCCGATTTTTTTGAAGAGACGGTGTAGAGGCGTAAGATCTTTTCAGGGGCGTGGCGCAGCAGCTCTTGGATTGCGTGAACTCCCATGACCATTTGATCTTTTGGGGGGAGTCTCGGGTACGAGTGGGGATCATTCATTTTGGTTCTCAAAACTCGCGTGAAATTTGGGCCCAACCGGAGACAGAGGTCCATCTGAGCTTGAACTTCTCAGAAGCAGCGCTCTCCAACTCTCGAATCTTTGCATCGACAACTCGAGTGAAAAAGTAGTGGATTTGTCCTCCAAGGCCGATGCGCCAAAGACAATTGAGCGCATAATCGGCTTGCGCCCACCCAGTGTGCCCCTTGTTTCCGCCCGAGCTTGTTTTGATCGATTCGGATGTGAAGGTGTTTTCGACATGTGTATGGGCCCGGTTGTGCATGAAGTGGTAGGTGTACCCAACGTTGAAACTGGAACCGTTACCCGGCTCGACTTGGAATCCCCCGCCGAGAAAAATGCCATTCCAAACGAGATTAAAAACTCCGGGAAGATGGGAGGTAAAGCCAGGCGGAACTTCCGAGGTCGCTCTGCCGTTCGTTCGTTTCAGCTGCTCCCAATAGGCGGAGTATCCGATGAGTGGAGTAAATAGGACTTTGTAAATGCGCTCCGCCGTCAGATTCACGGCGTAGCCAAAATAGCCAACGGCATCCGCCGTCCAGCCATCTGTGTCGAAACGGAAATGGGGTTGGTCTTCAATAGAGGCGTTTCTCTGATGCACGGTCCCGCGGCCGAAGGTGCCGTAGGCGCCTCGGAGAAAAAACGTGAGGTCGCGGTGGATCACTTTGAGATTGAGGCCATTTTCCCAATACTCGACATCGCGATAGAGCTCGCTGTAGGTTAGGGGGCCCCCATCGTCCGGTTCTTGCAAGTGCCAATGGATCCGGTCATTGCGATAACCTGAAGTGATCTCACAACGCAAAGGCTCGTTGACGGTTGCCATGAGCGATGTTGTCAACCCGAGGCATAATACCAAAAGAAAAAAGAACCAAATTCTCATAGAGGAAGCGGCGGTAAACGTTTCGACCAATAATCGGGGCCATAATCATAGCAAAGCTGAGTTCCTTTAGCAATGGGTTCTTTTGTGTAGAGAATGACATGGCTGATATTTTCGAAAGTGGCAAGCCCCGAGATCAGATTCGGATTCGGGCTATGGTTGATGTAGCGCGCTAAAGCGCCTTGGTCCATCGCATCGATCGTGTACGGCGTCTTTTCCCCTTGCACGAGAACGTATTCAAAACAGTAGGCATTTTTCTTGTCGGCCCTTTTTCGTTTCCGCACCCTGCCTACATATTCAGCAATGAATTCCATCTTTCTGAAGTTGCGATTGGCAAAGACTCCCCAGCCTAAATAGGGATCAATCCAGCGGATCGCCACATCGGGTAGGGCGTCGGCTAAGATCTCTTTTTGGAAATAACTCCCCAGCCATATCTGTTCGAGAGTCATCTCCCCTTTTTTATGGAGCTTGGCCCCCTTCTTTGCTAGAGAGAAGAGGGTCTTATATTCTTCAAAATCGAGCTTGGGCCTCCACTTGGCTCCAGTGAGTTTTTCAAATTCCGGTAAGGCTATGAGGTTCCCCTCTTTTTCAATGATCATCGAGAGGCTCAAACAGCCTGGGGGGGTGTCTCATTTCTTTCCAAAAGAGCGGGCCATAATCAAATGTGAGCTGTCCCCCCTCTTTGATCTCTTTCAAAGCCACAAAAATCATACGGGGGATTCCTCTCCAATAGATCGACTGGACGCCCAAATTGGGTTTCTCACTGTGGTTGATGAAGCGGGTGAAATTGCCTTTATGTTCTGCATCGATTGTGAAATTCTTTTTCCCTTCCCATGTAGTGTAGCGCAGACAATGTCTTTTGTCTTCCAATTGTTTCGGTTTGCGCTCTTGAACAATCCCCGTATATTCTCCCACATAGGAACAGGGGGGGATTTTTTTATCGGCAAATACCCCAAAGCCCACATCTTCATCGATGAAACGGATCGACACGGGAGGATGGACCCCCTTTCGAATCTCTTTATCGAAGTAGATCCCCATCCAAATCTTCTCCGCGGGGATTTTATCCTCCTGTTTCGCCTTCGCGGCAGTAGCGAGAACCTGCTGAAGCCCTTCGCTGGTTTCAAATATGGGATTGGATAAGTATTCAAAGGATTCTAATTGGGGAAAGAGAGGAAAGGTGGGCAATTCATTGAGAGGCTGCAAGTGGTTTAGAACCTCTTTCCGGTTGAGGAATTGGGCCAACTCTATGGGGCTTAATCCGTAGGCATCTCTACGCGTTTTTAAAGTGGGGTCCTTTTTTAATATTTGAACCACATCCAAACGGTTATCCAAAACCGCCATGTGGAGTAGCGTTCGCCCCGTCTCCGACGTCGTTAACCGAGATATCGAAAATAGGTCGGTCACAGTTTGTAAAAAGGGATCCCAATTGAGCTTTTTTTGGCCCAAACGATCGAGGATTTTTTGCAATTGAGCCTCGATATCGATAAAAAAAGAGCTAGAATTTAGGAGCGGTATTGCTTGTTCCAAACCTCACCTCAACACTTATTGAAGAGAAGTCTTATTAGCACTTTAGGATTTTGGATTACAAGCTTTTTTTATTTTCGACTTGTTTATTTTCGAACAGGACGGCTGAAACGGGGCTTGCGGAAACGGGCGATCAAGGGATAGCGCGTTGGCGTGAGTTGGCCAATCACAGGATTGTAAAGAATTCCGTAGCCTAATCCCTTAGATAGATCTAAAACTATTGCGCTTTCTCTCATGGTTCACCGTTTTGTTGGAGATAGTATACGAGTTTCTTCGCCTCATTTCAAGAAAAATAATGACTATTAAGTCCTGTAATGATATCCCAGAATGTATGTTAAAGTTTCCTCTATCATTTGAAGTGCGAGCAACAGCTACGCAAGGAGCTGGTTCTCAATGGAGCGCCTATGCGGACAAGCTCCCCCCGATTACCTGCGCGATCCCTCCCGAATTTATGGGACCGGGAGGAGGCTACTCTCCTGAAGATTTATTTGGTATGTCTTTATTGGGCTGTCTCATGGCCACTTTTAAAGTCTATTGCGAGAAGTCGAAGGTGAGCTTTCAGGAGATAAAAGGGAGGATCGTCCTTGCCGTGGATAAAGTACCGGGACAAGGAGGTTTGGCCATGACGCAAGCGGATATTTTCTTTGACATTTTGGGAACTTCAGACGCCGAAAGAGCCCGCAAGCTTTTGGATGACGCAATCAAAGACTGTGCTGTGAGCAACTCGATCAAGACGGGAAAGACCTTTCACATAAATATCTCGTAAAAAATGGGACTAAAGCTTTATCATGGCAACTTGCCATTATGAAGCGATTGATTGGATTGGTTTTTATGCTCGGTGTACTGGTTGCTGGCGAGGCATTTTCTATGAACCGTTCAGAGAATAAGCCTCTTGTGGTCATTTTGATGGGGCCGCCCGGCGCCGGAAAAGGGACCCACGCAGGTCCGCTCAGCCAACACCTCAACCTCCCCCACATCTCCACCGGCGACCTTTTTCGGGAGAACATTCGCAATCAAACCCCACTGGGGCTAAAAGCCAAAGGATATATGGATAAGGGCAACCTTGTCCCCGATGAACTTGTCCTCGACATGCTTTTTGACCGGGTCTCCAGGGAAGACTGCAAAAATGGCTACATTCTCGATGGATTTCCCCGCACCATCGCGCAAGCAAAAGCCCTCGATCAGCGGATTCAGAAGCAAAACCGGGTCGTCGCTCTCAACTTCAATCTTTCCGATTCGGCCATCATTGAACGGGTTACCGGGCGGATTGCCTGCAAAGATTGCGGCCGTCCTTTCCACAAGAAGTTTGATCCCCCGAAAAAAGAGATGACTTGCGACTCTTGCAATGGGAATTTGATCCAGCGCGACGATGACAAAGAAGAGGTCATTAAGAAGCGGCTCGAGGTGTACCGCGCTCAAACGCAGCCTCTGATTGAACACTACTCAAAGCAAAAAGAAGTTCTTCGGGAAATCGATAGCCAAAAAGGGAAAGAGCAAGTCTTTCACGACGTCCTCGACGCTCTACCCGTCGCACCAGCCCTCGCCCGCTAGGGTTAAGGTCCCCAGGTTCCTGCTGGGTAAGTCGGGATGGTCTCTTGTTTTTTCCAATGCTCAAGAACGGGGGTCAATATCTGCCAAGCAGCGATCTGCTCCTCTTTTTGAACAAAGGAACTTTGATCTCCGTGGATGCAATCGAGAATCAGCTTCTGATACGCTTCTGTATAGGGAAAGGGTTCGAAAACGATTTCGGGAGAATCTTCAAAAAAGATAGCTGGCTTGGGTTGGATGCGGATGTGCAGGGTTTTTTGTGATTTAAAGTGGACGACGATTTCGGTCATCTGTTTGGGAAGTCTTTTGCCGCCTTGCAGGATAAAGGGAACTCCCTGCCACCGGTCATTATCTATGTAGAGAGCCGCCTTAACAAAAGTTTCCGCAGTGGACGTGGACGGAACCCCCTTCTCTTCTTTGTATCCCACTACATTGGCGTTCGCGATGATGCCAGGACCATACTGACCCCGAACAACGGCTTCGACTTGCATAGGGCGAATCGATTCAAGAACCCGTTTTTTCTGATCCGGGAGATCGCCGCCAGGCTCCATCGTCGCTAAAGAGAGAAGCTGCATCATGTGATTTTGAACGATATCTCGTAAAAGACCGGTTTCTTCCCAGAGTTTAGCGCGATTGCCGATTCCGATTTCTTCACTCAGAGTGATTTCAACGCGATCAATATGTTCGCTGTTCCAAATGGCGTCAAAGTCTTTGCGCTGACGAAAGTCGATCAGGTTTTGAACGCCCTCTTTTCCAAGGTAGTGGTCGATTCGGTAGATCTGGCTTTCATCGAGATACTGGGCAATGCTTGATTGCAAATCGAGCGCCGATTCTAAATCGCTCCCGAACGGCTTTTCGATCATCACCCGCGACCAAACACGCTCTTTGGGTTGATAGATCAATTGGTGCTGATGCAGCTTTTCAACAATCGTTTTAAAGTAGCTCGGCTGAGTCGACAAGTAATAGATCCGATTGCTTTTGGCCCCAAAATCGCGATCAATCTCCTCTAAAAGCGCAGCGAGTTTCTCATATCCCTGATCATCTTCAAAAGTGGTTTGAACGTAGTGGCGCCCCTCTTTTTGAAAGGCCGCTTCCGTTCTCCGAGCCACGCCTACTAAAGCAAATTTTTCAGGTAAAAGCCCTTCCCCTTCTAGCCTCTCGACAGCGGGAATGATTTTTTTAGCGGTCAGATCGCCCGTGGCTCCAAAAACAACCATGACAGTGGGAGCCTGACTCCTTGATTCACTGCAAGATACAGCGGAAATGGCAACTAAAATAATCAATAAAAGTCGAATCATGCACCCCAAGAATAGCACGCCAATCGCTAAACGACAAGCTTTTCGGCCTTTGCCAAAGCCGCATCGATATGGGGGAAGACGTGCCCCTCTCCGATCAGCCGGGTGATTCCGAAATGCTTCAGATCCTTTTCCGTTTGCCCATGGATCCCCGATAGCAGGAGGATCGTCTTGTTGCGGTGGCATTTTTGGTAGAACTCTTTGAGAGCGTGCATTCCCGAAGCGTCGACCAGCGGCACATGGCGCATCCGGAGAATGAACACTTTGGGCGGTTTTTCGAAATTGACCAACAAGTCCTTGAGCATGTCGGCCGCTCCAAAGAAAAAGGGGCCCTGAATTTCATAAACCTCGACGCCAGGCGGGACCTTTTTATTGGCAATCGCATCGGGATCGGTCCGTTCCGGGAATTCCCCTTTTGGTTCTTGGAAAAGGGTCGTTAATTGCACGGTCTTGGAAAACTGGCTCATCCGTTTCATGAAGAGGAAAGAGGCTAAAATCATTCCGAGGGAAATGGCCACAGTGATGTCGACAAAAACGGTCAAAATAAACGCAGTCAATAAAATGGCGATATCCCCAACGGGCGCCCTCAACAACCGGGCAAAATGGCCCACTTCAGACATGTTCCAAGAGACCATCATCAAAACAGCTGCCAGCGCCGTCAAAGGAATCTGACTCACAACAGGCGACAGGAAAAGAATGATGAGAAATAGCACAACCGCGTGAATCATTCCCGCCATGGGAGTTTGAGCGCCCGTCTTGACGTTGGCCGCCGTTCTGGCGATGGCCCCCGTCGCTGGGATTCCGCCAAAAAGGATCGAAGCAAAGTTGGCAATCCCCTGCCCTACCAGCTCGCAATTCGACTTATGCCTTCCTCCTATCATTCCATCTGCAATCACAGCTGAAAGCAACGATTCGATTCCAGCCAAAAAGGCGATTGCAATTCCATCCATCAGGATTTCACTAAATTTCCCCTCCGGAATCGACAGCGAAGGCAATCCTGGAATGGGCAATTGACTTGGGATCTTTCCAAATTTAGACTGAATCGTTTCGACGGGCATATCGAAAATCGTGTAGCATAAAGTGGCAACCACGATGGCCGCGATGCCCCAAGGCACTTTCGGGATGCATTTGCGAACCGTAATGATCAAAGCTAGCGTGCCTGCTCCCAGCAAAAATGTCGGCAGGTGAACAGAATTGGAAACAGCAAAATAGGCGGCCCATTTCCCTACAAAACTCGCCGGCGGCGTCCCCATATTCAGACCAAAAAAGTCTTTGATTTGCGAAGAGAAGATAATGACTGCGATCCCCGTCGTAAAGCCCGTTACCAGCGGGTGGGGAACATATTTAATCCACGAGCCCAACCGAAACAAGCCAAACAGAACCAGCAAAACGGCGGCGATCAGCGTCGAGACGGCCAATCCCTCGTAGCCTGTTCTCTGTATGATGTCGTAGACAATGACGACGAAGGCTCCTGTCGGCCCCCCGATCTGAACGCGGCTGCCCCCCAAAGCGGAGATCAAAAACCCCGCAATAATCGCAGTAAACAACCCCCTCTCAGGCCCCGTCCCCGAAGCAATAGCGAAAGCCATCGCCAAAGGCAAGGCAATAATGCCCACAGTGATCCCGGCAAGCAGGTCCTTGCGAAAGACCTTCAGATTATAGCCCGACCGCAGATAGAGAAAGGACTTTGGGACGAACTCGCTGAACATGAGTCAAATACTCCGCCCCAAATCATATGCCCATCTACAAATATTTGCAATTCCCTCCATCATCCCGTTCGATACCGATACCGGCCCGATCTCCGATTTTCCTAGAGACACAAACTAAAATTTAACTTTATAAAATGATAGTTTTAACCTGGTTTTTATTGCACTAAACTATCAATTTATTTAAAATAACTTAACTAAACTTAACAGGAAATTAAATGCCTTCACAATTAGGTCCAACTACACCGCTAGCAACACAATTCAGAGAACAGCGAGACAATCCCTGCTCTCCATTCCGAAGAGAATTTGCCCTACAATATGCGATTGCGGGGATGAAAGCGGGTGCGAAAGTAGGCTTTTTGCTGGGAGCGGGTGTAGGAATTCCGTTGGCCTATCTTTTGACTGACAGAAATTTTGATTGGAAAAACCCTGCGGCTTATGCTCTTATAACATCTGTTGCCAGCCTAGCAGGCGCTGCTTACGTTGGTTTGGCAGGAGCCGCTGCTGGTGCCGTTGTAGGTCTTTGCGGAAGAGTCAAGGTTCTGGGAGTTGCACCAACTGGTAACACTAGAGGCACTTCAGTGGAAATCGCTATGCGGGCAGTTGCTAGACCCCCTAACTAAAAACTTAACTTTATAATGGAAATATTTTTTAATTTATTTTTATTGCATAAAACAAAAGATTAGATTAAAATATACGAATTAACAATTTCAAAAATCAAAAGGAAATTTTATGGAATTACAGCGTTTGGCTGAAGAACAAGTTCGTGCGCAACGAGACAATCCCTGTTCTTCATACCGTTGCGGTCTTGCCCGAGAACTTGCCGTTGATGGGCTGAAAAAGGGGATGAGAGTAGGCTTTACGATAGGAGCGGTTATTGGAATTCCTTTGGCCTTTTCTTTGATGAACCGAAATTTTGATTGGAAAAACCCTGCGGCTTATGCTCTTATAACATCTGTTGCCAGCCTAGCAGGTTCTATCTGCGGCGGTTTTGCAGGAGCAGTTGCTGGCGCTGCTAGAGGTTTATTCGCAAGAGTCGATATTCATGCGGTTCATCCACATCCTCACGCAGAATAAGGGGACCGTCTAGCCCCCTTCGAAGCCATCACTTCCAGTAGCGGTGATGGTGGTGGTGACGCCAATAGTAGGGGCCGCCCCAATAGCGATTCCGCCATGAAGAGTAA
The DNA here is from genome assembly GCA_964458995.1 of uncultured bacterium. Classification (GTDB taxonomy): domain Bacteria; phylum Chlamydiota; class Chlamydiia; order Chlamydiales; family SM23-39; genus REEB52. The sequence goes on along the minus strand of CAYWKW010000017.1, from coordinate 5,692 downwards.
GCCGGATAATCATAGTAGTAGGTTCCATAGTACCAACCTGGCCCATACCAGTAATTATCGTAAGGATAATAGTATCCGTCTGGACCTAAATCCACCCCAGCTCTCACCATTGCAGTGGTTGTCCCAGCAGCAAAAATAAATGCAAAAATAAAAAGAAGTTTCTTCATTACTCTACCCAATTAATGTGTTAATGATGTCCGCCACCATGTCGACCATGTCGACCATGACCGCCGTGTCCGCCCCAATGGCGAGATCTCCATGAATAATAGCTCGGAGAATCGTAATAGTAGGTTCCGTAATACCAACCGGGGCCATACCACGTGTCGTAGTAATAGCCGTCATCGTAGTAATAAGGTCCGCCTACATTGACATCTACCCCAGCACCATCAACACCTGCGCTAACCCCCGCTAAAAGAGTCCCCGCGCTTAAAATAAAGAGCCATTTTTTCATTTCGTTCCTCCCAGAATATCAATGACAGCCTCTAAACCGGACTATTGGAAGGGAAGGATTTTCTTTCAAGAAATATTTTTAAATAGGGAGGGATCTGGGTGTGACGGTAGTGATCTCATCTCTTTTTCAGTGCGTTTCGGGTTAAAAACATCGGGATCTTTGAATCGCCATGGATGTCTTGCGGCATAGGTGGGCAGAGAAATCAGCCCCTCCCCTTTTGGGATCCGCTGTTTAAACACAATCTTCCCCTCTTCATTTGTTGCGCGGCAAATCAAATCAGTTGCCGCTCTGCGAACAATCAGATAGCCGGGTGTAAAGAGACGGATCGACTCAGCAAAAAACTTATTCAATGTGGGAGAGTGTGCAGCTAATGTAAATGGATCTCCCACTTGATTGATTTCCTGGAAAATCTGGTTTTGATACTCGGGATGTTTGCCGAGTTGCCAGAAAAGGTAGGCGAGAAGTGCAGCAGCTTAAGCAACTCATAGAGAAGAGGATTATCTTCTTTTGATTGGAAAAGATCAAGTCTTAATGAATGGCGAGGTCGGCGACGACGGGAAGATGATCCGATGGGAAGCGACCATCAAATGTATCGCTTAAAATACCATGGAGATAGACTTCGACGTTGGGACTCACGAAAATACAGTCGGGACGAATGCCCGGTTGGCCCGCCTCTTTGAAACCAGACCAGGTTCCCGTCGGCCCATGGTGGGGGAATTGGGCAGATTGAATCGCATCAGAAAAGGTTTCTGTGAGAATCTGGTGGGTCTTTTCGCCATCCAGATTGGGAAAAAGATTGAAGTCGCCCGTAATGACGAAAGGCTTGTTGGTGGCTATTTCCGCTACTTTTTGCTTGAGGAGAAGAGCCCCTTCATGGCGCGCTGCCGTTCCATGATAATCGAGATGGGTGTTGAAACAGAAAAATTCATGCCCCATTTTTTTATCGAGGAACTTCACCCAAGAAACCGTGCGGGGGAATTTCGCGTCCCAGCCAATACTGGGTTGATTGGGTGTGGTGGAGAGATAAAAGGATCCCGAGGCTGTCAATTGAAAACGGCTTTTACGAAAGAGGATGGGATTGTGAACGCCTTCAAACGACTCATATTCGTGAAGAATTTGGTCCAAGTCGGCGAGTTGCTCGCTGCTGGGCTCTTGCAGGCCAATGAGGTCGGCATGGTGAAAGCGGATCATGCTGGCCACCGATTGCTTGCGCTTTTCCCAAGGATGGTCCGGATTGTCGTCGGAGAGAATGTTGAACGACATCACGCGGATAGCTTCATCAAAATGGATCTCTTTCGTCTCAACGGAGGAATCAGATTGAGAATCGTTCTTTGGTCTATAGGGATTCTCGCTCATCATGGATGCAAAAACCGTTAAATTTGTAGATAAAGGGGTAGAGCATACAGGAGCCAGTGCAGAAAGAAAAGGGATTGCTGCTAAAAAAAGCTTATACATCATGCAAAGTATACCTAAACTACTTGAAGAATCGGAAATATGGCAAGGAGGCGCCCTGAATTTGAGTCAGCGAAGCGACGCCGAAGCAGCTAAACTTAAAAAGTTTAGCGATGCAGGCGGATCTCAAATTCAGTGGCTGTCCGACGCAAGCCCAGGGGTCCCTAATTATCGCCTCGATAATTGGGGAAGGGGCGGAGCCAGAAACCGATTGTTCAGGTTGTTTCGGTATATTATACTGGAAAGGGGTTAAAATTACCAGAGACCCAGCAGCTTCCACCAGAGGCCGCCGACAACCATCCATATCCCAATATTTACAAGACTGACAATCAACCCCATCTTCCACCAAGTGAGAACTGAAACGTATCCTGTCCCAAAAAGAATGGGCGCGGGGCCAGATCCATAGTGCGTGAGGCCTCCGCAAAGATTGCTAAAGAAGGCGAGTGTGAGGGCGGCTAGCTCGGGAGGCGTTCCCAACGCAACAGAGACGATGAGAAGCGGGGCATACATGGCGCCAATGTGAGCTACGTTGCTCGCAAAGAAGTAATGGGTATACAAGTAGATTAAAGCGACGATGACGAAGCCAACTGCCCATTCAAATCCAGAGACATTATGCACAACCCATTGGCTGAACCAGGTTGTGAGCCCAAACTTATTCAAAAAGCCCGAAAGGGTCACAAGCGTGGCAAACCAAATAAAGGTATCCCAAGCACCCGTCTCTTCAATCACATCTTTCCACTTGAGGATGCCCGTTAAAAGGAGAATCACAAGCCCCACCATGGCTGCAACAGTGGCCTTCATTCCGATGAAGGGTCCCGAAATCCAAAGGGCAAGAAGGAGAAGGAAAGTGAAGAGCATGATCCATTCAGTCTTCTTCATGGGTCCCATACTGGCTAGTTTTTCATTGGCCATCTCTCGTGCATGGGGCGTTTGGCGAATGGTGGGAGTCGCCAAGCGATAGAGAACGTAGGGAACCACAATCAGGCTGAGCAACCCGGGAACGATGGCGGCGATAGCCCAGCTAGTCCAGGTGATTGCGATGCCTTGATTTTTGGCCAACTCGGCAATGAGTGGATTCCCCGCCATGGCAGTCATAAACATGGCGCTGGTAATCACCGAGCCTTGATAGGCCGTTAAAGATAAAAAGCCGCCCATTTTCGGGTCGTGGGATTTTCCGGTAAAAATATCGGCCAGGGCTTTTACTATCGGGAAAATGATGCCGCCTACTCTTGCAGTGACGCTGGGGATGGCGGGGGCCAAAATCAGATCGGTTGCAACCAAGCCATAGCCAAGCCCCAAACTATTTTTTCCGAGCAGACTCATCACCTTGTAGGCCATGCGGCCGCCCAGGCCAGTTGAAATAAACCCACGCGCCACAAAAAATGCAAAGACCACTAACCAGACGATGTCGTTGCTAAATCCGCTGAAAGCATCCGCAAAAGTGAGTGTATTCGTAGAAACTGCAATCGTCAAAGAGAGGATGGAGACGACGCCCATGGGGAAAGGCTTGAAGATCACTGCAATCATCGTGCCTACAAAAAGGGCAAACAGATGCCAGCCTTGCGTATTAACCCCTTGAGGCTCAGGAATAAACCAAATGATCCCACCGGCCAAAACAGCGATCGCAACGATAAGTAGATTTTTCATCAAGAAAAAATATACTGGATCGATTATTATGTTTGCCATGATAAAATTTTTGCTACTCCCCGTTCTCCTCTTTGCAACTCCCCGGGAAGAACTCTTTCAGATTTTCGCCATTCCTCCAACCGAGATGGTGGAGTCGACGCAACGACTTTGGATGCAGCAAGGGAAAGAGCGTTGGCAATTTGAAGAGCGTTATGAACATTTAAGGCCGCAGCTTTGGCCGCTCTTCAAAGAGATGGGAATGGTTGATGAGATTAAGCCAACAAAAGCGCACTACGATACGGTCATTATTTTGGGGGCGCTTCGGAATCGGGTACAAGACCGCGTAGCCTATCTCATCCAAACTGGGGTAACCTATGACCGGCTCGTTTTCCTAGCGGGGCAGCGCCCTCTCCTCCCTTCAGAAAATCTTCCCGATTTGCAAACCGAAGCTGAGATGTCCCGGTGGGTCTATGACCACTCCCCTCTTTCCAAGGACCTTCCCCTTCTCATCATCGATGCTCCCATGAAAGGAGAAAAGCGGCCGAGCACTGTAGACACCATCAAGATTTGGCTCCAAACCAATCCCTGCCCCCTTTCCTGCCTTGCGATTTCCAGTCAACCCTACATCCACTACCAAGAAGCCGTTTTGAACCGATACATTCCCTTTGAAATCGATGTTGCAGGCCCTTCCGTTCTTGGCGATCCTTCTGTCGATCTGATGCTCGACACCATTGCCAGAGAAATCACCTACAAATATGGAGATGACGCATGTCTACCGCAGTAACAACCAATCCCCCCGCCCAACCGAAAGCCGCAAAGCAAGCCAAGCCCCCGCAATCTTTTCTCGACAAGCATTTTGCAAAAGTTGCTTTCGCCGTGGCAACATTTGCGATGCTCCTTCTCGCCCCGCTTCACCTTTTCCTAGGCCTTGCTGCGGGCATGGTCATCCAATACTTAGTAGAACCCAACCTCAGACTGACTCCATCCGACAGGGTCATAACTCTGCCGAATGCTGTATTTGCCATTGTGGGGGCAACGGCGGCCTTGCTCCGCCTGACGCCAGCTGGTTCCCTCGGCGGCTTTATCTTTAAGGCAATTCCGTTCCTCGCCTCCCTTGCTGTAGGTAGCACTGCCTACCGCGCCGCTAGATCGGTGGTCGTTCTCGACAACCTGTGACTTTATTGTGCCTGGTGCTCACCCAGAATAGTCTCTGTGAGGTCTTTATTTTTCCCTGCAAATCCTACCACTTGTGATCCTGTAAATCCTCAAAACATCGAATTGAGAAATTTAAGGGAAAGAATAGCCGAAGTTTATAGAGCTAGGCAAACAGAGGTCGAAAGGTGGCTTCAAGGGGTTGAAAATAAGGTGCCCTCTTATGGAGAGCGGCTTCCTCCATTCATCATTGCAACTCTGGAGTCGCTCAATCAAATTTCTTCATTTTTGGCCCAATACGATCAATTGGATCGATTGCGTGCAAGTTACCAAGCTGGGCGAATGAGGTATCGCCCCGATAATCGCCGTTTCACCGAAGTAGAGGCCGACCGCCTTAAACAGGAAGCCGCGAAAGCAGAATTACAGGCGGCAGCGCGTGGTTTTTTAGGAAATCAGTATAGAGGGCCTGGGGAAATCCCCGGTCATGCAATCAAAGCATTACGCGAACGGTTAGCCGAACAGCGAAAAACTAATCTCGCTGGACTCTACAAATTCCTCGATCGCTGCGAATCTCAACTGCCTGCCGCGGGGAAAAGTTTCCAGGACATCTTGTTCCAAGAAGCTCGTAACCAAGCTCCCCCCCTCCCGCTTGAAGAGCCCCCTCCTATGCCTAGTGACGCTGACGAACGGGCGCCCGTCATGGAATCATTAGACCTCTGAAACGTCACTGGGATTCAAGGCCGAGGGTTTTGCAGGCTTTGGCCCAGACGTCGGAAGACCAGTTGGGCTCTAGGAGCGCTTGCTTGTTTTCTTCCCAATGGGCCAGCGTTTTCATTCCGCAAAAGGCAGTACACACTTGCGGTGTCGAAAGGACAAATTGGAGCGCTTGAAGAATGCGCGATGTAGCTGAGGGAAGCTCCTCAAAAAGTCGGCTGCAGAGCTGTTTGACTTTCCCCTGCATCAAAGAGGCGGAAATCATAATGGAAAGATGGTTTTCTGAGGCAAATTGAA
>CAYWKW010000016.1:0-27360 GCA_964458995.1 uncultured bacterium | reverse complement strand
CGACATGAGGGAAAATGGCAGAAAGTCTTCTTCTCAATGGGTGGACAATTTTAAAACAACAATATGGAGCATAAATATGCGTAAATCCTTCCTCTCATCAGCTGTAGCACTCTTCGCACTCGTTGCAGGCACGGCCACAGCTGTTGAAACTCCCCTAATTGGAGTCGTGAACTTCGCCGCGGCAGTTACCGAATCTAAAGCCGGTAAAAAAGAGCAAGAAAACATGGAGAGTATGCGCAAGCAGATGGCAACTCTCGTTGAAGATACCGAAAAAGAGATGAGAGAAATTGCAACGAAATTTGAAGACTCTGAGTATTTAGATAGCCTCTCCCCAAAGGCAGAAGAAGATCTCAAAGTTAAATTTCAAGCTCTTCAAGATGATCTCGCCCGTTACCAAAATCAATTTTATCAAGTGCTCAATCAAGCGCAGTATCAAATGATCCATAAAATGAGCGCAACCATATCAAAAGCCGCTGAAAAAGTAGCCGCTGATAATAATTTGGATTACGTAGTGAACAAAGAAATGTGCTTCTTCGTCCGTCCAAGCCATGATGTGACTTCTCAAGTAGTTTCTGAAATGGATAAGAGCTTTGAATTGGAAGCCAGGGCAAAGAAAACTGCGGATGCAGAGAATCTCAATGCAGTTGATGAAACGGTGCTTGATAAGGCCGGTTAATGAAATATACATTGGCTGAACTGGGCGCTCGTTGCGGCGCCCAACTCATCGGCGATCCCAATGTGGTCATTTCAGGAGTGAATACTCTTGAAGACGCTCTCTCTTCCGACGCCTCTTTTCTAGCCAATCCCCGCTATAGCGAAGCCATGAAAAAATCGAACGCGGGGTGCATCTGCGTCGATGCTAAGGCCGAGTTGGCTGCGGCTAAAAACTACCTCATTTGCTCCGATCCATGCCGTGCTTTCCAGATTATTGCGGAGCTCTTTGTGTCATCCGGCACCTCTGGATTTACTGGCATCCATCCGACGGCGGTAATCCACCCTTCCGTTCAAATCGGTCCCAACGTCACCATCGGTCCCCATGCCGTGATCGATCAAAACGTCCTTATTGGAGCCAATACAAAAATTGGTCCCAACACCTCAATCGGTTTCGATGTGGAAATCGGCGCCGATTGCCAAATCCACTCTAATTGTACCATTCGGGAGCGGTGCCGTCTCCACAACCGGGTGATCTTACAACCTGGCGCCGTCATTGGCTCCTGCGGCTTTGGCTATACTCCTGACAAGCTCGGACGTCACATCAAGCTCGAGCAGCTGGGCATCGTCATTCTCGAAGACGACGTTGAAATTGGGGCAAACACTACCATTGACAGGGCCCGATTTAAGGCTACCATCATCCGCAAAGGGACCAAGATCGACAACCTCGTCCAGATTGCCCACAATGTGGAGATTGGCGAGCACAACATCATTGCCGCGCAGACGGGCATTGCTGGGTCGGCCAAAACGGGCAAATATGTGATGCTTGGCGGCCAAGTGGGCATAGTGGGCCATGTTGAGCTGGAAGACCAGGTGATGGTTGCCACCCGCGGTGGCGTCAGCAAATCGCTCAAACCGGGCAAATACCGGGGCAGTCCTGCCATGCCCATCACTGAGTACCACCGCCAAGAGGTGCACGTCCGCAAGCTTGAAGAGTACGTCGACCGCCTCAAATCCCTCGAAAAAAAACTGAAATAGCGAGGGAGCCTCTTCCCCGCACCCCAATTGAATTCTTCTTTCGTTCTTTCCCCTTTTCTCTGTGTGCTCTGTGATCTCTGTGGTTAAAATAACGAGGGGGGCCCCCGCAAAAAAGTGGTGGCTCCAAAAATTAGTCTCTACTATCATGGTCCGGTTTTTTTTGGAGGGGATCATGTTTACAACACTTCTGGCCGCAGCAAATATTCTTCTTGGCTCCGGTTATCAAGAAACACTCTATGCGGAATGGGCCCAGGAATTCGCAGTCGACCGGATGATTCACTCTGAGAAGAGCGAATTTTGGGACTTGGCCATTTTCGAAAATGGCCGGTTCGGCCGCGTGCTGGCAATCGATGGCGTCATCCAACTGACCGAAAAAGATGAATTCATCTATCACGAAATGATAACCCATGTCCCGCTCCTCGCCCACGGAAATGCCAAATCAGTTCTGATCATCGGCGGAGGCGATGGAGGCGCTTTGCGAGAAGTGCTGAGACATGAATACTTAGAGCGGGTGATCCAGGTGGAAATCGATCCGTCCGTGATCGAACTCTCGAAAAAATACCTCCCCTCCCTTTCTCTGGGAGCCTATGACAATCCACGGGCTAAGGTCGTCATCCAAGATGCAGCCAAATACGTGAAAGAAACAGATCAAACCTTCGATGTGATCATCTGCGACTCATGCGATCCAGAAGGATCGGCCTCCGTTCTTTTTACCAGCGAATTCTACGGCGATGTGAAGAAAATTCTCAACCCTGGCGGGATCTTCGTCAATCAAAATGGAGCCCCTTTCATGCAAAAAGAGGAGCTTAAACTCACCCAGAAAAATCGGGAGCCCCACTTCAAATATGTGACGTTCTATGCCGCATCTATCCCCACCTACGTGGGCGGCTTCATGGCCTTAGGCTGGGCCAGCGACAAAAAGTATAAAGTTTCAGAGAGGGTTCTCAAAGATAGGCTCAGCAAGATCAAAGGCAAAATGGGCTACTACACCCCCGCCATTCACAGGGCTTCTTTTGCCTTGCCGCAATATATGTTAGACTGAATGGATCTGGTTTTTAATTGCCTTTGCACCAGCAACAACAGTAGCGCTTCCAGCTAAAAGGCGCCCCGCCCAGTTCCAACCCGATCGGGGTTCGGCAGCTAAAGCTTGCCAAAGCCTGGTGTTTTTTACAGACCTACCCAAGAATCTAAAAGGCGCTTGAATCAACTGAGAGGCCGACCCTGCCCAAGTCGTTACTTTTTTCGGTTTTTCGTTTGGAGCGCATACAGGTTGCTCCGTTTCTGTCTGATTTACACCTTGCAGCAATTCATGTAATGCAAGACCAGCGGCCCCAAAAACTCCCCCATTACAAGCCCAACAGGTAACTATCTGCATAGTTGAATTAGCAAACACACCTAACGCCATATTAAACCTCTATTGTTAATTTATACCTACAATTATACCAAATTTTTTAATTTATATAAAATAATTTTTGAGTAAGATATAGGGATAACTAAAAGGAAAGCTGGTCGAAATGGATATGGCCGAGAGGGTCCATAGCAAACCCCTTAACTTCTGGCTGGATGAGGAGGGAAAAGTTCCAATGGAAGAGGGGAGCTATGGGCATTTCCTCCGTAAGGAGGGCCTCTGCGGCTTCTAAGATGGCGGCTCGTTTAATGGGATCGGTTTCAAAAGCAGAGGAATCGAGGAGGGCTGAAAAGCGCTGATTTTCCCAACGGGAGTAGTTGAGGGCGTCGTGGGAATAGCGGAAACGGTGCAAAAGAGCGATTGGGTCGGCATAATCGGCCGACCAAGCAAAAATCGACATTTGATAAGAGCCCTCTTTTACTTTTGATAGAAGGGACTTAAAATCGATCACTTCGATTTTCACTTCCAAATCTAAGACATTGCGCCATTGTTGCTGCAGCGTCTGTGCGATGAGATAATTGACCTCCATGGACCAAAAATAGAGAGTGAGATTTTTGAGACTTTTTTTAGGAATTTGCTGAAGGGCTATTTCCAGCTCCTTTTTGGCTTCCGCTTCATTCCCATCGGGAATCGATCCAGAAGAAGGGCTCAATTTTAATACAGAGGGAATTGGACATAATCCAGGTTCCTCATCGAGAAGAGTGATGTGCTCAATGATGTCTCTTCGATGGATGGCAAGACTGAGGGCCCGCCTAAAATGGACATTATCGAATGGGGCCAATTGCGTATTGAACCCAATGAAAAGAGAAGCTGAAACGGGGTTGACTACCAGAGATTCCCTCTCTTTCAAATCCTTTAAATAGGGAAGAGGAATTTGAGAAAGGGGGGCTCCTAAAAGATCGAGGAATCCATTTCCATAGAGATGCAGAGCTGACATCTCATTGGCGATGAGGCTGATGTGAATTCCATTTATTTTGGCGGGAAAGCGCCCCGAATAGTTCCGGTTTCGTTTCAAGCTGATTTCCGCTTTAGGGACCCAAGCAGCGAGAGTAAACATTCCGTTGCTGATCAAATTGGGATTCATTGCCCAGCCGGGGTTTTTATCCTCTTGCCGGCGGCAGATGGGGACCAGGTAAGGCGAAGCCAAGATTTGCAGAAAGCAGGGGTTGGGCCTTTTCAGCCTTATTTCCACAGTTTTGGGATCGAGCGCCCGAATCCCCGCCTCAGATAGAGCAGCGGTTCCCTTTTTCGCCTCTTCCGCATTGAGAATATCGTAGAGAAGGTGGGAGTGGGGCGAAGGGAATTGGGGACTGAGGATATCGAGAAAAGTTTGCACATAATCGTGGGCAGTCACGGGACTTTTATCAGACCAAACATGGGCCCCTAAATGAAAAGTGTAGGTCAACTGATCGGAAGAAATCTCATAAGATTGAGCCTGAGCGCAAGTGACGGTTAGATCGAGTTCTAACTTGAACAATCCTTCAAAGAGGAGAGACATTAACATTTGGTGCGAGGGATCAAAAACTTTACGGGGGTCGAAGCAAGTGGGCTCGCGCGAAATATTGACGCGCAGTACCTTGCTTTTCTCGGGGAGCTTCTGACAAGAACTAATCATCAATATCGCAACTAAAAGAAGACTTCTCATGATTGAGGCACAGAGTATAAGCTTTTTATCATTTTATTGCTATAGAGACCTTGACATTTCGAAAGTGCACAGATACCTTTCGAAATAATGCAAAAGTATGATTTAACTGATTGCTCGGTCGTAGTCCCTATTCAGATCGATTTTAAAGAGCGGCTAGAACATCTTCTGTTTATCGATTCCTATTTTGAGTCCCATTTCATCAATTACCAATTGATCCTTGTGGAAATGGACTCCGAACCTAAAATCCAACTTCCTCCGAAACACAATCGCGAGGTTCATTTCCTCCAAAGCCGAGAGGAGTTTTCCCTGGGTACTGCCAGCAACATCAGCGCCACATTTGACGTCGACACGCTGATCCATCTTTTTAAAACTTCTACTTTTAAGTCCCTAGGTGGATATAACGAAACCTTTGTAGGTTGGGGGGCTGACGATGATGAAATTTGGGCCCGTTTTACCAATCTCGGCGCGGCGCCAGCCATGCTGGAAAACTACAATGCATTTCATCTGGAGCATCCCCGGAAAGAGGGTTCCGTTACCGAATACTTAAAGAACCTATACATAGCCAAAGTGATTGAAAAGATGCCGGCCGAAGAGAGCATCGACTACATCAAAACCTGGAACCGCTTCGCCTAGATTAAACAAGCAAAAGGGCGGGGTTTTCTAAGTATTTCTGCACGGTTTTAATGAATTTGGCTGCCTCGGCGCCGTCAAGGACGCGGTGATCGGCCGAAAGGATCACATTCATCCTTTTCCCTGCAACAACTGCACCATTTTTCACCTGAGCGCAATCTTCAATACCGCCTATGGCTAGGATTGCCGCTTGAGGCGGATTGATAATGGCTGCAAAGTCGGTCACACCAAACATCCCCATGTTGGAAATGGTAAATGAACCTCCCTTATATTCCTCGGGCTTGAGTTTTCCAGCGCGCGCGCGCGCGGCCAGCTCTTTCACCTCAAGAGAAATTTCCCCCAAGTTCTTATAGTCGGCGTGGCGGATGATCGGAGTGATGAGGCCGCCTTCAACTGTTACAGCGACAGAAATATCGACGGTCTTGAAAAGGATGATCGATTGGTTAACTGAATCAAAGCCGCTGTTGGAATTGGGATGTTCCCGAAGGGCAAGCGCACAGGCGCGAATGACAAAATCATTGAAGGTCACTTTAATATTGCCGTTTTTCATCTGCTCGCGCGCTTCAAAAAGGGGGACAGCATCGATCTCTTGCCGCACATAAATGTGGGGAATAAAACTCTTCGCTTGCTGAAGCCTTTGGGCAATGACTTTGCGCATCGGGGTGAGTGATAATTCTTCAAAGCTGCCTGGAGCTTCAGTGGGTGTTTCCCGCTTTCCAAAGGAGACGAGTTGATCGGGCTGGGCCAGATCGAGATCGCGGCTCGTCACTCGCCCACCTGGGCCGGAGCCTTTAACGGATGAGAGATCGAGCCCTTTTTCTTTGGCGATTTTTTTGGCCAGAGGCGATGCGGCTGCACGGCGTCCAGGAGCGCCTGTGGGGAACCCAAATTGATACTTCTCTAAAGGCGGTTCGGGGGCAAAAGCAGGCTGCTGCATAGCTGCTGTTTTAGCAGGCGCGGAGGCCTCTTTTTTGGCTGCAGTGGCGGCAGGGACTTCCTTGGCTTCTGCGGGTTGGGTCCCTTCGGGTTCATAGCCAGCAATGGATTCATTGGCCTTTTCGGTGAAAATCGCAATGGGCTGATTGACGATGGCGTGGCCGCCGTTGGGGATGAGGATTTTTCGCAGGTAGCCTTCATCGAGGGCATTGTATTCGACGGTGGCTTTGTCAGTCGCCACTTCGACAAGAACTTCTCCAGAATTTACTTTATCCCCTTCCTTCTTATGCCACTTGGCAATAGTCCCCTCTTCCATTGTGGGAGAAAGTTTAGGCATGGTTACAGTAAATGGCATAAAGAACCTCGTTTAGTACTGCTTCCATTATGGAAAAAAAGGGTTTCTTAGGCCAGCACTTCTTGAAGGGCGACTAAAATTCTTTCTTTATTGGGGAGGGTTTCCCTCTCAAGAACTTTGGAATAGGGCATGGGCGTTTCCCGTTGGCAAACGCGGACGAGGGGGGCGTCGAGCTCGTCAAAACAGTGTTCCATGATTTGGAAGCCGACTTCAGCGGAGATGCCGGCAAAGACATGCCCCTCTTCCACAATGACGCAGCGGTGCGTCTTCCGGACAGAGGAGGCCACGGCTGCTATGTCAAGCGGCTTGATGGTGCGAAGATCAATGAGCTCCACTTGGATCCCTTTTTTGGCCATCTCCTCGGCCGCTTCACGGCAATATTTAATCATACGGCCATAAGAGACTAAAGTGATGTCCTTCCCTTCGCGAATGACTTTGGCTTTGCCAATAGGAACCAGATACTCTTCAGTCGGGATTTCCATCTTTTCGCCATAATCGAGTTCGCTTTCGAGAAAGATCACCGGATTATTGCAGCGGATGGCCGATTTCAATAACCCTTTTGCATCATAGGCGTTGCTAATCGAGATGACATAGAATCCGGGGAGATTGCCATAAATGGCCTCCACGCAGTGGGAGTGTTGGCAGGAGACTTGCGCCGCGGCGCCATTCGGCCCCCGGAACACAATGGGTACTTTGAAACGGCCCCCCGACATGTAGTGGGCTTTGCAGGCATTCGAAATCAATTGGTCGGCCGCCACAAAGGAGAAATTCCAGCTCATGAACTCGACAATGGGACGAAGACCTGTTTGAGCGGCTCCGACGGCAAGGCCAGCAAAACCGCCTTCTGAAATGGGCGTATCGACGACCCGTTCAGGTCCCCATTTCGCGAGCATCCCTTTGGTCACTTTGTAGGCGCCATTGTATTCAGCCACCTCTTCGCCGAGAATCAAAACTCTCGGGTCGCGCGTCATCTCTTCGTCGATCGCTTGGCGCAGAGCTTCCCGGATTTCTACGATTTGAGTTCCCATTAACTCTCCTCTGGAGCATAGACGCCCTGTTCGAGGGTCATCGGATCGGGCCAAGGGCTATCCTCGGCGAATTTCATCGCAGCGACGACGATCTCTTTCTGCTCTTTGTCGAGATCTTTGAACTGATTTTCGGTGAGCATTTTATGTTCTACGAGCACGTTTTTGAAAAGAATGATGGGATCTTTTTCCTGCATCGTTTGAGCTAAAGACTCTTTAGTCCGATAGAGTCCTGGATCTGAAATGGAGTGGCCTCTGAAGCGCTCGGTAACCGCTTCAATCAGAACCGGTTTATGGTGTTTAAGAACCTCATGAAGCGCTTCTTTATAGACGGCATAGCAATGAAAAAAGTTCGATCCATCCACCGTGTACGATTTCATGCCGTACCCTTTTGCCATATTTTCGGCAATCGGCTCAATGCAAACGGCCCTTGAAACGGCAGTCCCCATGCCCCACAGATTGTTCTCTATCGTAAAGATGCAAGGCAAATCCCACAGCATGGATAAGTTGAACGATTCGTGCACAGCCCCCTGAACGACAGCGCCGTCGCCCATAAAGCAAAAGCTCGCCATGTTTTTCACTTTGAGATACTTGATGCTGAAGGCGGCCCCCGTTGCAATGGGAACGTGTCCTCCTACAATGGCAAGTCCGCCCAGCAAGCGCTCGGCATACAGGTGCATCGAGCCACCTCGCCCCATCGCGTTGCCGGTTGACCGCCCGTAGAACTCGGCCATTATTTCGTTGGGAGTGGCGCCTAGAAGAAGGGCTAGGGCATGGCAGCGGTAGGTCGTTGTAAACCAATGATCCACTCCTGCTGCGGCAATACAGCCAGCCTGAATGGCCTCTTGGCCCATGTAGGAGTGATAAAAGCCGCCCACTTTGCCCTGCTGATAAGCCTGTTCTCCCCGGATCTCAAAATTCCGGATGAGCAACATCTTCTTCAGGATCTCAATCAAGCCCTCTTTGCCGATTTCAGCAATGATTTCTTTGAGATTGCCTTCAAAAAAATGGTAGGGAGCCTTTTTCGCCATGCGTGAACCTACCTCGAGCTTATCTGACTTTACACAGGTTGTCAATAGGGCCCCTGCTGATTGCCGCCCCCAAAGGGCATCCCATTTCCATGGTTTGGAACGACATTGGGATTGTTTGTGACAGGCACTGTTCTAAGGCCATCCTCTTCATTATAAGTCTGAAAGCAGCCTGCTAACACTAAAAGAGAAAGACATATCCATCGCTTCATAAAAATCCCCATTTGATGACCCCTATCATAACGAAAACGCGAGAAAATGTTGAGTAAAAAGTCGAAATTCGGCTTTACTAAGCCCTATTTTACAAGAGTTTCTATGAAGCCCATTTTTTACGACACTGAGACGACGGGGGTTAAGCCGGGGAAGGACAGGATTATTGAGATCGCTGCCTATGACCCGACCCAGGACCGCCGCTTTTGCACCTTCACCAACCCCGAATGCCCCATCCCCGCTGAATCGACAGCCATCTGCCACATCACCGATGAGATGGTTAAAGACGCTCCTCCGATCAAAGAGGCCCTCGCCTCTTTCGTCGACTTTTGCTCTGGGGAATTCGTCCTCATCGCCCACAACAACGATGCTTTCGACAAGCTTTTTTTAGAGGCTGAGTTTACAAGGGCGGGGCTCTCAATACCCAAATGGAACTTCATCGACTCCCTCAAGTGGTCGCGCAAATACCGGAGCGACCTCCCTCGCCACAGCCTCCAATTTCTTCGAGAGGTTTATGGCATTGAGGCCAATCAGGCCCACCGCGCTCTGGACGATGTCATTGTTCTTCATCAGATTTTTAGCAAAATGGTCGATGATCTGGAGATGAAAACCGTCCTCTCGCTCTTGAGTCAAACCCCCGCTACGCAGCGGATGCCGTTTGGCAAGCATGCGGGAAAACTCTTAACGGAAATCCCCAAAGACTATGCGAAATGGCTCATGCGCGAAGGGGCGCTCGACAAAAAGGAAAACGCCGGGTTAAAAGAGACCTTTGAAAAATTAGGATTTTTGGCATGAACATTGTCATTATTGGCTGCGGATATGTGGGCACGCAAGTGGCTGCTATTTGGAAGAAAAAGGGGCACTATGTCACTGCAACCACGCGCAATCCTGAAAAAATTGATTCCTTTATTCGCCATACTCAAAAATCGCTCCTACTCAAAGGCAATGATGAAGATGAGCTGGTTCCTCTGATTGCGAACAACGATCTCATTCTCGTCACCATTGCCGCCGACAGTCCCGAACACTACGAAAGCGCCTATCTCAACACTTCTCAAATTTTACGCCATCTCGCTCTCGAGATGGATCTTCCGCGCCATCTCATCTATACGAGTAGCGCTTCGATTTATGGGGACCATCATGGACAGTGGGTCGATGAGACCAGCGAACTGCGCGCGCCGGGAGACCAGGCTAAAATTCTCATCGAAGCTGAAAAAAACTACCTTTCTCTCCAAGAACTCGGCTGGCACGTATGCCTTCTTCGGCTTGCCGAAATTTATGGACCGGGCCGGGAGCTTTCCCACCGGGTGAAGCAACTGGAAGGGCACATCCTTCCCGGCTCAGGCGAACACTACACCAATATGATTCATCAACTCGATTGCGCCTCGGCCATCGACTACGCGCTCAAATTCCACCTCGAAGGCATTTACAACCTTTCCGATGATGAGCATCCCACTCGCAAAGAGCTCTATGATGCCGTCTCCCATAAATACAAAATTCCCAAAGTCAAATGGGATCCCCATCACACTCCCCTTCACACAGGCAATAAACGGGTCTCGAACCACAAAATGAAAGCGGAAGGGTTTGCTTTTCGCCATCCCCACCGCATCCTGGACTAGTGAGAAAGAAAAAATCGGGCAAGGGCACGTCCACGATTCCTTATCCAGAACTGGACTGAATTTAGGTCAGTTTGTTGTATTCTCGGAGTGTAGACAGGTCCTGTTCCAGAGCTGAGAGGTTGTCTGTATTCGGATTGCCGATATAGGCTTTGTAGTCGTTTTCGACTTTGACTTCCTGCTTGTAAATCCCTGCGTATTTAATTTCGCTTACGGCGGAGCGGATCAAAGCTAAAGATTGATCCATAATGGGTTTTAGACGATCCCGATCGGTGGTGTTGGCATCTTTGTAACTCTCCAAAGCATTGAGAAATTTGCTCGCATTGGTTTCCAGCTGTTTATGATATTGTACGACCGATGGTTCCTCGACCGGTTCCTTGCCCTCGCCCACCTTGCTCATATTTCTCTCGTCTCCTGTTCTAGTCTCAAAGCATGTTCTTTCATCAGGATCAAAAGTTTAGGATCCGACGGGTGCTCTAAATAGCGGTTGATCTCGCGACTCAGTTCATGAGCCTCTTTTTCGATTGAGCCGCCGATCTGATGAGCGGTAGCCATAATTTTGCCCATCTTCTGCTTGACAGTACGAGCCAACCTCGGATCGAACAAATCTCTAAATAGCGAGCGTAGCTCGTCTCCCATCTTCGTATATAGGTCACCCATAGCCACCTCATCCCACACTCCCGAATTTTTTACAATCACTTCTCCGAGTCCCCACCCGAGTCCGAGTCCGAGTCCGAGTCCGTGTCCGTGTCCGTGTCCGTGTCCGAGTCCGAGTCCGTGTCCGAGTTCCGACCCTTTTCCAGCCAAGTAATGCCCCAGAGAGCACCTGAGATCGGTCTCGGACACGAAGATGAGCTAAACTAATGCTTTCAAAGATTTGATCCATTCGGCGAAAGATTTGGAATTTGAAGCAGTCTAAAGAAAAACGCGATAATCTACCTTGAAGAACGAAGCAAGTCTTTTGGCCATTTCCTTGCCAATGGACCTTTTGCCGTTTTCCATCTCGGAGATATGATTTTGTTGAATCCCCGTAGCTTCTGAGAGCTCAACTTGGGTGAGGTCTTTCTTGTAACGACATCCACGCAACATCACACCCGCTTCAGAGAAGCGACGGATTTCTTTCTTTGCAACTTCACGCCAAGATATTCTCTTCTTTCGCGCCTGAGTTTCAGAACGAGTGCGATTGGGTCTAGTATGGTGAGTTCTCGTGCGTACCGACATAAAATATCTCAATCATTTTAAGTTTTTTATCCTCTATCCGCCAACATGCAACATAGGTTGGCTTGCCACTCTTAACATGGCAATGATAGGCATTTTCAGGAACCTTAGACCCCTTGCCTAGGGGGCCGTAATGAGGCCAGTCCTTTCGGTAGGGTCCCTGAGTTTCCATCTCTTTGGCGAGCACGTCAAGTTGGAACTTCACTTTTGGGGGCAGTTTGAGAGCTTCTTTCTTGGCTTTATTCGAATAGGAAACATCCCAAGACTTTGGCCCTTTATTCATAGCCAGCCTTCGTAAAACCCATTATATCCCACTTTTTGGGATATTGTCAAGCGCCTTGGTTTGTAGTAGAGATTCATCGCGTATCTGATGACCATGGTTCTCAAAGGGTCTAAAAGTTTGCATTGGCCCTCTATCTTAAACGATGGAGGACTTGAGTAATAGAATTTTTTAGAATCGAGTCGCCGATAATGCCCCAGAGAGCACCTGAGATCGGTCTCCGGACACGAAGATGAGCTAAACTAATGCTTTAAAAGATTTGATCCATTCGGCGAAAGTCTTGGAGTTCGAAGCGAATTGGTCCAATTCTTCCTTTGCTTCCAACTCTGGGTTTTGCCGGTGGCAGAGGGCCCTTTGCACGAGATGGCAAAGATACGAATTGGCAGAAAATTCCTCCGAGAGAATTTGATTCAGTTTCTTAAATCCTGCAATCGCCTCCGGATCTTGAAGAGCGAGCCCAAGGCTCAGGGCGATGGCGGTCCACTCGTCGAGATCTTGGAAGTGGATTTCGTCTACCCACTCCCCTTCCTGAAGTGGGAGATTGTAGAGAAAGCTCTGATTCATGCCTCGAAGACAAGAGAGCGCGCTGAAGTAGGGCGCAATGCGGTTCTCCGCAATCGCTATCAGATCCTTCATCAAATAGCGATTCTGCTGGCGCCCATCAAAGAAAAAGGCTTTGTTTTGCGAAACCGCCTCGGAAAAGGATTGGCTTCCTCGAACCGCCACCCAATCGCCGCTAAGGGCCAAAAGCGCCCGAAAATCGCCTTGCGAAATCGCGTCAGGACAAAGAATGCGCACGACTTTTCCCGCTGAAGCTATCGAGCGGGAATAAACTTGGTCCCCAAAGTAGACTTCGATGGATCCGACCCCTAATTCCCATTCTATAACAGGCTTGCCTACTCTGTTTTGTTTTTCAACAAATTGGACAAACCAATCGAGATCAGGCGTACAGATATCAATGTTTTTTGGATCACTTTCTAATGACTTTAAAAGGGAGTGCAAATAGACAGCGCCTCCAACGGATGAGGAGAGATAGGCCAAATAGAAGTGATTGTCGGGAGAATGCCACGCTTGCAATTGGGCATTTTGGACGTTTTGCCAAGTGCAGACGCAGGGCTTTCGAATGATCATCCCCTTTTCTAAAAAATGGAGGCCCAGCGAGTGTCTCCCCGACTTGGGATGAAACCACCTCGATTCCACAAAGCCATAATCGCCCACAAATTCCATCTTAGGCCCCGGTACGGCGGCCATGAGTTCTTCCGTGTGGGGATAGTAGGTGGGAACTTGTAAAATCAGATCAGAGGCGCGGAGCGTCTCTAAAGCCTCTTCGGTAAAAGCGGCCATAGAGAGGTCCTCTTCATAACTCAGAATGACAGATCCTTCAAAAAAGGAGATGCGGGCCGCCCACTTTGCCTGAACTAAAGCTACAAAGCGGATCGTCGCGTGAGGCAGACGGGAGCGCAAAATGCGGGCAATCTCGATCGCCCCCACATAGTCGTCTTCCGGAATCCACGAGAATACCGTTACCTGCCCTTTTACGGCCATTTTCCCATACAAGCTGCAGAGAGCCCTGTCCACCGCCTCTTTTTTCAAACCGGGCAAATGGGTGAAGTTCTTTTTGATGTGCGATTGAGAGGGCGCGCCACGATGATAGAGTCTCGGCAATCCTCTATACATCCGCGGATAATAACGGCTCAAACCCGCATCGACAAAATCTTGGGCGGGCAAAGCTTCTAAGAGGAGTTTCTCGATCGGGATGGGGCCTTTGCTCCCAAATAAGTGCTCATAATTTTCAATGATTTGGTCGAGAGGCAGAGCTTCGTCAGAAGAGCTGGGAATCAGTCCCCTCAAGATATTTTTTCCTGAGGCTAGATTCACTTCAGTTCTTTGGAACAGTTTGACTACTTCTGTTTGAAACGGGCTTAAAGGTTCCTGGGTGGTATTTTCTCGCACAATATTCCACTAAATAGAACTATGCCTGATAATCGATTTTTGAGCTCTTTGTCAATATAAATTTTATGCGGGGGCCACTTCAGAGTGGTGATACGTTTCCCAAAGAATGCGGAAAGGGAGGCAAGTTTCCAGCATCTCGTGCAAGCTCCCTTCCCCAATTTTCCGCCCCCGGTCAAAGAAAATGATCTTGTCTGCATGCTCAATCGTCGAAAGGCGGTGGGCGATGAGAATTTGAGTCACCTCCCCATGCAGATCTTTCATAGCTGTTTTGATCCTCTTTTCTGAAATGGCGTCGAGCGACGAGGTCGCCTCATCCATAATGAGAATAGGCGCCTTTTTTACAAGAGCCCGGGCAATGGCAAGGCGCTGCTGCTGGCCTCCTGAAAGTGTTTTTCCCATTTCTGCAAGAAGAGTATGATATTGCTGTGGTAATTCTACAATGAATTCATGAGCATAGGCTCTCCGCGCCGCCTCCTCAATTTCTACACTGGAAAAACTGCGGCCAAAAGCAATATTTTCAGCAACCGTATCAAAGAAAAGAAATGGCCTTTGCGGCACAAAGGCAATTTGTTCCCGAAGCGATTTTTGGGTGATCGCATTGAGAGGAATGCCATCGATGCGGATCTCCCCTTTTTGGACGTCGTAAAGGCGCGGCAACAATTGAACCAGAGTCGATTTGCCGGCGCCTGTAGCTCCCACCAGCGCCACAACTTCGCCCCGCTTGACGGTGAAGCTGACATCCCGAATGACCCATTCATCGCGATATTTAAACCAAACATGATCGAATTCAATGATGTTCTTAAAGTCAGAAATTTGAATGGCCCCATCTTGATCCTCAATTTGGGGTTTCAGGTGAAGCACCTCGAACATCCTCTCTGCGGCTACAACCCCTTTTTGGATGTTCGCATTCTCCTCTGCAAATTTTTTCACCGGCTCGTAAAAAAGATGGAGAAAGCCACCAAACATAAATAGTTGTCCTACAGTCATATGGAGAGAATACAGACCAAATAAAATGACAAAAGCCAAGCAGCTCGTAGCGATCAAATGGAGCACGGGACGGGTGAGCAAGCCATATTTGGCACTCTTGCTCTCCAGAACTGCCATCTGGTCGTTTTGCTCTTTATATTTGCGTAAACTAAAGGCCTCCATGGCAAAGATTTTAACCGTTTGGATCCCCGCTAGAAAATCGAGAAGCACTGAAGAGAAGTTTTCCTGATTTTTTTGAATTTGGCGTGTGATCCTCTTGACTTGACGCGTTAAATAGATCACCGGCATGACGATCAAAGGCAATCCAAAGAAAATGATCAAAGAGAGCTTCCAAGAGAGGTAAAGGCAGGCCAAGAAAGTGGAAGCTACCGTAAAAGGAGTTTGTAGGTAATTGGTCAGGCAAGAGTTGAGCGAGGAGGCGATCTGGCCTGCATCGCAAACCGCCCGGGCAGAGAGGCTTCCTAAATTCTGTTCCTGATAGAAGCTCAATGGGAGCGATTGAATATGCTCGAAATATTGCTGTCTTAAGTCGCGTGTGATCCGGATCGAAAGGAGCTGTGTGATATAGCGAGATGCAAAAAGGGTGACCGCTTTAAAAAGAGCCACTGCAACCAGAATCATGATCAGCAATGAGATATTCTGCTCAAAATCGAAAAAGACGGCGACTTTATGCATGATCCAGCCGAGAGGATTCGCGTCTTTGCGTTGCGCAATGGAGCGCGCGGCCTCCTGCTTGGTGATCACTCCATCTTCGTTGATGTCGATCGCCTCCCACCGGTGTGTCACATCGGCAATGCTGATCTTATCCTTAATCTTTTTCCCTTCGGGACTAAAAAGGGTAAAGAAGTCGGCGCCCGTATTGGCCATGAGGCCGACGGAGAACATCTCGCACTGATTGGCGACCGTCATGAACATCAAGGTGACGAAAGTGAGGACCGCCAGAGTAAAATGCTTAGTATTGCGTAGCGCCGCTTGTAGGAGTAATGTCATCTACCAACAAATTTGCCCATTTCGAACAATTTTTGGTAGGGAATTTTATTTGCCGTGCCTACAACCGCATTGATGCGTGCAGCCACAATGCTCATTTCGATGGGTGCAGTCGGGTTTGCATTTGCAGTTGGCCTCGCGGGGCGGCGTCATCCGGTCGCATGGAGAACTGGGTTGCCGGCTGCAGGAAACAGCGGCAAAAGTGATCATGAAAGTTAGAATGACTCTGGTCATAAGGTTACTCCTTTTTTTTGAAGAGTACCACAAAAGTAGAATTTTGAGAATTATTCGGGAAGGGTTAAGGTCTTGAATCGTCCCATTTTTCGGAATTTCTGGTAGCGACTTTCAAGGAGAAGATCGATCGGAATCGATTTGAGCGATCCCCATTGGTCTTTAACAAAGGCTTTCACGTTTTGGTAGGCAATTTTAGGATCGAGATGAGCGCCGCCCAATGGTTCGGGAATCATTTGATCGACAATGCCCAGTTCTAGAAGATCTTCGACGTGCATTTTAAGAGCGGAAGCCGCTATCGCGTTTTTGCTCGCGTCTTTCCAAAGAATGGAGGCGCACCCTTCAGGAGAAATGACCGAATAGTAGGAGTGCTCCATCATCCCAATCACGTCGCCTATGCCAATCCCTAAGGCTCCCCCAGAACACCCCTCCCCAATGAGAACCACGATAATGGGAGTGGGAAGGCGAGCCATTTCCCATAGATTGTTCGCGATGGCCCAACCTTGGCCCCGCTCCTCCGCTGTCAAACCATGATAGGCCCCCGGCGTATCGATAAGCGTGATCACAGGAAGATTGAACTTGGCGGCCAGATTCATGCAGCGCATCGCTTTGCGGTACCCTTCAGGATGGGGCATCCCAAAATTGCGATAGATGCGGCTTTCGGTGTCTTTCCCCTTTTCTTGGCCAATGACAATATATTTTTGCCCTTCGATTTTGGCCAGGCCGGCAATGATTGCATGATCGTCAGCAAATGTCCGGTCGCCAAAAAGCTCGACGAATTCTTCGGCTATATTTTGGATGTAATCAATCGCATGGGGCCTTTGAGGATGGCGGCAGATCGCGACGCGGTCCCAGGGCTTCAATTCCGCATAGACCTTCTCTTTGAGCGCTTCGAGCTTCTTCTCCATCTTCACGATCTCATCAGGAGAAAAGAGAGGATTGTTCTTATTTTGCTCCTTCAGCTTCAAGAGCGTCTGTTGCACCTCGAGAATCTGCTTTTCGTGGGCTAACACAGTCATGGCTTAAATTCCTTGACGATTTCGACGGTCGCCGGCTTGGTGATCACGATTGCAAATAGCTCTTCCATATCCTCTTGCGCTAAACGGATGCACCCATCACTGTCATATTTTCCCAGCTTGCTCCGGTCTTCGACCAACTGACCATCAGGCCCCTCAATCCATGGCGCTCCATGCAAACCCAAACCTTTTGCCGATTCAGTACAGCCCTCAACCTCTTTTCCAAAGGGGAGCCAACGGGTTCCAAAAACGCGGATCATCTCCACTTTTTCATCTTGGAAATAGCCAGCTACGCCTGGTTTGTAGATGGCGATTTTATCACCCAGCTCATATTTGCCGAGCGGCGTGAGGCAGCCTGAAGCATATAAATTATCGAGCTTTCCTACTCCGACGCGGTAGGTCTTGAGCAGCACCTTTTCTTTGTTATCCAGATAGTACAGCCACATGCGGCACTTCGATAAATCGACGAGCATATGGAACCGAATGTCTTTGTCTTTCTTAAAAACATTGAACCGGTCGCCCGGATGCACTTTTTGATTGAAATAGTCAGCCTTTCCATTCAGGCTGCGGGCGATAAAATGCCTCGATGTTTGGTAGTGGCTAGCATAATCGGCGATCCATGCGGGGCGATCTTTCAACCAGGGGACCCTGCTAGTAAAAGAGACCGTTTCCACGATGGGCAGCTCCGATGTATCGAGAGCAAAGAGTTGATCCATTCTGTCTACATCGGGAAACTCTTCAATGACTGCCGGAATCGGGATGGGGGCCGTAGAGGAGCCAAGAGCGATTTCCTGCACGGGTTCAACAACCACGGGCTTAGGCTCTCTCTTCATCCATCCCATGATGCCGATCACACCAAAAAGGGCTACAGTCACAATAATAAAATATTTCACATCAAATCCCAAACATATACTCAAGTGAATTCAAAAGTTGGGAATGTGCCAAGGAGGCGCCCTGAATTTGAGTCAGCGAAGCGGTGCCGAAGCAGCTAAACTTAAAAAGTTTAGCGATGCAGGCGGATCTCAAATTCAGTGGCTGCCCGACGCGGGCAGAACCCAACTCTTGAGTTTACTTGGGTATACGGCCCATTATCGAAAACTCAAGACTATTTTGCAACACAGAAAACCTCGATTAATAATAGGAATATTAATATACTAATGTCACAAAAAAGGAGACTATCTATGACATCAGTTTCAATAATTAATTCTACAAAAGCACCAGCTTATTCAATTGAAGAATCTCAAAATGCACATTATTGGACAACAGCCAAACTCAAAAAATTGGCCCTCTATTTCTTTGCCGCTCTGTTACTAGCAGGCGCCGTTGCCACAGCCGTCCTCGCCCCAACTCCCTTCGGTTTTCTCTCGATTCCTCTCCTCCTTCTCTCTCTTGGCCTGGGCTATGTCTCCTATAAAATAAAAGATTATCACGATCTGGAAAAATTAAACCTTTACCGTCAAGAAGCCGTTTCCCTCACCTTTCAACAACTAGTTGACGAGCACGGCCTAAAAAATATCATGCAATACCGAATTCTTCCTCTAGAAGAGGTCAGGGAAAAATTTAATCGACAAGTGCAAACAATGGATTTTTCGGCTGTCCTCAACGCCTACAACACAGAGGAACTCATCGCCTATGAAATTGCGACACCTGATCATATCGCCCTCCTTCGCAAGCTCAAAGTTGAGGCCGACAAATATAGAGCCCAATACTACGCCTATGTGAAAGAGCTTGACCTCCGCTATTCAGGCCGTGCTGATAGAATCAAACAAAAAATCCATCAAGGTAAACTCGTCGTCGACAGCACCGCAGCAGCAGCAGCAGGTCCTAATGCCCGTGATCGAGTCAACGCTTTCGCAACCGCCAATGCAGTAACAACGCCGCTCGCCTTTGTGGGTGACATAATTGCTGATGAAGTGGGCCGTGAGAGTCAGTTCTCTTTTGATCAGAAAATGGCCAAAGGACGCATCAAATTCCACGAAAAAATGACAGCTCTCGAAGAGCAATACAATCAATTTAAGAAGGGTCTCGTATAGTGAACGATGTTTGTGAAATGAAGGGTTGCATTTCAAAAGCGACAAGAAACTCTGTGTCCCAAAAACATCCTTCCCCTGCTAAGGGAATGATCTGAATTTTGTGATTGCAAGAGCTTGCAATAGTCAGCTTTCCAAGAGCAGCCTGGTTTCCTTCGCCCAGAAAGCGGCGCAGACTTTTTGGTTTTAGTATTTCTTGGCCAATCTGACAGCTTGGTGCTTTGACGTAGAAGACGAAAGCCAGGGGCGTTTCAGGTTTTAGTCCTACAAAGCGAAGATCCAATTTGCATTCGGTTTCCTTGCAATCGGCTTTTAATTCGAGCCAAACTTCAGGCATTGCATAGCATCGGGTCCACCCATCCAAACCGCGCCCTTTAATTCCGAAACCACTTGGCTCATTTAGAGGAAGGGCTTGCGGACCTAGAGCACGAATTTCAACCTCTTTACTTTGAACAACTCCAAGAGAAGTGCCATTGCCAGCGAGTGTAAATGCAGCCGACAACTTGGGGCTTTGAAACAGAGTTGTACCAAAGTCGGGATTTTCACCAGGAATCGGATCGATCTTGGATAGCTGCGAAAAAAAGTTCCCCGTCTGATATTCTTTTTCAGGACACCAAAGCGAAGGAAACGATTCAAATTGCTTCAACCAATGGGCCAATCTTCCCGCTTCCTCATGAAAGCCTGCATCGGACCAAAGCAAAGCCAAAGTGCAAAGCTGTCTGAGCGACCTAATATCCCATTGCGGGACATAGGGCGGCGCGATTTTTCCCATTTTTTGCGCGCGAAGAAAGGCGGTAAGAGGCTGAAATAAATCAGCCTCACAGCCTGACTGAATATCATTGAATAGCATGAAACTATTCAATAAGTTTGCGCATTTTTTTGCCAGGAGTAAATTTTACTGCCTTGCGCGCGGGTATCACAATTGGTACAGCCGCATTTTTCGGGTTGCGACCGATCTTTTGTTTTCTTTCGACAATTTCGAAAACTCCGAAATCGCGGAATTCCAACCGATCCCCTTGGGAAAGAGAATCTGTCATTGCGTCGAGGAAGGCTTGAATAACATTGCGAACATCATTGGGATGGAGTCCTTTTGATGTTGAAATTGTTTGAATCAGCTTCTTTTTCGTTACAGTCGCCATATCAGCGCTCCCCTTTTGACTTTGAGTACTTTCTTGATTTTCAGACAAGCTGTTTGTCTCCTTTTTGATATTTCCCCCCCACCTGTACCTTAGATACTCGATGTAAATGGGTTCACGAGTTCAAAATAGCGATTGTCGAATATTTTTCAAATCAATTTTTAAAGCGCCTTGATCAACAGGCGCTTTTTTTTGCCGGCGCTGAAGAGGAGAAAAGTCCCCTCGATGAGGTTTGAAGAGGAGATAATCATGGCAGGATCTTCAATCCGCTCATTGTTTAGGTAGGCGCCCCCATTCTTAATGAGCTTGGAAGCTTCCGTCTTACTTGTAACAAGACCCACACGAACAGCAATATCGACATATTTGTGGCCTACAATTTCGCTGAGCGGCAATTCGGCGCTCGGCATATCCCCCGCCAATTCTTTCAAAACATGCGCATTGAGCTTCGCTTCGCTGCCAGGAGCCATCCCTTCAGTGACTCGCAGCGCCGCCTGCAATCCCTCTTCTCCATGAACAAAGCGCGTTACCTCTTCGGCCAGCCTTTTCTGTGCCCGATTCGGCACATCCATTTCAGCCTCAATTTCCCTTATTTCATCCATACTTAAAAAAGTGAGCATCTTCAGCAGTTTGATCACATCTGCATCACTCACCCGCACCAAATATTGATAAAACTGATAAGGGCTTAGCTTCTCGCTTGAAAGCCAAATGGCCCCCTCTTCACTTTTTCCAAATTTTTTCCCATCGCTTCGCGTCAACAAAGGAAATGTCAACCCATAGAGCGTTTCTCCGCCCACTTTCCGGTTGTATTCTGTCCCGGCCGTAATATTGCCCCACTGATCGCTTGCGCCCATTTGCAGCGTGACGCCATGTTCGCGGCAAAGATAATGGAAATCGTAGCCTTGCAGAAGCTGATAGCTAAATTCGGTGAAGCTCATCCCCTCTTCAGACTGCAGCCTTGTACGGACCATTTCTTTGGCCATCATTGGGCCAATCCGGAACTGTTTTCCCACATCGCGTAAAAAATCGACCAAGGAAAACCTGCCCAGCCAATCGTTGTTATTTAAGATAACCGGCCGCGGACCTGAAGGGAAGTCGAGGATTTTCTTAAAAAAGGTCCCCAAACAACCCACGTTATGTTCCAAAGTCTTTTGATCGAGGAGATTTCTCTCGGAGCTCTTTCCTGACGGATCGCCGATCAGCCCAGTGGCGCCCCCCAGAATGGCAAACGGGGTATGTCCCATTTTTTGGAACCAGGCGAGGCCCATGATCGGGACTAAATTGCCCAAATGCAAGCTATCTGCCGTCGGATCAAATCCGGCGTAGACCTTGATCGGCCGTTCAACCCGGTCGCGCAGTTCCGGGTGGGTCATCTGATCGATGAATCCCCTCTCTGCCAAGACATCAATGACATTTTTCATGAAGGAAGGTTAACTCAAAAAACCTTTCTAATCAAGCTTAATATCCACTTAGATATAAATTATAGACAAAAATATATCTGATTAGATATAACCTAAGGAAGGAAGAGAAACTATGCTGAAGGCCGAAAAAAAATTCATCGATGCTATGCTCAAGGCTGGTAAAAACCTGCCAAAAGAACTTCTATTTCAAAGTGTTAGCATTTTAATCCGCTCCATGCGCAAAAGGTTGAGAATGACTCAGCACCAATTGGCAAAACGAGTGAAGCTGCCCCAATCCTATATTGCAAAGCTTGAAACGGGAAAATCAATCCCCTCTATGGAAACCTTGGAGAAAGTTTTTAAAGGTCTTGGATGTGCGATCACGCTCCTTTTAGTCCCAGAAATTGACCCGAATGAATTGCTAAAAAAGCAAGCCTTAATAGCAGCTGAAAAAAAGATCAAATACGTAGCGGGTACCATGGCACTTGAAGAACAACTTCCTTCCAAAAAAGCTTTAGAAGAGATGGTCGCGGAAGAGCAAAAAAAACTCCTCGACTCTGGCACGTCAAAAATTTGGGAATAACCTATGCTGAATCAATCACTACCTGGTTGAATATTGGCTTAAAAAATCATGCTCCCTTAACTTCTTACAGCAGAGTTCAAGAATTCATTTTAGGCTCGCACAAATACATTCATTCCAAAATGGCAACGGTAGACATGCCCGTTTAATCGCAGACTTGTATTTAATATCTCTGGGCGGGAAAAGACCCAATTGGCCAGAGCGAATTCTTCTTACTAATTCAGATTTGCGTAGAGAATATATTCACTCACTTAAGAAAGCCGATCGTGGAGAATATATTGACCTCGAAAATTTAACAATCAGATATGGGGGGACGAATCCTTCTCCTGAAGAATTCAGCAATTCCCCTTTCTTTAAAAAAAATTTCGCCCCAGAGAAGCAAACGGAAATTCTCAATCAGCTGATGCTTCGCTAAACTTTCCGAAATGCTGCATATCTTCTTTGAGCTTTTCTGCAAAGACTTGCACTTTTTTGCTAATCTCGGCGGCATTTTGGTTTTGATTGAAGAGCTTGATACTTTTTTCTTTGATCAGAACTCGATGCTTTGCGTTGTCGGCAATCCATTTGTGGATCTTATCGACCGTTTCAGCAAGCGCTATCGGGGTGAACTGCTCTTTCTCAGCTTCCCACTGCTTGAGCAACTTTTCTCTGGCGCGCTTGGTCTTCAAACTCTCGGGAGCTATCGGTCTCTCTTTGAATCCATCTTTTTCTTTCTCTGCTGTGGCCATCTGGTACCTCCTTCGCCTTCACAAACAATAGTAAATTTTGATTTAAACGTCTAGCTTCTTTATCATTACATCTATGTCTACAGAAGCAAAAATGGCAGCGGGCCGCAAAGCCGCAGAAAGCATCGAAAGCGGGATGATCGTCGGCCTGGGAACGGGCTCCACCGCCGAACACTTCATCCACGCCCTCATCGAGCGCTCCAAAAAGGGGCTTCGAATCCAGGGCGTCTCCTCCTCTCGCGCCTCAACCGAGCTGGCCAAGAAAGGGGGCATCGAAATCCTCGATATCAACTCTGTTCCCCGTATTGACGTTACCGTCGACGGCGCCGACGAAGTCGACCCCAAAAAGAGGCTCATTAAAGGCGCCGGCGGCGCTCACGTCCGCGAAAAAATCCTCGCCTCCTCCAGCACCGAGCTGATCATCCTCATCGACCCTTCCAAACTCGTCCCCTCCCTCGGCCGCGGCAAGCTCCCCGTCGAAGTCCTCTTCTACGGCTCTCCCGCAACCCGCACCAAAATCGAAAACTTGGGCTTCCAAGGCAAATGGCGCCTCAACGACGACGGAACCCTCTACATCACCGAAAACGGCAATCTCCTCTTCGACATCTACTTCGAGTCCCCTCCCTCCTCTCCCGAAGAAACAAACGATGCAATCCGATCCGTCCCAGGCGTCGTCGACACTGGCTTCTTCTTCAATCTCGCCAAACGGATCATCATCGGCTACCCCAACGGCAAAACCGAAATTAGATAGAAACCCAGGTTATACTTAATATTTAATGTTGAATTTGTTTTTAGCGAGTTTGAGGATGGCGGTGATGGCGGCTTCCGCGTCGTCGCCGATGGCTTCGACTGCGACTTTGGCGCCCCTCTCCGCCGCCAGCATGAGAATGCCCAGAATCGACTTAGCGTTAACAACATAGTTGCGATAGCTGAGATTCACTTGAGAATTGAAACTGGCTGCACATTTAACCAGCTCTGTAGAAGGCCTCGTGTGGAGGCCTTTATCGTTCAACACTACAAAGACAGCTTTGGCTCTGTTTTTCATTGGCTGCCCTAATTCGACATGGGACTTTGATCTGGTTTACCCCTTTCCGAATTATTTCGCAACTACAATTAGAGACACTTTTTTAAGTCACTCAGCAAAGACTCAAAGTAGTCCAGCGCCGCATTCACCGCATCGGACTTAGTCATGTCGACGCCTGCATTCTTAAGAAGATCAATGGGATATTTGCTCCCTCCAGACGAGAGAAACTCCAAATAACGCTCCTTCGCTCTATCGTCTCCCATCGCCTTTTGGAAAAGAGCCAGCGCAGCGCTCAATCCCGTGGCATATTGGTAAACGTAAAAGTTGTAATAGAAATGGGGAATGCGAGCCCACTCAATCTCAATCTCGGGATCTAATACGATTTCAGGTCCATAATACTCGCGATTGAGCTTTACGTAGTATTGCTTCAGAAGCGTCGGCGTCAGAGGAACTCCCTCTTCGGCCCATTTGTGAAGCTGAAGTTCAAATTCCGCAAACATCGTCTGGCGGAAAATAGTGCCCCTAATGCCCTCAATTTGATAGTTGATAAGGAACGCCTGATCTCGCTGGGATTTGGCTTTGGATTTGAGATGCCTGAGGAGAAGCTGCTCATTGAAGGTGGAGGCGACTTCCGCAACAAAAATCGGATATTGGGAATAAATATAGGGCTGATGAGTGCGGCTGAGAAGGCTGTGCATGCTATGGCCCGCTTCATGAGCGAGGGTCAGGACGTCGTTGAGAGTGCCATGATAATTGAGCAGAATGTAGGGCATGCTATCGTAGCAGCCCAATGAATAGGCGCCCGACCGTTTGCGCGCGTTTTCATACACATCGACCCAACGATCCTCTAAAAGTCCCTTCTTCAATGAGTCCTGATATTTTGCACCGAGAGGCGCCACCGAGGCCACAACAGTTTCGCGCGCCTCTTCATAATCCATATTGGCCTCCGCCTCTTCAACAAGAGGAACGTAGAGGTCGTAGATATGGATTTCGGGAAGATTCATGATTTTTTTCCGAAAAGCGACATATTGATGCATGAGGGGAAGGCGCGCACGCACTGAGGCTATGAGGTTTTCATAAACCGGCCGATTGATTTCATGGGGAAAAAGAGCTGCTTCGAGACAACTGTCAAATTTGCGCGCGCGGGCTACAAAGAGGTGGCTTTGCACCTGCCCTTGGATCAGCTCGCAAATGGTATTTGCATACGATTCAAAACCACGGTGCATATTTTCCCAAGCCGATTTGCGTAAAGCGCGGTCGGGACTGCGCAAATAGGAGAGAAGGGCTCCGTTTGAAAGGGGGTGTTCCTGGCCTTTGGAATCGATGGCCGGTTTAAAAGTGAGATCGGCATTATTGAGGGCGCCGAAAGCGCGGCACGATGCGTCGAGAGCTTTGCCACTGAGAGCCATGAGCTCCTCTTGTTCAGGAGAAAGAGTGTGGGGACGCATCCGCCCGATTTTCTGTAAATAGAATCGATAAGGTGTGAGTTTTGCATCGGCAATGAGAGTCTCAAATTGCCCCTGGCCTAAAGAGAGAAACTCAGGTTCAATCCAAGAGGTCTCTAAACTAAACTCGTGAATCAGACTCGAGATCATCCCAAAGTCGCTTTTAAACAGATCATTTCCCAGATCTTCATCGTGACGAAGATGAGCATAAATGTGGAGTTTTTCAAGCTGTCTCTGCAGAGCCAGGTAAGAGTCAAAAAGACCTGCGACCGCCATCGGGTCGTGAAGTTTTCCTTTATATGCAGAAAGCTGAGGCCATTTTGGATTTTTTTGTTGTCCCTGAATTTCTTTTAGACCAGCTTTCCATGATGCGGGATCGGTGTAAAGGGCTTCCACGTTCCAACGATTTTCGATCGGTACCTCATTGCGGGCAACAGGCATAGTCTCCTCTTTTATGTTATTGGTTTTCAATGCATTCATTCCTTCAAGATGCGCGGACGCACTTAAGATTAGCAATCCAGATAATATTCTGCTAAATTGGTTTGCAAAAAATCGCATAATCAGTTATATTCCTTATCAAGATTTAAAAATCGGTTTAGATACCAGGAGAAACAACCTATGGCCCAACAAGCTATTAAAAAAATTACTTTAAAACCCCTTGGAAACCGCGTTCTGGTCCAGAGATTGGAGGCGCAAGAGACGATGAAGGGGGGGATCATTCTTCCTGATTCTGCAAAGAAAAAACAAGAGACCGCGAAGGTCGTCGCAGTCGGTTCTGGAAA
Source organism: uncultured bacterium (assembly GCA_964458995.1). Lineage (GTDB taxonomy): Bacteria > Chlamydiota > Chlamydiia > Chlamydiales > SM23-39 > REEB52. The sequence goes on along the minus strand of CAYWKW010000016.1, from coordinate 1,030 downwards.
AAAACTCGATGACGGCAAAGTACTTCCCGTGCCTGTGAAGGTGGGAGATGTCATTCTCATGGACAAATATTCGGGCCAAGAAGTGACGCTCAACGACGAGGAGTACATGATTCTAAAGGCTGACGACATCATCGCAATCATTGAAGAATAATTTAAGGAGAACTATGGCACCAAAAAACATTAAATTCAAGGAAGACGCCCGTCAAAAGATCCTAAAAGGGGTCCGCACATTGGCATCAGCAGTAAAAGTGACATTAGGTCCGAAGGGCCGCAATGTCGTGATCGATTCTAAATTCGGCCCACCCAAAATCACCAAAGACGGTGTGACCGTTGCCAAAGAGATCGAACTCGAAGACAGGCACGAGAATATGGGCGCGCAGATGGTGAAAGAAGTGGCCAGCAAAACCGCTGACAAGGCCGGCGACGGCACCACCACTGCAACCGTACTTGCTGAAGCCATCTATCAAGAAGGTTTACGCAATGTAACGGCAGGCGCAAACCCAATGGAAATCAAAAAGGGAATCGAGCTCGCTGTCAATACAGTCGTCGATGAGCTGAAAAAGATCAGCAAGCCCATTAAAGACACCAAAGAGATCGCGCAAGTGGCGACCATCTCTGCTAACGGCGACTCTGAAATTGGCAACATCATTGCCAAAGCGATGGAACAAGTGGGCAAAGACGGCACCATTACTGTGGAAGAGGCAAAAGGTTTTGAGACCACTCTCGATGTCGTAGAAGGAATGAACTTCGACCGCGGCTATGTCTCCGCCTATTTTGTAACTAATGCAGAATCGCTCATTTGCGAATATGAAAACGCGCTCGTCCTCATCTATGAGAAAAAGATCTCTAGCATGAAGGAGTTCCTCCCCATCCTCCAAGCCGCTGCTGAGTCGGGCAAACCGCTCGTCATCATCGCAGAGGATGTTGAAGGGGAAGCGCTGGCAACCCTCGTTGTCAACCGCCTCCGCGCTGGTCTGAAAGTCGTTGCCGTGAAGGCGCCTGGCTTCGGCGATCGCCGCAAAGCGATGCT
>CAYWKW010000015.1:0-27904 GCA_964458995.1 uncultured bacterium | reverse complement strand
TGCAGGCGGATCTCAAATTCAGTGGCTGCCCGACGCAAGCCTAGGGGCCCCCGATTGACGTTTCGTCAATTGGGGAAAAGGCGTGGGCAGAACCCAACTCTTGAGTTTACTTGGGTATAAAATTTGACGATGATTGTATTAGGAATCGAAAGTACGTGCGATGAGACGGGAGCGGCCATTGTCAAGAATGGTCGGGAAATCTTATCCAATGTACTGGCCTCTTCGGCCGATATTCATGAGAAATATGGAGGCGTCTTTCCAGAACTCGCCTGCCGCCGCCACATCGAGGCCATCATTCCTGTAGTCGATGAAGCCTTAGAAAAAGCTAAAGTGACGCCAGATGAAATCGATCTGATTGCTGTGGCCAAAGGTCCCGGCCTGGTAGGAGCCCTGCTCATCGGGATGAATGCGGCGAAAGGGTTATCCATTGCCTGGCAAAAACCGCTCATTGGCGTAAACCATGTGGAAGCGCACCTCTATGCGAGCATGATGGATTTGGAAAAAATTCCTTTGCCTGCGTTGGGACTCGTGTTGTCTGGAGGCCATACTCTTCTACTAAAGATTTTAGATGTCGGAAGATATGAACCTATTGGAACCACAGTGGATGACGCGATCGGAGAGGCTTTTGATAAAGTGGCTGCCCTTTTAGGCCTTCCCTATCCTGGCGGGCCCCACGTGGAGCGTCTGGCCAGGTCTGGAAGGCTAGGAACCCACTCTTTTAGCGCGGGCCGGGTCAAACGCAGTCCGTATGACTTTTCGTTCAGCGGCCTAAAAACAAGCGTTCTCTACGCGGTTAAAGGCAAAGAGATCCATCCGAACGATGTGGCCGCCTGCTTTCAAGAAACTGCTTTGCGAGATGTTGTAAATAAAGCGCATCTAGCAACTAAAACTTTTCCCTGTCAGGCCCTCTTTCTGGGCGGCGGGGTTTGCAATAACCTCCGGTTGCGGGAGCTGTTTGCACAGAGATTTCCCGAACTTCCCGTTTATTGGCCGCCCCTCAACCTCTCCCTGGATAATGCGGCCATGATCGCTGGCCTGGGAGCCAAAAAGTGGGCTGGGCAAAGCGATCCCTTAGATCTCGATGTCCAAACGCGTATTCCCTTTGCTTAAAAGGGCATTTTTCGGTTAAAATTCAAAACTTTAAAGAGGAACTATACAATGGCTAAGAAAGGCGCACGCGAAAACGTTAAATTGAAAAGCACCGAATCCAATGAGTGCTACTGGACCCGAAAAAATAAACGGAATACGACTGAGCGAATCGAATTGAAAAAATATGACGCGACCCTTCGCAAACACGTGATTTTTAAAGAAGCTAAATAATTCATTGTTTGAAATCGCAGTCGCTTTTAAATATTTGATTCCGAGAAAGAGGTCGCTCTCGACGGCCTTGATCTCGCTCATGTCAGTGCTAGTGATCTCTCTGGTGGTTTGGCTTGTACTCGTGTTTCTGTCGGTCACAACGGGCATCGAAAGGAACTGGCTCACGAAGCTGACTTCTCTGCATGCCCCATTGCGCATCTCCCCAACAGAGGCCTACTACAAATCGTATTACTATCAGGTCGACGGACTTGCGGCCGCTTCCCACTACACGTTGAAAACCATCGGCGAAAAGGCCGAAAGCGCCCTGTCCGACCCCTATTCTCCCGAGCAAGATGCCGAAATCCCTCCCAACTGGCCCAAGAGCGACGAGAGCGACAAGCTTGACCCCGTGAAACTCGCCTATCAGGAGCTCAAAAGTTTGGGACTCACCTTCCAGGATTATGAAATCGGGGGCGCCTTACTCCGGTTGAATCGAACGGGCGGGGGGGTCCTTTCTCAAATGTCCTACCTCCTTTCAACTCCTGAAAAAAACCCACAATTTCAATCGCTCATTTTGGAATCGCAAGCTGTGACAAAGCCTGAGATGGGCTCTGAGGTTTCGATCTTGCTGCCGAAAAACTACCGGGAAAGCGGCGTGAAAATGGGCGATTCGGGAACATTGAATTATGCAGCCACCAGCGCCCTCTCCTCGCAGGAGCAGCGGATTTTTGTCAAAGTGGGGGGATTTTACGATCCAGGACTCGTCTCCATGGGCAATAAATGTGTTATCGTGCCCTCCGAAGTGACGCGCACAATACACGCTTCAACGCAGACATTTTCTCCCGACGGAACACCTACCAATGGGATCTTCGTCTGGTTTGAAGATTTGGCCAATGCACCCGCAGTGAAAGAGAAGATTTCTGCCGCCTTTGAAAAAGCGGGGATTTCCAAATATTGGAAAATCGACACCTTTCGCGATTTCGAATTTTCGAAAGATCTGATGCTCCAGTTCCAGAGCGACCGAACCCTTTTCATGCTCATCGCCGCGATCATTTTGATCGTTGCCTGCTGCAATATCATTTCACTCCTTGTGCTTTTGGTGAACGATAAGAAAAAAGAGATCGCCGTTTTGCAATCGATGGGAGCCTCGTTCGGAAGCATTGCGGCCATCTTTGGCATTTGTGGCATGGCCATGGGAGCCATCAGTTGTCTACTCGGTAGCGGTTTGGCGATTTTCACTCTCAAACACCTCGACGGACTGGTCGCCTTTTTAAGCGCGATTCAAGGACACAACGCTTTCAACCCCGCCTTCTTTGGACAATCTTTGCCCAATCAATTGAGTACAGAAGCCCTATTTTTCGTCCTCGTTGCCACGCCGATTCTTTCGCTGGCAGCCGGTCTCATCCCTGCCATTAAGGCGAGCCGCATCCGCCCCTCTTCCGTATTGAGGGCCGAATGATCTTAAAAGCGAAAAAGATCTACAAATCGTATCCCAAAGTTCCCGTTTTATCGGGCGTTTCGCTCGAAATCAAAGCAGGAGACACTCTGGCCATCTGCGGCCGTTCCGGCGAAGGGAAAACCACCCTCCTCCACATTTTAGGAACGCTGGAAGAACCCGATAGTGGCGAGATCGAAATTGCAGGACAACCGCTCACCCGATCCAACGCTGCAAACCTTCGCAATCAACAAATCGGTTTTGTCTTCCAAGCCTATAATCTTCTCGAAGACTTCACCACATTGGAAAATGTCCTCATGCCCGCTCGCATTGCAAGGCAACCGGTGAACAGGGAAAAGGGGCTCGATCTACTCAAACTCGTGGGTCTCGAGGAGAGAGCCGATTTTCCAGCAAAACTTCTCTCTGGCGGCGAAAGACAAAGAGCTGCCATCGCCAGAGCCCTTTGCAACAATCCCAATCTCATTTTAGCCGATGAACCTACCGGCAATCTCGACCGCGCCAATGCGAAAAAGATTGCCGAAATTCTCATCTCTCTCAAAAAGACGCTCATTCTCGTCACTCACGATCTCGAATTGGCCTCTCTTTGCCAAAAACGGTACGTCTTAAATAACGGCAACTTGACGCTAGCGTAGAAATAGCCACTTCTGTTACGAATATTAAGGTTTGTAATGGGAGAGATTTATGCACATTCTGATGGTAGGAACAGGCTACGTCGGCTTAGTGACGGGCGCCTGTTTTGCCGAAATGGGACACACAGTGACTTGCCTTGACATCGACGCCGAAAAAATCCGCACACTCGAAAAAGGGGGCGTTCCCATCTATGAACCTGGTCTAGAAGAAATAGTCAAACGGAACATCAAACACCGCCGCCTCTTCTTTACCACCGATTATGCAAAAGGGGTCGCATCCGCCTCTGTTTGCTTCATTGCCGTTCCCACCCCATCGCGAGAAGATGGCTCCTGCGACACCAGTTTCGTAGAGTCGGCCGCCAGACAAATTGCCGCACACACAACCGACTACAAGATCATCGTGAATAAATCGACCGTTCCTGTGGGAACTGCCAGCCGCGTGGCTCAAGTCATCCGCGAAGTCAATCCCAACCTCACCTTCGATGTCGTTTCCAACCCCGAATTCCTAAAAGAGGGCGCCGCCGTCCACGATTGCCTAAAGCCCGACCGGATCATCATCGGAGCCGACAATCCGAAATCTGCCGCCGTGCTCAAAGAGATCTATTCAGCCTTTATGATCAATCATGAGAAGATCCTCTTGATGGATACGCTCTCGGCCGAAATGACCAAATATGCAGCGAACGCCATGTTAGCGACGCGCATCTCCTTCATGAATGAGATTGCCGACATTTGCAAGCGCGTGGGAGCCAACGTCAATGAAGTGCGCAAAGGGATCGGCTCTGATACGCGCATTGGCTACAGCTTTTTATATCCCGGCGTAGGCTACGGCGGCTCTTGCTTTCCCAAAGACATCCGCGCGCTGATTGCCGTGGCAAAAAGCGTCGAAGTCGATCCGCTCCTTCTGCAAGCGGCCGATGATGTGAATAACCGGCAAAAAAAGGTCTTGGGCCAAAAAATGATCCGCTATTTCTCCAAGCGAGGCGGGCTCAAAGGGAAAACCATCGCCATTTGGGGCCTCTCCTTCAAACCAGACACCGATGATATGCGCGAGGCCCCCTCTCTCATCTTCATTGAGGATCTTGTCAAGCAAGGCGCCATCCTCCGCCTGTTCGATCCCGTCGCCATGTCCAATGCCCGCAAACTCCTCGAAGGACTCCCCAACCTCCATTGGTGTACCGACGAATTCGATGCGGTCCAAGGAGCCGACGCCATCGCCCTCCTCACCGAATGGAAGCAGTTTCGCCTCGTCGATTTTAAGCCCATTCGGGACAAAATGAGGGGAGTCGCCTTTTTTGACGGGCGGAACCAATACAAACCTCTGGACATGAAAAACAAAGGGTTTGATTATATATCTATAGGCGTACCAGACCAGATCCATGATAGAAAAAATTGAAAGCCGTCTCCGAGAGCTTATCCCCGCTCGAGATGAAACGATCTTCGAGGCGGCCCGCTATTCGCTCCTCTCACCCGGCAAGCGGCTCCGTCCCCTCCTCACCCTCGCCGCCACCGCGACCTTTGGGGTCGACCCCCTTCTCGCCCTCGATCCCGCCTGCGCCATTGAGATGGTCCACACCTACTCGCTCATCCACGACGATCTCCCCTGCATGGACAACGACGACCTGCGCCGAGGCAAGCCCACCCTCCACAAAGTCTATGGCGACGCCATGGCGCTTTTGGCCGGCGATTATCTTCTCACCTTTGCCTTTGAAGTCATCTCCAATGCGCAACCTCTCGGCAGGGAGCAGCGGTTGCAAATGATCAAAACCCTCGCCACCCGATCGGGAGCGCCGGGCCTCATTGGCGGCCAGGCCATTGACATCGAATCGGGAGGGAAAGAGATCGACGAGGACACTCTTCTGCAAATGCACTATGGAAAAACCGCCGCCCTTCTCACAGCCTGCCTGGAAATCGGGAGTCTGGCCGCCGGCTATCCCTCCACTCCCCTCCTTCAATCGATTGGCCTTGAGCTTGGCCTTGCCTACCAGTTTCAAGACGACCTACTTGACGCCACCTCAACAACGGCCATCTTAGGCAAAACGGCCGGCTCTGACGCTGCCAAGCAAAAGCCGACGGCGGTCTCACTCTTTGGCATCGCCGCAACGCAAGAGAGGCTACAATCTCTAGAAAAGTCCCTCTTTCAGAAGCTGCAGCAACTACCCAAGTGCGGCCAAGAACTCACCACCCTCATCGAAAAAATCCTCCACCGCAAATCTTAGACAAGCACGAAGTTGGTGTGCCGTTAAGGAAGTCGCGTGTTTGTTGCGGAACGCAGGTGGCAAGCGCATCGAGGTGGTAGTCTGGAATTGCGGCTCCCCCTGCATCGAGTATAGTTTTTAGGAAACGGAGGTCCCGGGTATTAAGAGCGGCATCGGTTAATATCGTGCCGTAATGAATACAACTTGGGAGAAAAACTCCTTTTGTTACGCAGCAGCGAAACAGCTGCTCGAACGCCTCAAAATGGCGTGCGTACATCAACTTTCTAAACTGCTGAATTTGAAAGCAGCCGGCGAGGTCTGTGCTCAACCGCGATAGGTCCAATTCCTCTCCTCTTGGGATGCAACTTTGAGCATACGGCATTAGGTTCATACCCATGAGATCAAACCACAAATCCCCAAGCATGGATCTAGGAATGCTGCCGATGTTGTGTGCCAAAAGGGCATTGAAGCCCTCTTGATCTCTACGTTGAGCGAGATGCTGCAATCGACCCACAATGTAACTGAACCTAAACAAATAGCGGCTCAATTCAGGGGGCACATTGCCAAGACCATTGATCTGGAATCCATCGAATGCGCCTTCTGGCTGAGCTTGAAACCATTGCCGTATCCGCCTTGCCTTTTCTAATTGTGAGAGAGACTCAGGCAATTCATTATCTAAAAACGCCTTCGCACCAGCGTGCCGTTCTGCAAACCTATTGAAGAAGTTTGCTAAATCTTCGGCTCTCATATTGAAAATCCCAATCGTGGCCGTCACTCTTTCGTGCCACGTAAGCTCATGAAATTTTTTTTTAGCAAACCCAAGTGCATCCCACCCCGGGGAGCCCGCAAGGCTAGAGAATTCATCTACATTTACAATAGCCCTACCGCAATGCATCGGAGTGGGGGCCGTCACCCCACCAATAGAGAACCATTCGCAAGGGCACGGGCTGTACTGACGAAAAATGGCTCTAAACGTATGGCCGGGAACATCACGTCCAAAATTGCAGACGTTGAGGAGGTTTCGAACTCCCTCAGGCTCTAGGAAAGTAGCCACAAGGGGTACCCACGTTATCCCATAAGGCAGAGATTTTGGTGCACTTGCCATTTTTGTAATTATTTCTTCGAATATTGTACACGGTTCTATTGTAGTATGCAACAGGAACCATGCTATTATAAGACATTAATTGTCAATGAAATGCCAAGTCTCTGGCATCACCTGGATTAATTGGGTTGATTGACTGCATGCGTGTATCTTCCGCGGTCGCAGAGATTTTGGTTACAGCTAGATTCTGTTTGCGAAATGCGGCAAGCAATCCATCTTGACCAAATATATGCAAAGCCCCAACAGCGATACAAACCGGTGTGTTGGTTTCAGTGATTTTCTTAATGAGCGTGGCGTTCCACTTTTGATTTCTTCTCAGCAAACCGAAATCCATTGCCGCTGCTTTGATTATACGCGTAAAAGCCTCTGAAGACAGCTCAGGCTTACCTTCTTGTTTGTGTTGAGCCAGAAGTTGATTTTCACGCCTAGTTGAGCGCATTTCACTTTCTATCAGCTTGACTTCTTCCCCAAAAATATCTTCTAAACCATCCTGAAATGCGATTACACTTACGATCTCGTGGCAATTCTCGCTAAAATGTTGTGACCAAGTGGGTATTTTGGAGCGGATTGCATCAGGCACCCCAAAATCGCGCAGCCATTCCTCCATTGCTTCCTGCCATAGGGCTGGATATTCATTTGGGTTATCAAGAGCGGCAACAGGAGTTCCCTTCTGCAACGCCGCCTGAGTTAATGCCAGATCCAGACAGTAGCTGTGTGGATAGTTGCGTTGCCGAAGAAGATTGGATGCTTTTTCTTGCTCGCTCACATCAGGACCTATTTCAGTTACAAGCTCTTGGCATCGATCCAGTACATCAAAAAAAAGATTATTTTCCGCCGTAGTTTGAGGTGTCAAATGGCAAGTCCCAATAAGATAACTGTCAACATTCTGCGCATTCGTGATTTTGTAAATAAAACCGTGACACGGACGATGTTGCCCTACCTCGGCCCGCAGCTTTTGGTTAAGTTCAAGGAAGTGGGGCCAGAGTTTCGGATAATCAGACAATACTTCAAGCTCTTGACCCAAGACGAGTCTTGTGGGGTTCAATTGTTCGATTTTCTCCCGACCACTCTGGGCTATGCTGCCTAGCTCTCTCAACAAACGCAGCCGTCCCAAGCAACCCAGATCCGTAGTATTCCGAGATATACCTTCGTTAAAAGTCCTGAGGAGCTCAATAACACTGCGCACGTCGGGCGCCTCATCGATATCCCGATAACGATCCTGGATAATCTGCTCGGCGGAAAGGGTATACTTGTACTTAGGCCGTTTTGATGAACAACAAAATAATGAACCAATACTCATAATGCGAATATTATACTAAATTTTTTACAATCAATCAAATATTATTAATATCTGGATAAGTAATTAAATAATTTATTGAAGTATAACTAATTTTTTAATACAATTATACCTTAATAACAAAGGAGCTATATATGGCCTCGCCAGCAGTTGAGAAAGAACCCCTTCTCCCCCCCTACCTCTTAAAACATGGAAAGAGTTAAGCACTTCCCAAAAAATGGAGGAAATCGCTGACAAGGTCGCCGCTTTTTTCCTAACAGCAGTCGTTTTAGGTGGCGCAGTCTTTGTAGGGGCTATTCTGGGATCACTCATCCCGATCCCCTTCGTCGGACCAGCATTGGGAGGGGGCGTCGCGTTTGCGATAGCAATCAAGTTGATCCTCCCCAAAATAGAACAATTCTTTAGCGATAGGGCCCTCGCAAGAAGAACGCAAGTGCCCAGCGTAACAACCTTTCTTTACAATTAGGTGTTTTTAGCATAAACTGTCCTTTCTAAATGGACAAACACGATGGTAAGGACGCTGGCGATAGTTCTTTTGCTCGTTCTAACAAACTTAGTCTTCGGGGAAATGATGGATGGGGCAGAGTATGTCAGACTTGACAATGGCTACAAGGTTTACACTCGAAGAGTCGGCGCCGGACCGATTCAGATCCTCCTTTTGCATGGAGGCCCTGGATGCACGCACGAGTATTTTGAGTGCTTCAAAAGTCGTTTTCCTGAAGATCAATTCCAGATCATTTTTTATGACCAGCTAGGCTCTTATTTCTCCGATCAGCCAAATGACCCTGAGCTTTGGACTCTCGATCGTTTCGTAGAAGAAGTAGAACAGATCAGAGCCGCTCTCCATTTAGACAATTTTTTTCTTCTTGGGCATTCTTGGGGAGGGCTCCTTGCGATGGAGTATTCCCTTAAATACCAACACCATTTGAAAGGGCTGATTATTTCCAACATGACGGCTAGTGTCCCCGACTATATCGAGCACTTCAACCACTTACGCAGGCAGCTTTCCCAGGAAAGCCAAGACATATTGGCCAAATATGAGGAGCGAGGCGAATTTACCCACCCTGACTATGAGAAGGTTCTCTATGAAGAACTCTATGCCAAACATCTCTGTAGGCTGAGCCCCTGGCCAGATCCTGTAGTCCGGACATTTGCCCACCTCAGTCAGCCTGTTTACATGGCGATGCAAGGTCCCAATGAATTTGTCTTCACCGGAAATCTAAAAGACTGGGATCGATGGGCAGATCTTTCCCAAATTCAAGTGCCCACCCTCTTAATCGGCAGTCGTTACGATACAATGAATCCGGAGCAGATTAAAAAAATGGGCACTCTTATCCCACAGGCCGAGGTTGTAATCTGCGAAAATGGAAGCCATATGGCCATGTATGATGATCCCGATGCCTACTTCAAAGCCCTTCACAATTTTCTAAAGTAAATGATCATAAAAACAGAAAGGCTCATTCTCAGAACTTTTAAAGACACCGATTTGGCCTTGTTTTCTCTGCTTGCCGCCGATCCCGAAGTGATGCGATTTTCACTGAAGGGGCCACTGTCGACAGAGCAAGCGAAAGAGTACTTTGATCGGAGGATTTTGCAACACTATGAAAAGCATGGATTCGGCCTTCTGGCTGTTTTTCTTAAAGACACACAAGATTTCATAGGATTTGTTGGACTCATCGTTCAAACGATCGACGAAATTGAAGAAATCGAATTGGCTTACAGACTCCGTCCCAAATACTGGAGCCATGGCTACGCCACCGAGGCCGCGAAAGCGGTTTGCGAATATGCCTTCCAAACCATGGGAGTGGAACGGCTGATTTCTCTAATTGATCCTAAAAATCACAAAAGCTTGCGAGTAGCAAACCGAGTGGGAATGCATTTTTGGAAACACTCCGTTTATCACGGCATTCCGGTACAGGTTTATTGCCTTTCAGCGAAAGAATAACGGGATACATCCCCGCTTGTATTTTTCGCCTAAAAGGAGTAAAATATCTCGTCAAGAAATGTAAATAACTGCTCACAAATTAGGGAGGGGGCGTGTCTGCAAAAGAAATATCGCTGATTAACATTCAAGTCTACGTCGACTATCTTCTGGCTAATCCTCTAAACAAAGATGTGAACTCTAGGGAGACGCGAGATGAGCTGGCTTATGAGATCGCCCGCAGCGGCAATCGACGAATGCAAAAACTATGGGATCAAAAGGGAGAGGGTTTTTTAAAGAAAATCGGAGAAAAAGCCGCTGGTGTATTATTGGAGGCGTCAAAAGTCAAATCCCGACCACCCCTTCCGATAAAATCGAAAGAACAAAGACTTCGAGAACGATTTGAGGAGGTGCTCAAAACAGGGCAATTCACCGAAGAGGAGGTTGCAGATCATCGAGTGACGTTCTCTGTGCTCCTTCTGTATAGTTCGAGGGAACGATTTGTTCAAAGCCTGGCTCTGCCCCGTCGCGATTAGAGAACACACCTTGGATTTGACAGACAATGGGGAAATAATTAAGATACAGGGTTGATGTATGAGTGAATCGATCCTGGTGACTGGTGGGGCTGGTTATATCGGCAGCCACACGTGCAAAGCCCTTGCAAAAGCAGGCTATCTACCGATTGTGTTCGATAATCTGTCAACAGGCCACGCTTATGCCGTGAAGTGGGGCCCCTTCATCCAAGGAGATCTGGGCGATCGCACCAAATTAGATGAAGCTTTTAAAGTTTACAAACCCAAAGCAGTCATCCACTTCGCCGCCAATGCCATCGTCGTTGAGTCGATGTCCAACCCAGGCAAGTACTATCGCAATAATGTCGGAAGCACAGTTGCTTTGCTGGAGGCCATGCGCGATCATGGGGTTAAAAAGCTGGTCTTTTCAAGCACGTGCGCCACGTATGGCAATCCCCACTTCACTCCCATGACCGAAAAACACCCTCAACATCCGATTAACCCTTACGGTTGGTCGAAATTGATGATCGAACAAATCATTGCCGATTTCCAAATGGCACACGGATTCAGCTCAGTGATTTTGCGATACTTCAATGCGGCCGGCGCCGATCTAGAAACACAAATTGGTGAAAACCATACACCCGAAACCCACCTGCTCCCAACCATCATTCAAACCGCGCTTGGGTTGCGAGAGGAGATCGTGGTCTTCGGAACCGATTTCGAATCGCGAGATGGCAGCGCAGTGAGAGACTACATCCACGTTCAAGATTTGGCCGATGCACATGTCTCTGCCCTCAAATGCGAACAAAATGCGGCCATCAATTTAGGCACGGGTACCGGCTATTCTGTGTTGGAAATCATCGACGCCGTGCAAAAATTTTGCGGGAAGGTTTTGCCCGTCCGGTTGGAAAATAGACGAGCCGGCGAGCCGGGGATATTGACGGCCGACAACGCGCTGGCCAAAGAGGTTCTCAATTGGACTCCCCGCCACTCGTCCCTACCCATCCTGATCGAATCAGCCTGGAAATGGCATCAGCTTTTATTTGAAAATGCCGATCTGCTAAGATCTACCATCCAACGAGTGTGTGTGTAGGTGGTTTTCTTCGCATTTGCTTTAGGCTTTGTCGCTTTAATCTTTCAGGGCCTTCTTGTCCCAAGGCTTTCAATTTTGGCTTTTGCCCCTTTTGTGGGGTTGGCCACTCTAAGATGTGAATTGAGCCAGGCGCTGAGATGGAGCGCCGCGGCGGGCTGTATGGTGGATCTTTTTTCTGACGATCCAATGGGCCTGCATGCTTTAAATTATGTCCTCATGGCTTGGCTCCTTTTTCGGATCCGCACCCATTTCTCCTATGATCAGCCCCTCCATTTAAGCCTTTTTACCGGACTTATTTCTGCTGGTTCTACAATCTTGCAGCTGCTCCTCCTTTTTCTTTTTGACAGAAGAGTGCCCTTTGGCGGAAAATGGATTTTTGCCGATTTAATCGGAATGCCAGTGATCGATGCGCTTTACGCTTTCGTCTGGTTTACAGCGCCTCTGGCCCTTTTTGATAAGCTTCGACGTATGTGGGTATTATTTTGGTTGAAAAGAAAGAATCCCTCTCCCATCTCACACTGATTGCCATCGAGGCAGCTCTGTTGGCAGGAGAGATTTTGCGCCAAGGGTTTGGCACCCACTTTTCCATCACTTCCAAGGAAGGGAAGCATAACCTGGTCACCGAATATGACCACCGCTCCGAAAAAGCGATCATTGAATTCATTCAGCAAAATGTCAAAGATTCAACCTTTTTAGCCGAAGAAAGCGGCGCCACAGGCAAACGTACAGCCGAAATCCTTTGGATTATCGATCCTCTAGATGGGACGGTCAATTTTGCCCATCAAATCCCCGTCTTTTCCGTTAGTATTGCCGCGCAAAGAGAGGGGAAAGTGATTTGCGGAGTCATCTTTCAGCCCATCACCCATGAATTGTTCGTTACAGAGATCGGCAAAGGCTCCTTTCTCAATGGCCAAAAGATCCGCGTGTCTGAAGTGCGCCAGTTAGAAAGCGCCATGCTAGCCACAGGTTTTCCCTATGATTTAGCCAAAAACCCATTCCACTGCATCGACCATTTTGTCGATATTTTAAAACTGGGAATTCCCATCCGGAGAATGGGCTCGGCGGCGATTGACCTCGCCTACACCGCTTCGGGCCGTTTTGAGGGCTTTTTTGAAGCCGAGCTCGCTCCTTGGGACATAGCGGCAGGCAAACTCCTCGTCGAAGAGGCGGGAGGAAAAGTGACCCACTGGCATGGAAAACCTTTTGACATCCAATCGCGCGAAACGATCTTTGCCTCAAATGGGCACATCCACAATGCGGGCGTAACCATTTTAAGCCGGTCGGTGTGAATGCTCATCGATGGAAAAAAAATCGCCGCCGAAATCCAAGCTGAAATCGAAAAAAAGGTCTCTCAACTTCCCAGTAGAAAGCCGGGTCTAGCCTTTATTTTAGTCGGCGAAAATCCCGCCTCGCAGTCCTACGTCCGCTCCAAGAAAAAAGCGTGCGCCAATGTGGGCATCGTCTCAACCACTATCGAGCTGCCGGCAACAGTGGCCCAGTCCGATCTCATCAAACAAATCGAAGAGTTCAACCGCAACCCCGAAGTCGATGGGATCCTCGTTCAACTTCCCCTGCCCCCTCACATCGATGAAAAGACCATCACCGCCGCCATCGACCCGGCCAAAGACGTCGACGGTTTCCATCCCGTCAATGTAGGAAAAATGCTCCTCGGTGAGGAGGATGGCTTTCTTCCCTGCACGCCTTACGGGATCAAAGTTCTTTTGGAGCGGGCGAAAATTCCCGTCGAAGGGAAACACGTTGTCATCGTGGGACGCAGCAATATTGTAGGCAAACCCTTAGCTGCCATCCTCATGCAAAAAAAGCCCCACTGCAATGCCACCGTTACCATCGTCCACAGTCAATCTGAAAATCTCCACTCGATCACACGCTCTGCAGACATACTCGTTGCCGCAATTGGACGTCCCCTTTTCGTCAAAACGGAAATGATCAAACCCGAAGCAACCGTAATCGATGTGGGCATCAACCGCCTCCCTGACGGAAAAATCGTCGGTGATGTAGATTTCCAAGAGGTTTCCAAAAAAGCACGCGCAATAACCCCCGTGCCTGGAGGAATTGGCCCCATGACCATTGCGATGCTTTTACAAAATACTCTCTCCAGCTTTCTGAAGCTTCTCCTCCTCCTTTTCTTCATCGTCTCGTGCAACAAAGCCCCGAAAGATCCCTGCACCTACTTTCATGGAACCGCTATGACCATGCCCTATCACGTGGCCATCGGCAAATCGCTCTCTTTAATAGAGACCCAAACCATCCAAGACCTCCTCGACCAGACCTTCCGCGAAGTGCACCAAACCTTTGACAACTGGAATCCCAACTCAGAAATCTCCAAACTCAACGACGCACCCAAAGATACCTTGATCCCCCTTTCGCCTCCGCTGCAAAATCTCCTCACACTTTGCCAATCGATCGTCACCCTCAGCGGCGGCCGTTTTGACCCCACCATCGAACCCCTCTCCGCCCTCTGGAAAAAAACCAATACTCCCTCGCCTGAGCAACTCCAACTCGCGTGCGACGCCCTCGGCTGGAGCCACATATCCATCCAAAACGGCATCCTCAAAAAAGACAACGCCTCTACCCACCTCGACCTTTGCGCCATTTCCAAAGGGCAGTGCATCGATTGGATTGTCGAAAAGCTCCAACAACTCGGCTACACCGATTTCATTGTTGAGTGGGCCAATGAAATCCGCGCACTCGGTCACCATCCGGCGAACCGCGACTGGACAGTCCAAGTGAATCCAGGCCTTAAAATGCATAACCAACCCATAGCTCCGATCCCGCTTCGTAATAGCGCTCTCGCCACGAGCACCGACCGCACCATCATCGATCCCCTCACCGCTTCTCCCCTCGAAAAAACCGAATACTCCATCGCCTCTGCGACCGTGATTGCCCCAACGTGCGCCCTGGCCGACGCCCTCTCCACAGCGGCCATGGTTTTTCACAATCGGAAAGAGGCGGAGAGCTGGGCCCAAGAGGTGGTTGACCTTTACCCTGACGTCAGCTTTTGGATCCTAAGCTATAGAAAGGAATAACGGGAATGCAGAAGGCAGAAGTAGAGGAAATCCTCCTCAGTGGTGAAGTATGTTGAAGACGATTTTTTTTGATTTGGGGAATGTGCTGGTTTTCTTTAGCCTGCCCAAAATGTTTGAACAAATATCCCAATGCACCGGCCTGTCAGCCGAGCAAATTAGAAAAATCCTTTTCGAAAGCGACGTCCGCGAATTGTACGAAACAGGCATCATCGACACCTCGCAATTACACAAAATCATCCAAAGCGTATCGCAACAACCTTTTTCCCTCGAAGCCTTTATGGCGGCCCTTTCCGATATCTTTACCCCCAACGCCGATCTGTGGCCCATAGTCGAAAAATTAAAACAAAACAACCTTCGCCTCGTTCTCCTCTCCAATACCTCAGAGTGCCATTTCAAACACATCGAATCGCGCTTCCCCGTTTTGCGCCACTTCGATCATAAAGTGTTGTCGTATGAAGTGGGGGCTTGGAAACCCGATGTGCGCATTTTCCAAAAAGCCCTGTCCGAAGCTCAGTGCGCTCCCCAAGAATGCTTCTATACAGACGATATTCCCGAATTCATCCAGGCAGCACGCAGCGTCGGCCTGCCCGGCAACGTCTACTCGGGGGTCGCCGATCTCAAAGAGCAGCTGATCGAACGGGGCTGCCATTTCTTGACCTAAATCAGGATAAAAGACTTGTACCATTATCCCCCCCTCTTCTATCATTGAAGCATGACCTTTAAAAAACGGAGAGGGGGCTCTTCTAAAAAGCCCAAAACAACCTCAAATCTCAAAAGAACTTTATTGCAATACATCCACGGTAAACGGTATTCCCCGTCCACCCTGACCGAACTCGTTAAACAGTTAGACATCGCCGACATCCACAAACCCCTATTCAAAGAGATCCTCGACGACCTGATCGATCAAGGCGAACTCGCTTTGCAAAGGGAAAAATATACTTTACCCACCAATGCCCAGCTCATCACAGGCACTATTAGCGTCCACGCCAAAGGATTTGGATTTGTTAAGTCGACCGAAGGGCCCGACATCTTTGTCCCCCGCCAAAACCTCATGGACGCAGTCGATGGAGACACTGTAGAAGTTGAAGTCAATCCAGTCGTCTCTTCAAAAGGGCCCGAAGGAACCATCATCGCCATCCTCAAGCGGAGCCGCACCCACTTAGCCGGAATCATCGTCCACAAAACAGGACGCCACTATGTCGCCTATGCGCCTCTTTTGGGCATCGAAAAGCCAGTCAAGGTGACATCCAAAACCTCCCTCAATGAAGGGGACCGGATCATTTGCAAAGTGACCGAATGGCACAACGAGTCGGACTTTGTAGAGGGAGAAATGAGCCGCTATATCGGCCACATTACAGATCCATCCGTCGATATAGTTGCCGCCATTGAAGAATTCGAATTGCCCGATGGATTCAGCCGCGAAGCGATTGCGGAGGCCAAAAGTTATGGGAAAAAAGTTTCTCCCGAGGGCCGCCTGGACATCACCGATTGGGAAATCGTCACCATCGACCCCGACACAGCGAAAGACTACGACGACGCCATTTCCCTCACAAAAGATGAACGGGGCCACTTTTACCTCGGCGTCCACATTGCCGATGTGAGCCACTACGTAAAACCGGGTAGCCATCTCGACAAAGAGGCCTTCCTGCGGTGCAACTCGACCTATTTTCCCGGGCAAGTCGTCCCCATGCTTCCCGAAGAGCTCTCGAATGAACTTTGCAGCCTAAAACCCAAAGTGCCCCGCCTCACTCAATCAATCTTGGCCGAATTCAGCCCCACAGGCGATCTCGTCGGCTATCAAATTAAGCGCACCTGCATCAAGAGCCAGAAGCGGTTTACCTACAAAGAAGCGCTCGAGGTGATCGAAAAGAAAAAGAAAAGCGCCCATTATCCCCTCCTCGACCGCATGGTTGAGCTTTGCCATCTGCTCAAACAGAAGCGATTTGAGCGGGGCAGCATCGATTTTTCCATGCATGACGACGTCATCCTCGTCGATGAGAAAGGCGTTCCGCAAAAAATCGAAAGAGTCGAGTATGACATCACCCACCAAATGATCGAAGAGTTCATGCTCAAAGCCAATGAAATCGCCGCCAAGCATCTCGCGGACAAAGGGAAAACCCTCATCTATCGCGTTCATGAGCAGCCCTCAGCCGAATCGTTCCAAGATTTTTACACCTTTGCCCGCTCTCTCGGCTTCCATCTTCCAGCACAGCCGACCCACAAAGACATCCAGAAACTCTTTCTCGAAGCCAAGGACTCTCCCCTCCTTCCCCAGCTCTCTGTCAGTTTTATCCGCAGCATGCGCCTTGCCGCCTACTCCTCTGAAAACCTGGGCCACTATGGCCTTGCCCTTGACCACTACTGTCATTTCACGAGCCCCATCCGCCGCTACACCGACCTTATCATCGAGCGGCTCCTCTTCGACGAGCTCCCTCCCGACACCGACCTCGATGCAGTTGCCCTTGCCTGTTCCGAAAAAGAGCGCGTCTCCTTCAAAGCGGAAAGTTCTGTCGTCCTCTTAAAAAAACTCCGCCTTGCCGGTACTTATTTTGCAGCCGATCCTTCTCGCGTCTACCCCGCCATCATCACTCGTGTAAAGCCTTTTGCCGTTTTTTTTGAAGTGCTTCTCTTCGATCTGGAAGGCAACGTACACGTATCCAAATTGGGCAACGACTACTTTGAATTCAACGCAGAGCGGATGACCTTTCGCGGCAAGCGCACAGGCAAATCGTTCATTGCCGGCCAACCCATCTACGTCCAGCTCCAGAACATCAACTACATCCTGCTCCAAACCGAATGGGCCATCGTCCCACCCCCATCCACCCCCGCCAAAAAACGAAAGTAGGAACAGGATGAACATGATAGGAAGGATGGGAAGGAAGGAAAAAGAAATTGATTTTAACCCCTTCTCTTGGGGTGTGGGGCCTCCCCGCATCCTGTAGTCCGCCGCAGGCGGGCGTATCCTTCCTATCCTGTTTATCCTGTTCCTTGGTTAGCACAGCAGACCGTTCTTAGGCTTTGCGTTGCTTTTCGGTTTGCTTGAAGTGCTCGCGCAGCTGGCTGAAGTTAGCGATGAGGGCGCCGAAGTCTTTCTTGCGCAAGGCCAGAACATTGGCCGGCTTGGTGCATTTGACAGAGGCCGATCGGGCCTTCTGATCGAGAAGAGCCATCTCGCCAAAAAATTCCCCTTGCTTGAGATAGGCCAAGTGTCCTTTGGCTTTATTAAAAACTTCCACCTCTCCTTCCGTGATGATATAGAGATAGTCGCCGCTGTCTCCCTCATTGAATATGATCTCGCCCGGCTCGAAGTGAATTTGGGCAATCCCTTGCGATGGCGCAATCTTTAACTGAACCGCATCGGTCGGGAAAAGGAGCTCCATAAACCAAGAGATGGCCGTTTTGATTTTCCGGTCGGCTCCAGGAAGTTTAATCCAATAGATAAAACGCCAGAGAATCCAGGCAAAAAAGCCCGAAAATTTAAAACCGAAGATTTCAGCAACGGCGCAGCGGTGCCCCAAAGCGCCCAACATGCCGAGCGCCTTGAAATAGAACGCCTTTTTCGGCTTGCCTTGCAGGTGGGCAATGAGATTTTTTGCCAGCTGCTTCCCTTCCCGAATAGCAAATTGGGCCGTGGGAGGAGAAAATTCCTTGGCAATGGGAATGATCGCACAATCGCCTAGAGCCCAAATGGTTTCACACCCCTCCACCTGCATGTAGGGATTTGTGAGTAGCCGCCCCTTCATTTTGGGCAGCTTCAACTCCTCGATGAGAGGATTGGGCGATGCAGGAACGGAAGAGATGACCGTTTTCGATAAAATACGTGCGCCATCATCCAAAATGGCCTCTTCTGGCGTGGCAGTCAGCAGTTTCGTGTTGTAACGAATTTCAACACCCCTTCGCGTCAAAATCTGACCGGCAAAAACACCCAGACTTTCTGGCAGTTCCGGATCGAGAAGCCGCCCCTTGTTATGAACCAAAACCACGTGGATCTCTTCCGGATCAATGGGATAATCCTTGCATAGCTTTCGTGCAAAGTCATTGATCTCTGCGCAAACCTCTGTTCCAGAAAATCCCCCTCCCCCAACCACAAAAGTGAGAAGCTGTTTGCGCAGCCGAGGATCTGATTCCACAGCCGCAGCATCAATCACGTCGATGACGCGGTTGCGAATCAGAAGAGCGTCAGCTAGGTTTTTAAATGAGAGGGCATGCTCATGAAGCCCCGGATTCTCCCGAAAGTCGGTCACATTCCCCAAAGCTATGATGAGATGATCGTAAGAAATAGCCGTCGTGGCGTGGGTAAATTGGGGAGCCAATACCACTTCCCGCCTCTCGAGATCGATTTTCTCAATTTCTCGAATGTAGATCCGCGTCTTCCGCAGCTGCCTCCGAATGGGACTGACCGTATCGAAAATCCCAACCGAGCCTCCCACAACCTCAGAAAGCATAGGCTGATAAACAAAGTAATTATCTTTATTTACCAGGATGAGTTCAAACTCTTTATGATCGAGATGTTTTTCTAAATGATGAGCAGCATAGACCCCGCCAAAACCCCCACCTAGAATTACAATCCTCTTCATATCTTTTTCTTATTAACATCAGTTTCGGTTAAGAAGGAAAAAATCGGGCACGGGCACGCACACGTTTACGAAATAAGCGCACGCTTTTGGGGCAGCGGGGGTTTCTCCCGACTGACTCGTGAACGTGCCCGTGTGCGTGCCCGTGCCCGATTCCTATCCAATATTCGCATTTATTAGAAAAATGTGTTATCCTCAAGGGAAATGATTCCGCTACCTTGCGGAATAACGGGCCATTCGCCATCATCAAAGTATGAAGAAGTATTTTATTACAGGGCTTGTGACGCTATTGCCCTTAGCTGTCACATTTTGGGTCGTCCATTTTGTGGTCGATTTCCTCACCCGCCCTTTCATCGGCTTGGTGCTTCTTTTAACGAATAGAATCCCCTATTTGTCTCACCAAGTCATTCGAACGATCTCTCAATTCATGATCTTGGTTGTTTTATTTTTACTCACCTTTTTTATCGGATTTGTCGCTCGCAAGTATTTCTTCGGCCGTCTTCTCCGGTTTGGGGACCATCTTCTCATTAAGATTCCTCTCGTGAGCAAAGTTTATAAGACATCAAAGGGGATTGTTAAATCTCTTTTCGGCTCCTCATCCGCCTCTTTCAAGCAGGTCGTCATGATCCCGTTCCCCTACCAAGGCTGTTACTGCATTGGCCTGATTGCGCGGGATGCGCCGAATAGCTGTTCGGCCGCCGAGAACGATCAATTGGTTTCGGTATTTGTTCCCACAACTCCTAACCCAACAACTGGATTTCTTGTGATGTCGCGCAAATCAGAACTCATCTATCTAGAAATGAAAAGCGAAGATGCAGTTAAGTACATTGTTTCTTGTGCTGTGATCCAACCCAACGGGAATAAAAATTCATGAAGAAATACCTTCTTACCGGCCTGATTATCATACTCCCCGGAATCCTGACTCTCATGGTCATCATCTTCCTTTTCGATCTATTTACTGGCCCCTTTGTCAACATCGTAGGCCCCCTGGTTGCCCTCATCCAAAAAAAATCGTTCACCCTACCCGAAGGCTTCACCCTCTTTTTATCGCGCCTCTTTGCCCTCATCTTCCTCTGCATTTTTATCTTCCTTCTCGGCTTAGTCACGCAACTTTTCCTCGTGAAGACGCTCATCAATTGGGCCGATCGGGTCATGTACCGCATCCCCTTCATTCGAACCGTTTACAGAGTCAGCCGAGACGTTTTTTCCGCCCTCTTTTCCACCGAAGGAAAAAAAGCCTTTAAGCGGCCTGTAATGATCCCTTTCCCAAACAAACCCAACTACTGCCTCGGTTTTGAAGCTGGGGAAGTCGCAGTGGAGTGCCAACAAAAAATCGACAAGCACCTTGTTTCTGTCTTCGCCCCCACGGCCCCCCATCCCATTTCGGGGTTTCTCTTCCTCGTTCCCGAGGAGGACGTCCATTCTGTCGATATGACCAACGAAGAAGTTGTGAAATTTCTCGTATCTTGCGGTATGATTGTCCCCGAAGATGAACTTAAAGAGGGCGATGAATTCTTTTAATACCCGAGTTGTTTTTTTCCAAGTGCGCGACAACGCCGCTAAAATTAAAAGAATTATTGAGATGGCGCATACCCATTTTGAGAAAAGGGAGCCTTTCCTCATCCTCGTAGAAGACGCCCGGTCCCAGCAGTATGTGGATGAGCTTCTTTGGAAGACCCCTGAGACCAGCTTTCTTCCTCATCAGGCCCTTGATGATGAGACCTCGGAGAGAATTGCCATCACCAAAGTCAAAAAAAACATCAACAAAGCGGCCATTGCCTTCAATCTCTGTCCCACCCCCCTTCTCATCGAGGGACCCTTTCGCCTGATCTACGAGTTTGAGGACCTGACGGCGCCCAACAAAAAAAATCTTTCCTCGCTCCGTTTTGACGCCTACAAGCAAGCGGGCCACCTCATCGAAGCCCGATAAAAATGGGGGTTGGGGCCTGTCCCGACTCATAGCTTGTAAAAAAGCACCACACCTAATCTTTAAAATTCCTTAACAACAGTATGTTATAATCTTTTCCATTAAAAATTATTTACAATACTAAACAAAAGGATTCAAACAATGGCAGCAAGGTCAATTCCTTCAGTTGAACAAAGGGGCTCTTACTTAATCGGCGCAGTTGCTGGCGCAACTGCCGGTGCTCTAGCTTTAAGTTTGTATGCCAAAATCGACTTTCCTGGCAATTTTTCAGGAGAAGCAACAAACTTCATTATTATTCCTACTGATAAATTTTTTAGTCTACCAGAACAGACGACCCTGCTTAAGGTAGGCGCAGCTATAGGCGCAATTGCAGGCGTTATCCGCACCGCAGCAGACCGCCTCTGGGGCAAACGGGAAGATACCATTACAAATACAAAAGGTGCCATTATCGCTGGGTTCGCAGCAGCTCCTGTCGTTGCTTTCGGAACGTGCATGGCATCTGTATTTCCTGTACATAAAGGAGTTGAGCTTATTGCCGGCGCCTTAGGTTGTTCAGGGATCGCAACACCAATTGCAATTGTGATGGCTCCTGTAGGGATTGTGGCTTCAGCAGCAGCAAGACTAGCAAACCGGTACTTTGCAAAGTAAAAATATCAAGTCCAACTACCCCGAGTGGGTGAGGGGGCCTCCCCCGACGAATACCCCTCGGCGGTAATTCCCCTTGCCCCTTTCTCCCCTTTCCATTATAATTTCGACTTTTAATGGAGAAATTTCATGACACGGATGAGTAAACAGGGAAAAGTGCGGCACATTTCCCCACGAAGACCTCGCCCACCAGCTGAAAAAACAGGTCCAAAAAAAGATGCCCTCGAATTCGGTTATAAACCCCACCCAAATACAGTGGTCACCGATGGAACCCCAAATCGATTTATACCCAAAATTGGATAGACAAATATGACCAGACACGGCAGTTACGGAAAATCAAATAAAGGCGCCAAAAAGCGCAACGTTCTCAAGCGATTTGAAAGAGTCGACGTACTTCGCAAGTTGGGTAGATGGGTCGATGGCCAAAACACAAAAGTGACCGGCCTGCCCAAAACTCCTTCCGCTTAGTGATCCGCATTTTTAATCGTCAGAAAGATTTAAAGATAAGCAAGGGTTCGACAAGAACCCTTATCGCCTCCCTTTTGAATTTTCTCAATGTCTCCACTGAGGAGATCTCCCTCTACTTCGTCACCGAAAAAGAAATCTGTAAACTCCACGAACAATTCTTCCAAGACCCCAGCCCCACCGACTGCATCTCATTCCCTATAGACCAGAGCCATTTGGGAGAAATCTTTGTCTGCCCGAAAGTGGCCGTTGCCTATGCAAAAAAAAGGGGGCTCGATCCACATGAGGAGACGTCGCTCTATATCGTCCATGGAATTCTCCATCTGCTAGGATTCGACGATTTAGAGACTCAAGCAAAAAGAAGAATGCGGAAAAAAGAAAAAAGTTGTATGCGTCATCTCTATGAGCATAAAGTGATTCTGAGAGCTGAATGATCCTTTTTTTTATTGAAAGTCCCCTCTTTCCCATCCTCTTCTTAATCGGTTCGCTTTTGCTCACGATCTGCAATAGCGCCCTCCTTCAAATGGGCAAGTTCAAGTCGAAAGAGTTGATGCGATCGGCCAATCCCCCTTTGCTTTTTTTCCGCCCCATCTTGAAAAAATTCTTCCGCCAGCATGAATGGGAAAATCTCTACTTCTGCATCTCCATCAGCAAGCACATCTACGAATTGGCCTATGCTACCTCGACCTTCTTTTTCCTCATCTCCCGATTGCCCCGTTTGCACCATCTCATCAATGAACCCCCCTCCGTCGAGGATTGGGCCCCTCTCATCATTTCGGGAGCTGCAATCATCGCTATCTCTGTCATTCTCGACTTCCTCATGCGGCTGATGGCCAATCTCTGGAGCCGCCCCTTCTTGAAATTCGCCGCGCCATTTGCCTCAATCTATCTGCTCATGCTTTTCCCTCTCGTAGGACTCCTACTCAAACTGACGAGAAGCTTGATCCGCCGCGTTCATCTGGAAGAAGAGGGAGACCTCGTCACTGACCGATCCAGACTGAGAGAAATGATCCGTGAATCAGAATTGCAGCAGCACCTCGACCCTTCCGACCAAAAACTCATCAGCTCTTTTGTCAATTTCAAGGAGCGAGTCGCTAAAGAAATCATGGTCCCCCGCGTCGATGTCTTCAGCCTCGTTTCCGATACCCCCATCAAAGAGGCGGCCCGCCTTTTCGCCTCGGAAGGGTACAGCCGCATTCCAATCTACAAAGATACGTTGGATCAAATCATTGGCGTTGCCCTCTACAAAGACCTTCTCAAATGTTTTGCCGATCCCGACCAAAATCTCGATGCGCCCCTTGAGACGATTGCCAAACCCGTTCTCTACGCCCCCGAAAACAAAAAAATCGCCCAACTCCTCCAGGAATTCCGCAACAAGCAGATCCACATGGCCATCATTGTCGATGAGTATGGAGGAACGGAAGGGATTGTCACCATCGAAGACATTCTGGAAGAGCTTGTCGGAGAAATTGAGGATGAATACGATATTGGGGAAGACCGGGACTTTTGGGAGTTGCCTGGCGGCGGATGGGTAGTCGACGCCAAAATGACCCTCATCGACATCGAGAATCAGTTGGGCATCAAAATCCCCGAAAACCCCGAATATGAAACGATCGGCGGCTACGTCTTCCACTGCGCGGGGACCATCCCCTCAAAAGGGTGGCGCCTCTCTCATGACGAATTCGACCTAGAAGTGCTCAGCTCTAACGAGCGCTCCCTAAAAAAAATCAAGATTTTCCCTCGTCCGAAACCAACACT
Organism: uncultured bacterium; assembly: GCA_964458995.1. Classification (GTDB taxonomy): domain Bacteria; phylum Chlamydiota; class Chlamydiia; order Chlamydiales; family SM23-39; genus REEB52. The sequence continues at coordinate 3,984 of CAYWKW010000015.1, read as the reverse complement.
GGAATCTTAAATGCCACAAATTCAAGATTTTCTTCCAAGGAGTCTTCTTTAGCCTCATAACACATTCTCGCAGAAAAGGTTACATCAACATTCTTGATCTCTTCATCTGGATCGGTGGCATATTTAATTCTGCCCTCCATCTGAAAATGCAACTTTGACTCCCCTGTATCCAATGAGACAATAACCTTTGTTAAGCTATCCCGATTTATAATAGGTTTCAATTGAAACTCTTGTACAAAACGCTCCGAGATCTCATTAGCAAAGACCAATTTGCATCGATGATTCCAAATGAGCGTCCACTGTTTTACAAGCTCTTTATCTCCCCCAGCAATATTCAATAGTTTCTGGATCAAAGCTTGCTGTTCTTCTTCGGTCTTTGCAGCCTGAATTTCTTCACCATTAATGAAAAATCGATCAGGGTTCCCGAGCCGACCTGCGTCACTCAAAAATTGTTTAGCAATTTCAATCGAAGACCCATCAGCAAGCTTGAAAGGGATTAAAGTATATTCAAATTGACGCCACTTTTGTTCGATATCTGGGCGAACGTAAACGACATCCCAATTTATCATTTTTGGCTTGGGATTAGACGACCTCCACATGGCTCCTGCAATAACTGAATAAAGGTAAGCAGGAAAACTTAAAATATTTCGTGGATGCAAGTAAGATAAATAATTTGTTGACGAAGATCTCTGGACAGCTGACATAATTCTCCTATGTAGGAGAAAAGTATAGCACAACAATCCCCCTTTTTGGCAAAATAAAGTGTTCCATTTGAGGAGTCGTTTGAATGCGCCGTTCGATCTGTTTCTGTGAACCCAATGCTGCCTTGGCAGGAGATACGTCTAATTGGAAATTTGTCTATACAACTGCTAGCCATTTGCCCAAAGGAGCCAAGCTGAGGTTTGATTTGGAGAGCAGGGGCCGGCCGATCGACTGGCAGATACCGGCAACCAATGTCAAAGAAAAAACCAATGTGATCTGGGCCGAAGTGGCCAGCGGCAAAGCCATCGCGGCGACCCAGCTGCAACACCCCCAAAGCATGACCGCCTCTTTCGAGTTCACCCTTCCCCTGGAACTAAAACCAGGAGACACTTTTACCATCCTCATGAAGGGAAATGCGGCCCAAAAAGGGGTCCAGAGAAGAAGACCTTTCCACCTCTTCATCGATCCGAAAGGCAAAGGCGATTACAAAGAGAGCGAAACCTTTTTCCTCGACGTGCGAGGCAACCATCTGAAAACACTCCGGATCATTGCGCCCTCGCTGGTCAGCCGGAATAAGCGGTTCGATGTGATCGTCCGATTCGAGGATGTCTATGGCAACCTCACCTCCAACGCGCCCGAAGGGACCTTAATCGATTTAAGCCATCAACATTTGAGAGAAAACTTAAGCTGGAAGCTCTTCGTTCCAGAAACCGGTTTTATTGCTCTGCCGAATCTCTATTTCAATGAACCGGGCATTTATAAGATCCAGTTGAAAAATCTAAAAACCAAAGAGCAATTTTTCTCCCCGCCGATCAAGTGTTTGCCTGAAGGGGCATTGAATCTCTACTGGGGCTCTCTTCATGGCGAATCGGAAAGAGTTGACTCTGCTGAAAATATCGAGTCGTTTTTGCGCCACATGCGCGATGACAAGGCTCTCCAATTCTTTGCCACCTCTGGCTTCGATACTGAGGTGGAGACCTCCAACGATGTTTGGAAAGGGATCGTTCAGCAGGTCGCCGAATTCAATGAAGACGACCGCTTTGTCGCCCTGTTGGGATTCCAATGGCTCGGCGAGCCCAAAGAAGAGGGTTTGCGCCAATTCATCTATTCTAAAGATAGCAAGCCGATCATGCGCCGCAAAGACACCAAGAATAACTCTCTGAAAAAAATCTACAAGACCAATAACCCGAAAGAGATGGTCGCCATCCCCACATTTAGCATGGGAAAAGCTACTTGCTACAACTTCGAAGATTTCAATCCCGAGTTTGAACGCGTCGTCGAGATCTACAACGCATGGGGCTCCTCCGAATGCACGGCCAAAGAAGGGAACGAAAAGCCCATCCAAGGCGGCAGGAATGGGATTTCTGAAACAGCCGAGGGATCGATTCAAAAAGCCCTAAATAATGGGTGCCGTTTTGGATTTATCGCTGGCGGCTATGACGATCGAGGCCCCTACAGCGACCTATACGAGGCCGATCAGACCCAATATATGCCTGGCATTACCGCCATTTTAGCCAAAGAGCATAGCCGAACCTCGATCTTTGAGGCTCTTCAAGCCCGCTCTTGCTATGCAACCACAGGCGAAAGGATGATCTTAGGGCTGCACATTGCAGGCATGACCATGGGCACCGAACTTGAAACAAAGGCGCGCCCAGGCCTTGAGTTCAACCGCCACATCACGGGCTATTGCATCGGGACCCAACCTCTCACCGAGGCAGTCTTGATCCGCAACGGTAAAAAATTCCGGAGCCTCCCGATCAAAGGAGATACCGTTGAATTTGAAATCGATGACACCGAACTTTTAAGTCAAATTGCCCTCGAACCCAAAGAGGAGCGCCCCCCCTTCGCCTACTACTATTTGCGAGTCACGCAGGAAGATGGGCACATCGCGTGGAGTTCGCCTATTTGGGTTGATCTAACCTCTCGTACGGCCCCAGTAATCGGGAAAAAGACAAAGAAAAAGATCAAAGAGAGCGATTAGCCTTTATACCCAAGTAAACTCAAGAGTTGGGTTCTGACCGCGCCCCTTCCCCAATTATCGAGGCGATAATTAGGGACCCCTGGGCTTGCGTCGGGCAGCCACTGAATTTGAGATCCGCCTGCATCGCTAAACTTTTTAAGTTTAGCTGCTTCGGCACCGCTTCGCTGACTCAAATTCAGGGCGCCTCCTTGGCATATTCCCAACTTTTGAATTCACTTGAGTTTAGCTAGCGTTTCGAATTTTTGTATGAGATAGTGGATGATCAGCGCCGGCTCTCTTTCAACCATGGCTTTTCCCTTTTGAATGGTTTGTGCGCGGTTCTCCGCAAACCAAGATCTTTCAGGAACGGATTGGCCTAATCGCAAGAAAATAGGCTCCCTTTCAGCCTCAGAAGTATTGGAATAAAAGCATTGGAGAAGTTCATCACCCAGCAGTGTGTTCTTGAGCCTATTTAAAGTATCCTGATGCTGGGCTCTAAGATCGGGCTGCGGCTCTGTCTTTTCTGCAGACGTCGGCTCGCTCTTTCTGCAGCAGGAGAAAATCATCGAAAAGATCATCACAATGAAATTTCTAATAGCAATGGCAAACCTTGCAAAATAGCCCTCTTCTGCCTGAGGCCTTCCCTGCAGCGTTGTGGGCGCTGAACCCACCCCGCCCGGCGCCTTCCCTTGCACGGGACTGGTTGCTTGAGCCTGTGTAACCTGGGATTTGGGTTGTACTGGAGCTGTCATAAAAAAACCTTTTTGGCCAAAATGGTAGCTGAGCTTACAATATATGCTCAATGGAAATTATCTTAGGCTCTACCTCTCCGCGTAGGAGGGAAATCCTCAATTTTTTCTCGATACCCTTCCAGCAGGCAAGTCCCGGCTTTGATGAGACTCAGGTGATTTTTCAGGGCGACCCTGCCGCTTTTGCTTCAGAAGTGGCCCATCGGAAAGCCCTTTGCCTGGTCGATCGCTTTCCCAACGATGTGATCTTAACGGCCGATACGGTCGTCTACCGGAACAAGCAGCTCTTCTTAAAACCGGAAAGCATGGAAGAGGCCCATGCCATGCTGCGAGAACTCTCCGGCAAGGAGCACCAAGTCTTTACCGGAGTCTGCGTCGCCAAAAAAAATGAGTGCTTTATCGACGCCGAAGAGACGCGGGTCTTTTTTCACGAACTCACTGAGCCTCAAATCCGTACCTACCACACCCACTTCCTTCCCCTCGACAAAGCGGGCGGCTACGCAATTCAAAAAGGGGGAAGCCTCATTGTCAAAAGAATCGAAGGATGCTATTACAACATCATGGGGCTGCCCA
>CAYWKW010000014.1:0-28734 GCA_964458995.1 uncultured bacterium | reverse complement strand
CAATTTTTGACCGATCGTCTGCTCCACGACTCGAGGACCCGCAAAGGCAATCAACGCATCGGGCTCCGCAATGATCACGTCCCCCAAGGTTGCAAAAGAGGCGGTCACCCCTCCTGTCGTTGGATTGGTGAGAACGGAGAAATAGGGGATCCCTTTTTCATGCAGCTTTGCAAGAGCCGCCGAGGTCTTCGCCATTTGCATTAAAGAGAGGATCGATTCCTGCATGCGAGCGCCTCCCGAGGCAGAGACAATCACTAGCGGCAGCCGCTGCTCCAAAGCCAATTCGATCAGACGAGTTAATCTTTCGCCTACGACAGAACCCATCGATCCGCCCATATAGGCAAAATCGAGGACTCCCAACGCGGCAGGCTTCCCCTCAATTTGACACGTTCCCACACAAACGGCATCGTCGCGCCCCGTCTTTTTGACGGCCTCTTCAATGCGCTTCGTATAGCTTTCCGTGTCGACAAAATGAAGGGCGTCAACGGGCTTGATATTCGTAAAAAGCTCTTGAAATGTGCCCGGGTCTGAAAGGAGCTGAATCCGCTGCTTTAAGGCAAGGCGGTAGTGGTAATTGCATTTCGGACAGCAATTGAGGTTTTGCCCCAATTCATTTGCATGAATGAGCTCATTGCAGCCGGAACATTTGATCCAACCGCTAAATCCATCCTTTTTAGTGGTCTGGATTTTAATTTTTGGTTTATTGCGAGAAAAAAGTCCCATATATTAACTCGCAATAGTGTAGTTAAAAGTGGCCAATCAATCAAGCCCCTGCTTTGGCAAATCGCTCTTCAATGTGTTTCCAATTTAAAATTTGCCATATAGCTTTGACGTAATCTGCTCTAACATTCTTATACTGAAGGTAGTAGGCATGCTCCCAAACGTCCACGCCCAGGATGGGGACGAGGCCTTGAGTGCTGAGGGGGTCCTGGTTGTTGCAGGTGGTTATTTCCAGCTGTTTTTGCCCTTTATTGAAGCCCAGCCAACCCCAGCCAGACCCTTGAATGCTCGTCGTTGCCGCGGTAAATTTTTCCTTGAAAGAGTCGAAGGAGCCGAAGTCCCTCTCAATCATTTTTGCCAATTCCCCTTTTGGCATGCCTCCTCCTCCTTTGGAGATGGGGGCTAAGATCGTCCAAAAAATGCTATGGTTGATATGGCCGCCGCCATTGAATTTTACTGCAGACTGGAGGGCGATCATTTGGGCTACATCGCTTTTGCCCTCTGCCTCATGATACTTTTCGATAGCCAGGTTCAAGTTAGTGACATAACCTTTATGGTGCTTTGAATAGTGGAGCTCCATGATTTCGGCGGAGATGACCGGCTCGAGCGCATTGAAATCATAGGGAAGTTCTGGAAGCTGGTAACTCGTTTTGGCATGTTCGGCCATAAGATCTCCTTTTCGTCAAAATCCCAAAATAAAAGAACCCACTATAACTCTCTAGACTAATTTTTATCTATCTCTTAAGCAAAGCTCGGTAATGGGGCCGATAGCGGTCAATTGGATCCCTTCTGGAAACTTCCCAAAAATGCGCAAAAACCCCTCCACCGTTGAGGGGCTTGTAAAAATGATCTCATCAAATTCTCTCAAATCGGGAACGGGTTCCAGCTTCTGAAAGACTGTGTCATATAAATCGAGAACAAAAAACCGGATTCCCCTCTCTACCATATAATCTGTCAGCGCCGATCGGGCCAAGCGCGACCTGGGCAGCAAGTAGTATCCATCCTCCACGATTTTCATAATTCCTTCCTGTGTCGCTTCGGGGGCGATGACCGGATCGAGGCCCCTTTCTTGTAAGGCGGCGGCCGTGGCAAGTCCGATGGCGATGATCTCCTTATCCCAAGGACCTGGCCAATATTCGACAGCTGTTTGGCTGGTAAATACGATGTGAGTGAATTGGGGCCACAGCGCCAACGCAGGTTCCAACTGAGCGCAATAGACCGTTCGAATTACCGGGTAATGGACAGTTCCCGGTTTCGGACGAAGTCCAAGATACAATTTTTTCGACATACGATGGCCAATTTTCCTTGGAGCGGCGCCGTTGGGCCCGGCAAAAAGATCCGCTCGAGGTGAGTGAGCTTCAATCGAATCAGGGCCGCTTCCGCAACAACCACCCCATCCACGTCCTTTTGCAATCTCTCTTCAATTGTTCCACGCACATCGATCAACTGACAATCAGGATAGAGGATGCGCACCGCCTCTTCACGGCGTAGGCTCGATGTGGCCACAACGCGAACAGGCTCTCTCTTAATCACTAGACTGTCCCGCGGATCGACGCCCTTCGAAAGAGCAGCGATGACGAGTCCATCGGGAAGCGGGTCGGGCAGGTCTTTGGCCGAATGGACGGCCGCATCAATTTGACCCGAAAGGACCATTTCATCGAGCTCGCGAGTAAAAAAGTCGGTTTTTTCCAAACCGCGCAGCGAAGTTGTCTTGTCCCGATCGCCTGTCGTCTCGACCCAAATCACTCGAAAATCGAGGTTGAATTCCCGTCTGATCTCATCCACTTGCGCGCGCGAAAGAGGAGATGAGCGAGCTCCTATTAGCATAGGATACTCTGGATGGCTTGATCGACGAGTTCCACGCCCACAAGTTGGATCTTTTCCCCAATGTGGGAGGAGAGCCCTTTGAGGTTCTTTTTGGGAAGGATGCACTTCTTAAAGCCCATGTGGATCGCCTCTTTGAGGCGCGTTTCAATGCGGCTAACTCCCCTCACCTCGCCTCCAAGGCCTACCTCGCCAATAACAATACAGTCGGAGGGGATGGGGCGATTGGTAAAGGAAGAGGCGACGGCAAGTAGAATGCCGAGGTCAATGGCTGGCTCCACAATTTTGAGTCCGCCGGCAAGAGCCACGAAGACATCGCAATGGTTGAGATTGTAGCCAACCCGTTTATCCAGTACGGCGAGGAGAAGCCCGAGGCGGTTGGAATCGAGGCCCGCGCTGCGCCGCGACGGATTGGGATAGGCAGAGGCGGTCACGAGCGCCTGGATCTCGAGCAGAAAGGAGCGGGCCCCTTCAAGACCAGGAACAATGGCTGAACCGGGGATCTCTTTCATCCGCTCTTCGAGAAAGGCTTGGGAAGGATTGGGCACTTCCATGAGCCCTGTCTCTTTCATTTGAAAAATTGCGATCTCATCGGTGGCGCCAAAGCGGTTTTTTATGGCGCGCAAAAGGCGAAATCCATGTTGCCGGTCGCCTTCAAAATCGAGGACCGTATCGACCAGGTGTTCGAGGAGACGAGGGCCCGCGATCTCTCCCGATTTAGTGACGTGGCCTACAAGAAACGTGGTGATCCCATGTCCTTTGGATAAGTGCATGAATTCGGTGGCAATTTCCCGCACTTGGACAACAGATCCGGGTGATGAAGGAAGTTCCGGTTTGTAGAGGATTTGCACCGAATCGACAATGGCTACGTCGGGTTGAATTTGATCGATTTGGCCCCGAATCGAACTGAAATTGGTTTCGCTTAAGAGGTAGAGATTTTGGTGATCGATGGCCAATCGCTTCGCGCGCATCGACATTTGCTCGGCCGATTCTTCGCCGCTAATATAGAGAACAGTGAGTCCTTGCCCAGCGAGAGAATTGGCGATTTGAAGCATGAGTGTCGATTTTCCGACACCGGGCTCTCCGCCCACTAGAATGAGCGAGCCTTCAACCAGTCCTCCTCCGAGCAGCCGATCGAGTTCCCCCATTTGCGTGGCGATCCGCTTAAACTCATTCGCATTGACGTCGCGAATGCGGACCGCTTTCGCCTTTTCTGGCTTTTTCGATTCGTATCGCTTCTCCTCTTGGGCCGCTTGCTCCTCGACCAACGTGTTCCAATTTTTGCAAGAGGGACAGCTCCCCGTCCATTTCAATTGAGAGTGGCCACACTCACGGCAAGCCCAAATCACTTTCATCATCCCAAATTCCCCTTGGACAGCGCATCGAACGCCGCGCGCTGTTCAGCCTCTTTTTTAGAAGTTCCCATTCCGATGCCCGCTTCCTGACCGTTCACAAGAACCATTACGTGAAACACTTTGGCATGGTCAGGTCCCGTCTCCTCTACAATTTTATAGAGAGGCGGTTTTTGGAACCGTTTTTGAGAAAAATCTTGCAGCTCCGCTTTGTAATTGCGAGGAGGGCTCCCAATGGCCGCTTCAAAATCGCTCTCAAAATGGAACATCAAAAACGATTTAATGGTCCCAAGTCCCCCATCGAGATAGATAGCGCCCAATAGAGCCTCAAACACATCGGCCAAGATCGAAGTTTTCGTTCTCCCTTCGCTTAACGTTTCGCCGCGGCCGAGCAAAATGAATTGCCCCAAATCCAATTTTTGCAAGAATTGCGCGCATGAATTTGCATCGACAAGTCTTGAGCGCAATTGCGAAAGTTGTCCTTCTGGATGGCCCGGCAAACGGTGAAACAAATAGTCGGCAACGACCAATCCCAACACCGAATCGCCTAAAAATTCGAGCCGTTCGTTGTGCTCTAAAGGCCCTTCGCGATACTCGTTGATGAAGGAACGATGGACGAAAGAGAGAATTAAAAACTCTTTATTTTCAAAGACATACCCCAGCTTTTCTTCGATCGCTTCGAGGCGGGTCTTGAGTTCTTCGAGAGGATTCATATTAGCTATATTTTGTTTAACTTGAGTGTTATGGACAAGGAGATTATTCTATCTGCCATGGCAAAAATCAATCATCATTATCAAAAACTCGTGGGAAACTACCTTTTTCCGGAGATCGAGAAGCGGGTAGAGGCCTTGAAACTGCAAACACCGGACGCACCCCTTCTAAACCTGGGAATAGGCGATGCGACGACGCCTTTAGCCCCCAATGTGATTGAAGCGCTGACAGCGGCTTCTCTGGAGATGGGCGACAAGAAAACCTTCCGTGGCTACGGCCCTTCAGAAGGGTATCTTTTCTTAAGGCAGCTCATTGCTCAAGTCGACTATAAAGGAAATTTTTCTCCTGATGAGATTTTTATTTCTGACGGCGCTAACTCAGACATTGCTAACCTGCAAGAGATTTTTTCAGTCGATAACAAGGTGGCCATCCCCGACCCGGCCTATCCTGTTTATGTCGATATCAACGTCATGGCTGGCCGCACCCGCCCCCTTTTAAAGACGGGCCGTTTTGGCGGCATCACCTATCTGCCCTGCAACGAAGAGAACGGATTCCAACCGCAACCCCCTGTAACCCATGTGGACCTCATTTATCTTTGCTCGCCTAGCAACCCGACGGGACTGGCCATGGACAAAGAACTTCTTACCCGCTGGGTCAAATATGCCAAAGAAAACGAAGCTGTGATTGTTTTTGATGGCGCCTATGAGGCCTTCATCACCTCTGACGCTCCCCGCTCCATTTATGAAATTCCTGGAGCTAAGGAAGTGGCCATTGAAGTGCGCAGTTTTTCTAAATCTGCTGGATTTACGGGCCTTCGCTGCTCCTATACAGTCATCCCCCATCAGCTCAAAGTGAGAGATGCTGGCGCCATCCACTCTTTGAATCACTTTTGGAAACGGCGAGTGGATACCAAATCTAACGGAGTCTCTTATCCGATTCAAAAAGCGGCTGCCGCTCTCTACACACCTCAAGGGCAAAAATCGATTCAAGAGACGGTCAAATCGTACAATGAAAGAGCGCGGTTCTTGCGCGATGGGCTCAGACATCTCGGCTATACTGTTTACGGCGGGATCGATTCGCCCTATATCTGGTGTAAAACGCCGCCTAAAGTCACCTCTTGGGAATTTTTCGATTTCCTTCTGGAAAACGCGCACATCGTATCGATTCCCGGCATTGGATTTGGGCAAGAGGGGGATGGATTTATCCGCTTCTCGGCCTTTGCGGAGCGGGAAGCTATAGCAGAAAGTCTGACAAGGTTTAAGAATTTAGCATGAAGACGGCGATTTCGGAACAGCAAGCGGCCTTTTACACCAAAAACGGGTTCATCGAGTTTGAGATTGCTCCTCCTCCTATTCCGCGTAGAGTGGGATATGATTTGTGGAGGGAAGATGCGGCGGTGGAGAAGTGGTTGGTCAAGACGCTCCCACCCGTTGCGTTTGCGTTGACAGGCAAAAAGCAGTTGAGATTGGGATGCGACCGGTGGTTTTATGCCAATGAGTTGCCCGAGAAGGCAGGGACCTTAAAAGAAGTTTTGAGCCTGCAGAGGTTGGCTTTGGGCGTGGCGGTTGCCGAGAATCCGCAAGAGCCCGGGAAGCGATTTCCGTTGGGTTTACTGCCGGTACCGCAAGCTGGGCATGTCCTATTCTTTAGGCCCGACTTGATTTTGGATTGGCCCCATGTGAAGACCGACATTTACTTGGCGATTTATACGTTGCCGAATGCGGTTTATGTGCACAATGCGAAGGATCCGTTCACGAATAGCCTGAAGCGGTTTGGGTATCATTTTGGGGACGTCTTGAAAAGCGAGCGCCATCCGCTTCTCGTCCAATAAGGCCTGGACGTAGACCGGGAGGGGTGGCACGACTTGCCAGGCTTTGAGTCCAATTTTCTTTCATCAGCACAGAGATAAGAACTAGAGATAGAGAGGACGAGAGAAAGAAAAAAATCGCCGCCTCTGGCGGCGAAAAAAATCCCCCTCTCTACCTCTCGTTCTCCAGTCTATCTCTGCGCTGATAAAAAAAAATTGGACTCAAAGCCTGGCAAGCGTGCCCCCACCCAACCCCTCCCCGTCAATGGTCCTCGTCTTCCATGCCCATCCTCTCCTCAACGGAACGGAGGATCGCCGCTGCGATGAGGGACTGCGACTCCTTCTGGGTCGGGTCCAATGCGGCCCCTCCAGCCGCATCCCAAATCAGTTGATCAATCTTCAATCTCACATCCTCGGGAAGATCCATGAGGCCCTCCATCCCCTCCACTAATCTTCCAAAGAAAAAGGCTTCAGCTATGGCTACTTGGTGCTTTAAAGCCTCAACATATTCTTTCATTGCATGCGCTAATACTTCTGGACTCATCTTATCCCCCCTTCCTGATCAATTGAGTGACTTCGTACTGTTGCGTTCGACTCAATTCTTTAAATGGAGCTGTCGAATTTTTCTTTAGAATCTCCCTCGCCTTTTCATAAATATTTCTTGCAAAAGAGTTCGGCACAGCGGCTTTAGTCTCCAGCACAATCGGAAAGACAAACTGAAAATGGAGATGTTCCGCCTGCTTTTTGATTTTATCAATTGCCGGCGAACTCTCTTTTAAAAGGGCAACTTTGTCTTCAAGCTCAATGATTCTTTCGGCCAATGCTTCGGGTTCTAATTCATTCCAATCTTTTTTAATGGCCCGAGACAAGTCGCTGGCTTCTTTCAGAAGGGTGATATTTCTGTCTCTTAACCCGCCCTTCTGAGAATGGACTGGCAGCCGAATCTGGCTCACTTTGGCCGCCGTAACATCACTTGGGCTAACAGCGCCCACGTCAGATCCAATTTTCACTGGATCTCTCTTAGAAATAGGATTTGTCTCCATGAACTCCAACCTTTTTAATTTATTAAATTATGAGGAGTTTTAAGATGAAACTAATTCACCTATTTCTATATTAACTTAAAAACAATTATTATTCAATAATACAAATTATTTGACTATATTAAAGATTTTACTACTATTAAGAAGCAATTCGGGATATACAGAAACTACTTGAAGAATCGGGAATATGGCAAGGAGGCGCCCTGAATTTGAGTCAGCGAAGCGGCGCCGAAGGCTCCAGTGGCCGTTAAGCATTATACGTTTTGACAGTCCCTAGTTTCGCATTCAGCTAGTTTTTTACCCATAATGTCGTTAAAACGATCTTGAGTTAACGGAAAGTCTGAATTATTTGCCGCATCAAAGAATGCCCGGATGAATGCCGGGTCATGCGCCCTCTGAAGCAGAGCATCATAGTTTGGTTCCGTAAAGAGATCGCGATGCAACATGAGTGTGAAACTATTAGCAAGGTCTTTAGCTTGCTTCGGATGGGCGATGAGTGCGTCACGGGCGCCCAATAAGTCTGTCACCTTTAATTGCGCCAAACCTTCGGCAAGCGACAGAGCATGCTCCGCATTAGCCAATAGCGCTTCGAAGTTTTCATTCAAAAGGCCAGAGCCGTGTAAGATTTGAACGCTCTTCGTAAAATTCCACGCATGCTCTTTATTGGGTAATAGGGCGGGAAAGTTTTCTGACGTCAAAAGGCCGTGATCGTTTAAAATTCGAAAACTATTGGCAAAATCCCACGCATGCTCTGTATTACTCAACAATGTTTTACAATCTTCCAGGCTCAGGAGACCCCGTCGATATAAAGCGGTATAGGTCCGAATAAGAGGTACAATACGCTGCATCTGGAGGACAGTCAGCTTCACTTTCATGACAATAGGCTCACCCACCCTACGGATCAACTCGGAATTGCGGATTCTCGGCCAAATATTGCGGGCGATCAGCCCGCCAGCAATCAGGCTACCGGTTGTCAAGATTAGCGCGCCTAACCCAGCATCGCCTGCATTCACAACATCTATATTGGCAGGACATGTTGCAGAATTAAATAAAACATTGCTAATATTCATTTTAATACCTAGTAAAATTTAACTACAATTATATATAATTTTTTATTTAGATTCAATAAATTACTTTATAGGGATAGCTTCGGCGAGGGTTTTTCCCCGTTCGAGGCAGGCTTCTACCGAGATACCGAAAGGATAGGTACAGCCCACTTCGAATTGGGGGATGGCGTTTTGGGCGAGATAGGCCGAGGTGTGGGTGGGTCGGGCAGTGATGGAGAGGTGGCGCCGGAGAGCATTCAGGGCCGTTTGCAGGGGGTGCGTTTCTTCGGCGCGGAGCAGGGCCGTAAGGCGCGTTTCATTGGGGCTGTTTTGGGTGGGGAAAATGGAGGAGTCGAAGACAACCCCGAGGAGAGTTTCTTTGGCATGGGTCGGGACTAGGTAGCCGTACCCTTTTTTGGGGAGGACGGGAGTGGAGTAGGCCAAGTTCACCGCCCAGAGAGATTTAGTGGGTAGTTGGGGCGGCAGGGCGTTGAGAATGTGGTCGGCTTGCCAAAGTGTTCCACTGGCTAGGACCTGATTTTCTTGGATCGATTCTATGGGGCAATTGAGATGGATCTCAATGGGAAGTGTTTTTTGTAGGGCTGTGATGAGCGTTTCCATGCCGGATGGGATTGTGAAAAGTCCTTTGGTTTTGTTCTTAGTTTTGCTTTTGTAATAGAGAGAGGGAAAGCAGCGCTGCATCGAGAGTTTGCGAATGTCTCCTGCGTAAATGCCGAGCGTGAGGGGATCAAAGAGAGTTTCGGCGACTTTCGGACCGTAACGGCGGCTGGCATAGTCGTAGATCGATTCGTCGTGAGGAAGGGTGCGGGAAGTAAAGAGGGAACGGATGAGAGAGGGAATGAGGCCTGGGATGAACGACCCGAGTGAGCGGAGCTTGCCTTTGTGAAGGAGATAGCGGGTTTGCGGAGGCGAGGTGATGATGGGCAGATTTAGATCTTGGATGAGGGAGAGAAGATGGGGCGAGCGGCCCAAAGGGAAGGTGCGGGGCCCCTTCTCAAACAAAAATCCATTTTCACGTGTGGTTCGAATCCAGCCGCCAAGACGGTTTTCCTTTTCGAGGAGCGTAATTTGCGCTTGGGGATTGCGGCGAGAGAGATACCACGCTGCGCTAAGCCCTGTAATGCCTCCACCAAGAATCAGAACTTTCATACTGCTCTTGAATAGTGTCCATTGTTCAGGTAGGCGTCAAAGGCCGAGGCGACAATGCGAATGAAAAGGCGCCCTTGGGTCGTGGCAATGAATTTGTCTTCCGTTTCTTCGAGAAGGCCTTCGGCTTTGAGCGGTTCTAGGTTAGCGAGATGGCCATATTGCTTTTTGTCGAGCTCAAAATGGCACATGAGCGATTGGATGGCTTGGCGGCGGATGATGTCGTCGGGCTTGAGAAGATAGCCGCGCTGAATGGGAATCGCGTTGTTGTCTATGGCAGTTTGATAGTCGCCCAGATCCTTGATGTTTTGAAAATAGGCGTCGTCGATAAAGCCGATCGAGGTAAGGCCGAAGCCGATCATGTCTTCCGCCAGTTGGATCGAATAGCCTTGGAAATTGCGTGTGAGTTTTTTGGCAAAATAGGCTTTGGTAATCGAATCGTCCGGAAGTCCAAAGTGATCCATCCCAATACCGACATAGCCTGCATTGATAAATTGCGCGCGCGCATTGACGTAGATTTGAAATTTTTCCTCGGTTGAGGGGAGGGTTTCGTCGGGGATTGCCTTTTGATGCTCTTTAAGCCAGGGAATTTTGGCGTAGGAATAGAAGGCAATGCGGTCGGGCTTTAGGGCGATGAGCCGTTCGGCAGTTTTGCTAAAGCGCTCGACGGTTTGGTGGGGAAGGCCATAGATCATGTCGACATTGATGCCCTGAAATCCAAGCTCCCGAGCTTTGTGGTAAGTGGTGGTCGTCATCTCTTCGCTTTGACGGCGCCGGATGGCTTCTTGCACGAGAGGATCGAGGTCCTGCACGCCAAAACTCACTCGATTAAAGCCGAGTTGTTTGAGCGTCGTGAGTTTTTGTCCCCGATCTGAATAGACGGTGCGGGGGTCGATTTCGATGGAGATTTCCGCATCGGGGGTGAAGGTAAAATGGCGGTGGAGATGGGCCATCAGTTGTTCAAATTGGTCTTCGGTCAGAGAAGTGGGCGTGCCGCCGCCCAGATGGAGCTGGGCGACCGATTGCCTGGATGGGAAATGGGAGGCGACGATTTCGATTTCCCGATGGAGGTGGGCTAAATAGGCTTGCTGTCTTTCAGGTTTGCGATTGAGAACCACAGAACAGCCGCAAAAAAGGCACATGGTTTTGCAAAACGGGATGTGGATATAGATCGAGAGGGGTTTTGAAAAACGGCTTAACTTGGCGGTATAGTCTATTTCAGCGACGGGATAAAACTGGGGCGCCGTCGGATAGCTGGTGTACCGGGGAACGGGGCGGTTCCAGAGATGAATATCCATTTTGAACCGTTTCAATTAAACAACGAACCGATTCTACAGAAACGCCTGGTTTAACTCCATGGCCTAAATTGACAATGAAACCGGGATCCCCTTTCATTGAGTGAAGCAGCTCTTTTGTCTTTTGCTCAATGATGGGCAATGGTTGAAAGAGAAGATCGGGGTCGAGATTTCCCTGTACGGTTATGGGAACTTTTTTTCGCATGTTTGAAAGAGGCTCGGTCCAATCAAAACTAATCGCATCGGGGCCGAGCGCGACGAGTTCTTCGACACGCTTAGAGGCCTCCCGCATGAAAAAGATCACGGGCACATGTGCGGCGTCAATGAGCCGTTTTAGGTGGGGCTTATAGGCGGTAAATTCGGCGTCAGAGAGACGATTGGCCCACGAATCGAAAATTTGGATCACATCGACGCCCGCCTTTTCTTGCATCTGGATGTACTCGATGGTGACGTCGGTGATCGACGGGATGTCGGCATGAATGTAGCTGGCCACCGTGTAAGGCCCGCCGCAAAACCCAATGAGGGGCACTTTGAGTTGGGGTTTTAGGAGGTGGATGGTTTCGAAGATGGGGTCTAGGCTTTTAGGAGCCGACTTGCCTGTGATGACGGGCCCTTCCTTAAAATCGAGATCCAAGCCGAGCGGTAGAGCGACGACGGTAATGTCTGAAAAAAGGATCGCTGCATCGACGTTTAAGAGATCGACCGGCATGAGCGTGATTTGCGCAGCGAGTTCTGGTGTGAAAAAGAGCTCGCGCAAAGTGTGTTTCGCTCGGAGCGCTCGGTACTCGGGCAAATAGCGCCCCGCTTGGCGCATGAGCCAAACGGGCGGGCGCTCCCGATTCGTCCCTTTAAGAGCGTTTAGAAGTATTGAGGAGCCGCTCGACAATTGCATCGGGTGTAAATCCATAATGTTCCGCTAAATCGGCGGCCGGAGCGGAATGGCCAAACCCTTCCATACAAATGGCAACGCCATGGCGTCCAATGTATTTATGCCAGCCAAAGTCGGTGGCCGCTTCCACGGCCACGCGAACGCCTAAGTCGCCTTCTACTATCGAACGTTTATAATCTTCTGGCTGTTTTTCAAAAAGAGCCCAGCATGGCATCGAGACGACGCGCACATTTTTTCCGATTTTTTCGAGATTTTGCGCAACTTCCATTGCTAAAGAAAGCTCAGAACCTGTTGCAAAGAGTGTGAAGTCGGGTTTTCCCTTCTCTTTTTTCACAATGTAGGCGCCCCGTCCCATCCCCTCGTCGTAAGAGACTTTTGTTTCTTCCAGATCGGGAATGTTTTGGCGGGAAAGGACGATTGCCGTAGGTCCTCTGTAGCGCAAAGCGGCAATCCAAGCCATGCGCACTTCGTGCGAATCGCCGGGGCGGATCACGTGCAAATGGGGAATGGCCCGCAGCGCAGCGAGATGTTCGATGGGTTGGTGAGTGGGGCCGTCTTCTCCTAAAAAGATCGAATCGTGCGTGAACTGATAGATCACATGATAGGGCGAAAGGGAGGCCAAGCGGATGGCATTGCGCATATAATCGCAAAAAGTGAGGAAGGTTCCGCAAAAGGGCTGGATCATTCCTGTAAGCGATAGGCCGCTCGCCATGGTTCCCATGGCAAATTCGCGCACGCCATATTTCATGTTGCGGCCATTGAAATTGCCGGGAGTGACGATGGGAAAATCTTTCATCATGGTCACATCAGACCCGGAGAGGTCCGCCGATCCGCCGTAAAGCTGGGGAAGGAGCTTGCCCAATGTTTGGATGCAGACGCCCGAAGAGGCGCGGCTGGCCATGGGCGATTTTATTTCGAGTTTATTGAGCGTTTCCTCCAAATCGTCGGGCAGATAATAGGTGGCCATCTTTTCATATTCGTCGGCGAGTTCGGGATAGGCCTTGGACCAGCGGCGGAAAGACTCTTTCCATTCGGTTTCTAACGCCACATCTTTAGCTAGCTTTTGTTCAAAAAAAGCGCGTACTGATTGAGGGACATAAAACTCTTCTTTGGGCAGGCCCAGCGCCTCCTTCGTGGCGGCCACCTCTTCCGGTCCGAGAGGCGAGCCATGCACTTTGTGTGTGCCCGCTTTGTGGGGGGAACCCTTTCCGATGACTGTGCGCAAAACGATGAGGACAGGCCTCTCCTGCTTCTTGCGGATCTCTGCAAAAATGACCTCCATCCGCTCGAGATCGTACCCATCGCAATCGTAGACGTCCCATCCATACGACTTATAGCGAGTTTTTGTATCTTCCGACATGCACTCATTGAGGGGCCCGTCGAGGCAAATGTTATTGGCATCGTAGATCAGAACGAGGTTATTGATGCGCAAATGTCCCGCAAACGAGGAGGCTTCAGACGAAATTCCCTCCATCATGCAACCATCGCCCGCAACGCAATAGACTTTGCTATTGAAGAGCGGGTAGTCGTCGCGGTTGAATTTTTGAGCCAGAAGCTTCAATCCCAAAGCCATCCCGACCGCATTGCCGACCCCCTGCCCCAAGGGCCCTGTCGTAGCCTCGACCCCATCGGTCAGGCCATACTCGGGGTGGCCGGGAGTGATCGAATGGAGCTGGCGGAAGCGCTTGATCTCATCCATGGGGAGCTTGAAGCCGGCCAAATGGAGGCACGAGTAGAGCCACATGGAGCCGTGTCCAGCGGAAAGGACCAGGCGGTCTCTATTGGCCCATTTAGAATTTTTTGGATTATGCCTCAGCAAGACGCCGTACAGATAGGCGCCCAGCTCGGCGCAGCCCATCGGCATCCCCGGGTGGCCTGAGTTGGCCTTTTGCACCGCTTCCATCGAGAGTTGCCGAATCGTGCCGGCGATCTTGCCGAGCTGCTTCTTTAAATCGTCGTCCATAAAACCCTTAACTTTTGGGGGGAGATTGTAAGCCACTTTTGCTTTTTGATCAAATGGTCAAAATTTCGTGGCCCCCCTCTGTGATGAGAATCATGTGTTCCCTATTTCACAAATCAGAACACCCGGTTTTACTATTTGAATCGATTTCATCAGAGCCTCATGACAGACTTCGACCACTCTCTGTTTTTCACTTGATACCCTTGTTCTTTCTTTTTTTGGTCAGGAGCAACGTGTAATCTAAACGAAGAGCTTTGGCTAGTTTTTTGGCAACTTCCTCGCCAATGGCACGTTTGCCATTTTCCATTCTTGATAAATTATCTTGAGAAACCCCACATTTCTTAGCCAATTCCTTTTGTGAAATTCCCTCGCGATATCGAGCCCCTCTTAAGACTAAACCAGCTTCTGAAAAGCGTGAAATTCTTTCAGCTGCTAATTCCCTCCAAGGTACAGAATTTACAGAAATCTTTTTCAAAAAGTTCTTTAAATGTTCTTTTGCATTGGCAGTATTGGGAATTTTATAGGTAGATTCTTGCATGCCAGGAATACCTACAACGATCTCAATGTATTTGCTAGTAAGGCGCCCCTTCATGCGTTCCGACATAATAGACCTCGACTTCTTTCATTTTATCAGAAAGAATGACATATGTCAAACTTGAAGTCAAAATTTATTTTTAGCAAGAGTGGGAGAGCGGCGATGGGCCTTCAGATTTGAAAATAAATATTCAATTTTCATGTTGTATGTTGCATAAAAATACAGAGTTTGTTACTATTCAGTCATGAATCAGTCCGTAAAAAATTCTCTTTTCGTTCGCCGTCTCCGCCGGGGCTAGCCCCCGAATAACCCTTTTTCATCCAATATTTTTTTAAACTCACGAACCAAAAAAGAGAATTTTTATATGTCCATGCAAGCTATTTCTAGTTCCGCTTTTTCTTTAACACCTCTACATCAAGAGACGTACCAACTGGATGTTCATTTTTTAGGTGAGGATAAAGACATCCTTGCCAAAAAAAGTTCCGTTTTTGTCCAACAATCGCCTGTAGAAGCAGGAGTCACTTGGGATATCTTTTCCCAAAACGGGGTTTGTTCTGATGGGTTTTTCACAAGTAAAGATCGGGCTCTTTTCCACCATCAAGATGAGAATGGGATCAAAGCAGCTGTTAAAAAGTTGGATGGAAAGAAACTTACCGACCCCTCCGTAGTCGTTCTCGATTTGAAAGATCCAAATAGGACCTATTTAGATGGCGAGGCAATTGGCATTGGAGAAGAGACCGTTTGCCAATTTTTAAGTAACGATGGAGTAGGTGAAGGCGTCCTTCCTAGAGCCAAGAAAGTTCATCAAGTTCTTAAAGGGTCTCTTCCGCTCGACTATGTGTTGTGCGAAGGGAGCTTAAAATTTGCGCTCTTAACAAATTTTTCGGAAAACGAAGCCGATTTCTTTTTGAATAGAAATCCGGTCGCTTTTTGCCAATATGCGGAATTTTACATGAACGCATTTAAATTGGGCCAATGTACGAAAACCCTTTCACCAGAGGCCCTTTTTAAACCCATTTCTCATTCGAAACCTTTTAAACCTCAAAAAACGAGCACTGTTTTGTATCCAGCCGCCTACCAGGATATCTACTCTGTGGATGGGCCCTTTTTCCAAACTATGAAGCCCGTTTTTTCCATCAAAGGAACTGTTGATGGGAGAATCACTTCCGTCAGCGTGGAGAAGCTATGAAAACATTCTTTGCTGAAGCGTGTCAGAACACCTTTGTTTTATTCGACTGTTTGAAAATGAAGCAACTCACCCCCAAACTCATTCGGAAGGCGCATCAATGCTTGATGGAAACTCAAAGAGACGATGCACTCCTTTTGGTGAATGGCTTGGTTGAAGGGGGCGCCTTTTCGGCTCAGATGGTTGTCTTGGGACTCGATGGCGCTTTTGGTGAATTTTGCGGCAATGGCTCGCTCGCTTGCGCCGCCTATCTGTTCAATTATTATCCTTTTTTTGACCGATACTATTTGAGGATCAAGAGGGGATTTCATCTGCTACAAAATCATGGCGAAGAGACCTATTCGATCACGCTTCCTGCGGCCACTTTTGACTGGAATGAGCGGTTCGTTACCGACCTTGACTGGTTTAAAAAGCAGCACGCCTTTCAATACGTAGAGATGCTGGAGCCCCATTTGGTCGTAGAAGGCGCTATGAGCGATCTGGAACTCGATGCTCTGGGTAAAGAGCTCAATCAGAACAAAAATCTTTTCCCATTGGGGATTAGCATCAATGCTTGGCACTTCCTAGATCAGAATCAAATTCATGTAAAAACCTATGAACGGGGCGTTCAACGGCTAACCAAATCATGCGGCACCGGCTCGATTGCCTGTGCCTCATGGATACAAAATGAAGGAGAAATGCAAGTTTCCACGCCTGGGGGATCTTTAAAAATCCATTTGGGATCCGATGAAGTCGTTCTTTATGGAGAAGGGTTTTTTTATGAAAAATAAACTCCCCTTTTTCTCTCTTCTCATTTTGATCATTTCTGCAATCGATAACATGAAAAACATGCCAGCGGCGGCTCTCTTTGGTAGCCCGCTGGTTTTTTTCTTCTTGTTTGCAGCCATTTTCTTTCTCTTCCCAACGGCTTACATCTCTGCAAAATTATCCACTCTTTTTTCACAAAAGGGGGGTGTTTATCATTGGGTAGGAGAAGCCTTTGGGGAACGCTTTGCCATGGCTGCAATTTGGCTGCAATGGATCAACACGATTGTTTGGTATCCCACGATGCTCTCCTTCATTGCCGGAGCCTCTGCTTATCTTTTATATCCCGAACTTGCAGAAAACAACGTCTACCTCATTTCTTTTATTCTAATTCTTTTTTGGGCGCTTACGTGGATCAATTTGAAAGGCATTCAAGTCTCTTCAAAATTCACCAATGTTTGCTCTCTTATAGGGACCATTTTGCCGATGGGACTTCTCATCCTACTTGGCGCCATTTGGGTCATTTCCAAACAGCCTCTCCAAATTCATCTCACTCCCGAAGAGATGCTTCCCAACTTCACAAACACAGCGAGTTGGACCTCTCTTGTCGCTATCATGGCCTCATTTTTAGGGATGGAGCTTTCAGGCGTTCACCTCAATGAGATTCATCAGCCCCAAAAAAATTTCCCGAGAGCCACTCTCATTGCAGCCTTTTACATCTTCCTATCCATGGGCCTAAGTACCTTATCCATTGCCTTAGTTTTACCCAAAGAGGAAATCAATCTCATCTCTGGCGTGGTACAAGTCTTCAGCAATTTTTTTTCTCTTTTTGGTCTTAATTCTTTAACGCCACTCGTAGCACTTTCGATTGCGCTAGGATCTATTGGAACAATGGTGAATTGGCTGATATCGCCAGCAAAGGGTCTTCTTCAAGCAGCTGAATATGGCTTTCTACCTGCCTTCTTTACACGAACCAATCGGGTCAACGTGGCCTCAAGCATTCTACTCATTCAAGCGCTCCTAGTAAGCCTTATTTGTCTCTTATTTCTTCTCCTTCCCAATATAGGAGAATTTTTTTGGTTCCTCACGGCCCTCAGCACAGAGTTGTATATGCTCATGTACATCCTGATGTTTTGTTCTGGGATCAAGCTTCTTAAATCCTCCGCCAAATGGGTCTTTTCTCTCTTTGGACTGACCGGCTCAATCGTCACTATCATCATCTCCTTTTTCCCGCCGCCCCATATCGACATCGGCAGCCCCATGCGCTATTTGTTCCTGATTGTCATAGGAAATGTATTTACGCTCAGCCCAATCTTGTGGTTTTATCGATTCAAAGGCCGAATGTCCAGTGTTCGGCAGTGATGCCGTTTCGATTCGCAACAAATAACAAAGTAATCCTGTGTCTACAAAGAGATGAATAATGGATGTGGCTTGCAGAAGTATAAGCCAATCTTTTGCAGTCGTTTGGGAAATTCCACACTCCTTCCCGATTTCACTCAGATTAAATAATTGACCTGCGCGCGCCGCAATGAGAACGAGATATTTTTGAAACTGACTCAAATCATGGATGCTGCGAAAGTCAAATTTCTTAAAATCTTACCCGCTTGAATCAAAGCTTAGATATTGTAAAAAACTAGACAACTATATATAATATCTGTTAATTATGGCAGCACTTAGTAGCATACAACCAACTCATGAATTACGGAATGCAATTCGATCTCTTGGCCGTGTTCTGAATGAGGAGCAGCTCAGAAAGCTTAATCAAGTTCGCGGTCATATCCCCTCTCGTTGCGAAGGGGCATTTAAGGTAAAAAGAGACGGGAAGGACCTTTGCCGCTCTATTATAGTCATCCCTACTGATCGGTCCGTTAATCAATACCTGATGCTGGGTAAGCGCGGGTGGGGAGCATCCTCTACAATCAGGCTCGCCCTTAACTTGAACACGAACACCCCGGCAGCGGTGAAAGTGATCCGAATTGGAAATGTCAAGAAAGAGTCTAGTAATCTTTACTCATATTATCTCGCTGAAGTCCGATCTCTTTCTAGCGCCAAAGGGAAAAGAGAGATTGTCCAATTGCTTGATCAAGCTGAACTGGTATCAGTCAGGCATGGAATTAAAGCATATATCTTTCTCGAATATTGTCCTAAAGGCGACCTCAATACATTTGTAAAGAATGAGCTTCGAGTTAATCATAAGATAGATTCAGGCCAAATTCTCACTTGGATGCGCGATATGACTCGCGGGCTCAAGCATCTGCATGAATTACAGATCGCTCACATGGATATTAAGCCACACAATATTTTGTTATACGAAGAAAAGGGAGAGCCTTTTCTTCACGCCAAAACTGCCGATTTGGGCTTTGCTGATAGCACCGGCCTTTTTCCCATCGTACTTCGAGGAACCCCGTATTACATGTCTAAGAAAAAATGCGAGCTGATTGGGCAAAAAAACTTACAAAAAACCACGTCGCGTGAAAGCCAAGATTGGTGGGCGCTAGGCCAAGCTTTCTTTACTTTAATCGATCCCCGACAACTCACGCTTTCGGAGATTGTTTGTACTGCAAAAAATCCAGAGGGGATGTTCTCTCAGATTGCACAGTTTACGCAAGACACAGTCGATGCCATTATTGATCGTGAGTGCAAGGGTGATTTTGCAAAACTCTTCATACCCCTTCTAAAGCGTTTACTAGTAGTAGATCCAGATGCGCCGAGTGAGCGCACAATCCGATCAGCTGATGAGGTTTTGGCTATGCTGAATGACACTGAGCAAAGATTGCGAAAGCCTGATTAAGTCTCACTTAATTGTCAGGATAATCGTCTTCATTTCGAGGTACTCGTCGATACCGTATTTGGATCCTTCGCGGCCCAGGCCCGATTCTTTAATGCCGCCGAAGGGAGAGACTTCACTGGAAAAAATACCCCCATTGACGCTGACCATTCCAAATTCCAATTGCTCGCTGACGCGGATGACCCGATCGATATTGCGGCTGAAAAGATAGGAGGCCAGGCCATATTCTGTGTCGTTGGCCATAGTGATGGCCTCTTGCTCCGTATTGAACGCGATGAGCGGAACTACAGGACCAAAAGTCTCTTCCCTCGCAATCCGCATGTTGGGCTTGACATGAGTCAAAACCGTCGGCTCGAAAAAGGTTTTGCCCAGAGGGTGTCTCTTTCCCCCGCAAAGAATGCGCGCTCCCTTTGCCACCGCATCGGAAATGTGCGCCTCCACTTTCTCCACCGCAGCTTCATTGATCAATGGCCCCAGCTTGGCCTCCGGATCAAATCCATCCGCTACTTTTAGTGCTCGGACCCTTTTCACAATCTGCTCCGCGAATTCATCATAGATGGAGCTCTCCACAAAAATGCGATCTGCGCAAATACAGGTTTGCCCCGAGTTTCGGAACTTGGAGAGCATCAGTCCTTCTAAAGCCATTTGCGGATCGGCGTCAGAAAATACGATGAGAGGCGCGCTTCCCCCCAACTCTAAACAGATCTTTTTCACTGTGGAGCCGCTTTGCGCCATGAGAAGTTTCCCAACGCGAGTCGATCCAGTGAAGGTGATGATTCTCACTTTTGGGTTGGCTGTCATCTCTTTGCCAATAGCGACAGGATCTCCAGTGAGAATATTCAGAACGCCAGCAGGTATGCCCGCTTTTTCAGCGAGTTCTGCAAGGGCAAATGCAGAGAAGGGCGTGGCCTCTGCGGGTTTGAGAACAAGAGTGCAGCCTGCAGCCAGAGCGGGAGCGCATTTTCGGGTGATCATGGAGCTGGGAAAATTCCAAGGAGTGATGGCGCCCACAACTCCGACGGGCTGTTTGATGACAAAGATCCGCTGCGACGCAACGGAGGCGGGGATCACATCGCCATACGTTCTCTTCGCCTCTTCGGCAAACCACTCCACAAAGTTGGCAGCGTAAACGAGCTCCCCTTTTGCCTCCGCAAGAGGTTTTCCTTGCTCGGTGGTCATAAGGGCAGCTAAATCATCGATGTTTTCTAGAATGAGATTGTACCAATTGCGAAGAAGAAGCGCCCGTTCTTTGGCAGTTTTTGCGCGCCACGCAGGAAATGCCTTCTCAGCAGCATCAATCGCCGCTCTTGTTTCCACTGCTCCCATTTTAGGAACATGGCCAACCACAGTTCCTTTGCTTGGATTGATCACTTCAAAAGACTCATTCGAAATGGCATTTTTCCAATGGCCATCGATGAAGCATTGCTGACGAAAGAGTTTCTCGTTTTTAAGTTTCATGTGCATGACATTATCAAGCGGCAGAATTTTGTGTCTTTACAAAATAATCTTGCATCTCTTATGTTCTCCGCTCAAATTTTTGGGGGCAATTCATGCTTGTCCAACCCGTTCCACGCGCATTTCCAAAATGCAACCGCAAAATTCCAACCAATTACCTGCACCGCACCATTCATTGGAAAAGAGAGAATTCAGCAACCACTAGATTAGTTCCGGTTCTCATTGGTTCCGTCACGGTGTGGGTCATGGGCTTTTTTGTGAATCAAACTCTCATCGCCTTCACCGCCGTCATCATCGGTCCAGATCGAGAAGAGAAGGCTTCAAAAAAATCTTAGCTGTTTGACTTTTCCTCAAAGTTGCCTTAATATTGTACGCAACTTTCTACAGGAATGTATGCTCTCGCAAGAGATCCGCCGCGCCTTTTTAAAATACTTCAAGTCCCAGGGACACACAATTGTCCCCTCTTCCCCTGTGGTTCCTCATGATGATCCAACCCTGCTGTTCATCAACGCAGGGATGAACCAGTTCAAGGACGTTTTTCTAGGGAAATCAAAAAGAGATTATACACGGGCGGCAACAACCCAAAAATGCATCCGCGTCGGCGGTAAACACAACGACTTGGACAATGTGGGCCATACGAGCAGGCACTGCACCTTCTTCGAAATGTTGGGGAACTTCTCGTTCGGCGACTACTTTAAGAAAGAGGCGATCGGGTACGCTTGGGATGTAGTCTGCCATGTGTATGGCTTTGACCCTGAAAAGGTTTGGGTCTCCGTCTACAAAGACGACGATGAGGCTTTCGCTTTGTGGGAAAAGCATATTCCTTCAAAAAAGATCGTCCGCTTCGGCGAAAAGGAAAATTTTTGGGCCATGGGCGATACGGGTCCCTGCGGCCCTTGCTCAGAGCTGTTGTATGACCGCGGCGAAAAGCATGGTCCTGCCAAGAGTCCGAAAGAGGACGTCTCGGGCGAGCGGTACCTCGAGTTTTGGAACTTGGTTTTCATGCAGTTTTCCCGGGACGCTGGCGGCAAAATGGAGCCGCTGCCGAAACAGTCGATCGATACGGGATCGGGGCTCGAGCGGGTCGTCGCTCTGAGGATGGGCGTCGATACGGTATTCCAAACCGATATTCTACGGGGGTTGATCGCCCAGGTAGAGCAGATCTCGGGTAGGAACTATGAGGGCGAGGCCCCTTTTCATGTGGTGGCCGACCACATCCGGAGTTTGTCGTTTGCGATCGCCGACGGGGTTCAGCCGAGCAATACCGACCGGGGCTACGTATTGAGGAAAATATTGAGAAGAGCGGTGCGCTATGGCCGCATGTTGGGGCTGCAAAAACCGTTTTTGGCCGAGGTGCTGCCCAAATTGGTCTCTTTGATGGGCGAAGATTTTCCCGAATTGAGAGTGGCTCAGGGACGCATTGCCGAAATTTTAACGTTGGAAGAAGAGGCCTTCATCCGCACATTGACCCGAGGCGGTCAGCTGCTGGGACAAGTGATCGAACGGTCGCAAAAAACGGGGCAAAAGATTGCTGGCGTCGACGCTTTTAAATTGAAAGATACCTACGGCTTTCCTCTCGAAGAAATTTTGCTCATTGCCAAAGATGAAAACTTGAGCGTCGATTTGGCCAAGTATGAGCAATTGGAAGAAGAGGCCAAAGAAAAGTCGAGAAAGGCTCACAAAACAGCTGCCCAGCAATTCGGTCAAAACTTCTTTAGCGATTTCACCCGAACGCACAAATCTTGCGTTTTTGAAGGCTATCAGAAAGCGAGTAGCGAGGCGCATGTCTGGGCTCTTGTCGTCGATGGGAAATTCACCGATGAGATCAAAGAGGGACAAGAGGGGCTCGTGATTCTGGATAAGACTCCTTTCTACGCGGAAATGGGGGGCCAGGTCGGCGATACGGGAACGATTGGAAACTTTCAAGTCTACGATTGCACAGCTCCCTTCCCGGGCGTCATCGCCCATTTGGGAAAGATGGGGCCTGGTGTTTTGCGCAAAAACGACAAAGTGCACGCGCACATCGACGAAGAGCGGCGCAAAGAGATCCAAAACAATCACACCGCCACTCACCTGCTCCATTGGGCTTTGCAAAGAGTTTTGGGCGAACACATCAAACAGGCCGGATCGCTGGTGGATGAGAAGCGGTTGCGCTTCGACTTTAGTCACCATAAGTCCCTAAGCGCCAGTGAGTTACGATCAATCGAAAATCTTGTCAATGAAAAGATCCGCACCGACGAGCCGGTAGAGGCCTATGAGCTGAAATACGACGAGGCGCAAAAGCGGAGCGATATCAAGCAATTCTTTGGCGAAAAGTATGGAGAGAAGGTCCGTGTGATCGATATCGACTTCTCCAAAGAACTTTGCGGCGGAACGCACACAACGCGAGTGGGGACCATCGGTCTTTTTAAAATTATCAAAGAGAGCAGCATTGCCGCTGGCGTGCGTCGAATAGAGGCTGTCACGGGCCGCTATGCAGAAATGGCGGTGCAGCAAGGGGAAGATCTCCTCGCCAGTTTGGCAGAAAAACTCAAATCGCCCGTTCAATCGATCCCCGAAAAGCTGCAAGATCTCATTGATGAAAACAGGCTCCTTGCTCAAGAGCTCAAAACTTTCCGGAAAGGACAGCTGAAGCAATTGTTGGAAAAATGTCTCTCCCACAAAGAGAAAATGGGATCGATTGCTCTGATTGCCACGGAAATTGCCATTGCTTCAGAAGATTTAAGTGAGTTTGCAACCGATCTAATCACGCAGATGAAATCGGGAGTCGTGGCGCTCGGCGCGACGATCGGCGAAAGATGCCAGCTGCTCGTTGCAGTGAGCCCCGATCTTGTGCAAAAAAACATCAATGCGCAAGCTCTCATTAAGGAAGCAGCCCCCTTCATCCAAGGCGGCGGCGGTGGAAAACAAAACCTGGCGCAAGCGGGCGGTAAAGATCCCCACGGCCTTCCCAAAGCGCTCGATAAGATCCGTCAATTGATAAAAGATGCTTCCCGATGAATCAATTTTAATAGAGGGTCTCTGGGAATCCCCCAAAGCCCTTCTTGCCAGCGAGGCCGTAAAAAAGCGCTCCGTCCTGCTCATCACGGGCGGAACGAGAGAGGATCGCTTTTTTGATAACCTCTCCTACTTTTGCCCCGGCACAGCTGTGGAATTCCCCGCATGGGAGACGCTTCCCGGCGAGGAGATCGCCCCGAGCCCCGACATCATCGGCAAACGATTTGAGGCGTTGGACATTCTCATTCGTCGTAAAAAGCGCTCAGTTGTGCTTTGTCCCTTGGCTTCCCTTTTGCAAAAGATCATTCCCAAGGAGTCGGTTTCTCCTCTATTGCACCGGTGGAAAAAAGGGACCAAAATCTCTTTTAACACGCTTCCCGAATTGCTAACTTCGCTCGGCTACAATCGATCCGCCGTGGTTGCAGACAAGGGAGAATTTGCTCTGCGAGGCGGTATTTTAGATCTTTTTCCCGTCGCCTCCAGCGATCCCTTCCGCATCGAATTTTTTGGCGATGAAATCGAACAGATCCGCACCTTTGATCCCGTCGGGCAAAAAACGGTTGCAAAAGTGGATGAGATCTTTTTATGTCCCGCCAAAGAGATGCCCCTCTTACAAAAAGCGAACCGTTTGGTCAGCATCTTTGACTATCTCGACGATCCGATCATTTTCTGGGACGACCTCTTAGCCATTGAAGATAGCTATGTAGGCCTTAAAAATATGCCCGCCGCCAAGTCGCTCTTTTTTTATCAGCTAGAAGATCTCTTAAAAAAATGGGACAAACAGCAGCAGATCTTTTGCACCGAATTTCATCTTGAAGAGCGGTTCGAAATGTTCAACCACAAATTTAAGGCAAAGCATTTCCCCCACCGGTTTTTCAAAGTGGAGCACTGCTTCAATCCCGAAGAGTCGCCCGATCCCAACCTCTCTTTCCTCTTTTTAAATGCGAATGAGACCGAAGAAGTGGAGGTCAAAAAGCAGCTCTCGAGTATCACTCTCCCTAAAAATACGAGGTGGGAAAGAGGCTATTTAACATCGGGATATTGCCTCGACAAGCTCGTTGTCGTTCCCAATGTGGAGCTCTCTCATCGCTCCCGCATCCGCAGACAAAAATGGCGCAGCACCTACCACACTCCTGCAGCCGAATTCCACGAACTTTCTCCGGGCGATCTCGTAGTCCATTTCCATAGTGGCATCGGGCGCTATCTCGGCATGGAAAAGCACACCAATCATCTCGGCCAGGAGACAGAATTTCTCTCTCTGCAATATGCCGACAGCAGCAAGCTCTTTGTCCCCCTCTCTCAAGCCTATCTCGTCTCCCGTTATATCGGCTCAAAAGAAGAGCCCCCCAGCTTAAGTCAACTCGGCGGCAAACGATGGCAAGCGACCCGCGCTAACGCCCAAGCGCAAATCGTCGGCTATGCAAACGAACTCCTTCAACTTTACGCAGAGAGAGCCGTTCAGGGAGGCTTTCGCTATCCACCCGACAGTCAGATCACCTCCCAATTTGAGCGCGATTTCCCCTACATCGAGACGCAAGATCAAGCGCTCGCGATCCAAGCCTTAAAAGACGATATGATTTCTGAAAAGCCGATGGACCGCCTCATTTGCGGCGATGTGGGCTATGGGAAAACCGAAGTGGCCATGCGAGCTGCCTTTAAAGCTGTCGCCGATGGGAAAAAGCAAGTAGCGGTCCTCGTCCCCACAACCGTTTTGGCTACGCAGCATTTTGAGACCTTTTCTCAAAGGATGGGCGGTTTCCCGATCGCTGTGGGCGTTGTCTCCCGATTTCAGACGCCCAAAGAAGTCAAAGAGATCCTCGCCAAGGTCAAACAGGGAAAAATCGATATTCTTATTGGAACCCATCGCCTCCTTTCCGAAGACGTCAAATTTAAAGAGCTTGGGCTGATCATCATCGATGAAGAGCAGCGCTTTGGAGTCAAAGCCAAGGAACACCTCAAGAAGTTCAAAGCCAACGTCGATTGCCTCACGCTCTCTGCCACTCCGATTCCCCGCACGCTCTACATGTCTCTTGTCCATGCCCGCGACATGTCGGTGATCAACACGCCGCCGCAAGACCGCCTTCCCGTCAAAACGATCATTGCCGAGACCGATCCCGAACTCATCCAAAATGCCCTTCTGCGGGAACTTTCCCGCGGCGGGCAAGCCTTTTACATTCACAATCGCGTCGAATCGATCTACACCCGCGCTGAACACATTCAAAAACTCGTTCCCAACGCCCGCATTGGCGTTGTCCATGGGCAAATGGACACGGATGCCGTCGACTCCCTCTTTCACCGCTTTAGACAGGGTGAAATCAACATCCTTTTTGCGACCACCATTGTTGAAAACGGCATCGACGTCCCCAACGCCAACACCATCCTCATCGACCGCGCCGACACCTACGGCCTCGCCGACCTCTACCAACTCCGCGGACGCGTCGGCCGCTGGAACCGAGCTGCCTATGCCTATTTCCTCATCCCCAAAAACGCGCGCCTTCCCGAACCGGCCCGCAAGCGTCTCAATGCGCTCGTTGAAGCGGGCGGCTATGGCGGCGGCATGAAGATTGCCATGCGCGACCTCGAAATCCGCGGCGCTGGCGACATCCTCGGCGTACAGCAATCGGGCCAAGTCTCGGCCATTGGCTTCCATCTCTATTGTAAAATGTTAAAAAGGGCCATCGACGCTCTCAAAAAACAGGTTCCCATTTCATTCAATGAAACGAAACTGGAATTCAACTTTGACGCGCGGCTTCCCGAAGATTACATCAATGAAGTTTCCTTACGCATGGAGCTCTATCACCGCCTGGGCGAAGCGATGTCATTTGCCGAAGTCGACGAGCTTCTCACTGAAATGAAGGACCGCTTTGGCGAGCCCCCCGAACCTGTGATCTGGCTCTACCATCTTACCCGAGTCCGGGTCTTTGCATCGGCTCACCATTTTTCGCTTCTCAAATTCAGCCAGCTCTCTTTCATAGCTGAACAGCAAAAAGGGAAAGAGACCCTTCGCCAAACCATTCTTCTCCCCAAAAAAATCCAAAAGCCCAAAGAGCTGGAAACCTACATCATAACCCAGTTATCCAAACATTTTAATCTTTGTACTGGACAAAAAATAGTTTCATGCATCGCAAGTCATTGGTTGTGAACATATATACCGAAACAACCGCCTAAATTCTTTCAGCTTCATGTCTCCAAAAATCGCTCTCCGTATGCAGTTCAACCCTTTTACCGTAACATAGCTCCATTGAATTTTCTATTTAATGCAAGGCTAAAAATACTGACCTATTCGGAGGTGCAATTCATTCATATCAAACCCATTACCCCATTCTCCTCGATACGAAACAGAAACAAAGGTTCCCTGACGAAAGCGGCCAAAGAGTTGGCCAGCGACAGAAAATAGATTTTGTCTAAAAAGACCAGACTCGACGACTATATCGCCCGGATTAGTGAGTAATGAGGTGGTCGTTTGGGTTCCATACATTGGCTCTTTTAACACATAGCTTGTTTTTTCGCGTAAAATCACCGCACCCCAATCTCCCATCCAGTATTGGAAGTAGTTGAAACCGGGCTCCAAGCGGAAAACACCCGTATTGTTGGTAGCATAATGTTGGTCATATTGCCCTGCACCGTGCTCATCATAAGCTCCCTGGAAGCCAAAAATAAAATCGGTCGATAGAAAAGGCTCGAGTACAAACCAATCTTTGTACTTGAAATCAACGCCAGCATCAAGATGAGGATCTAGCACATAGCTTTTGAAAGAACTATTAGCTGTCTCGTCAAATACATGCCGTTTGAAATGGTTGAAGTTCACTGATCCCACAAGGCCATATTCAAAAAAGCAAGATCTAGGCAAGTACGCGGCCCCTTTAATCCCCGCAACCCCAGCATTTACAATCCCGCTTCCCGCTCTTGATCCTTCTTTGACAAAACTATGCACATATCCCAAAGAGCCAGATACCATTCCCTCATCGTACATATAATCATACCCTATCGAATCTCCCCATGTGCTAATCTCATAGGAAGGAAAAAAATGAATTGGATCCTGATGCGATTTTCGCCCTACGCCTCTCATCCAAATCGCATGATGCTTACCATTTCTAGCAAATGCTACAACGCTTCCCTGAGGCGCTACGCTGTCTGTTGCTTGCACTAGATATTCTTCATCAGGTCCAAAAAGGGCTTTTTGAAACACCAATCCAACGAGAGTCCCCGCGCGATGTGAAGATGCACTAGCTCTACCTGCTACAGCTGCTGCCGTTGCATTGATAAAAGCGGTGCTGTTTGAGGCGCCGCTAGTGCCTTTGATTTTCCTTATTTGAATGGATATGAGATTACTCTGAACTGGATAGGTAGTGAGTATATAACCAGGTGTTTCTGCAACAAAATTAATATTACCAAAGTTATCATTTGTAAGAGTGGCATTATTGATTAATCTTGTTGCCCCGCTCCCCGTCAACAGCTGCAAGAAGACGTAGGGCAGATCATCGTGCAGCAGTGTTTCTATATTGATTGTGGGATTAACAGTCCCATCAACAGCTCCGAAGCGCAGCTCCCCATCCACATTGATATCTACCACATTGCCGGTATGAGAGAGGTAGACGGGGTTAGTAAGAGATAAAATGCTCTCATGCTCGAATATTAGGCTGTCAAAATGAAGACCAAATACTACACCCCCATCTACTATCGCTTTCCCCCCCCCCTGCACGGTGTAAGACATATCAGGGCCGGCCTGTAGCGCCACAGAGTCTCCGGGCGGTATAGTAATTACTCCTAACACACTTTGGGCATACAGAAGCCCTCCAATCATCGCTACAAATCGATTCATTCACCCCCCCCTCTCTAAGCAGATAAGAACATCCATACCCGCTGAGAACACCTATACCTGCATGTCAGAATATCACGCAACAAAAATCTGAGCAGTGGCCCTACAGCCAAAATATGCAACCGTAGATTTTCAATCCCTTTTACCGTAAGATAGCTCCATTATGACATTGGCCGCTATGCCCAAACTCAACCCCCATTAAGAAATCTTGGCTCTTGACCTTTTCTCTTACCGTCTAGTATCATGGGTCTTATAAGTGGATCGGGAGTTCCCGATCGGCGTCTAGCCTCGGCGTAAGCTGGGGTTTTTCGCTTTCTAGAGGATGGCATTTCAGGCCAGTTTCCTGGTATTCCGGATAACCCAATAGCTTTTCCTTCACAATGTCAAAAGCCTTATTTG
>CAYWKW010000013.1:0-30381 GCA_964458995.1 uncultured bacterium | reverse complement strand
CCGCCAGATTTTCATTCGCCCTCGGTTTATAGCCGAGGGCTTTTTTTTGCCTGAACGGGTCGGAAACGGCTTTTCTTTTTAACTATGGTGTAGTATGTAGTTTCTGTATGAAGAAATTAACTACATGGTTTGCTTTGTGCTTGATGGGGGGAATGTATGCCGCCCCTATCGGAAATACAGCGGGACCTGAGATCCTCCAGGTTGGTTTCTTCATCCCTTGCAATAGTTGGATCGACGTAAGGGGAGGGTATGAGGGAGACTTCGTCGCCGATGGAAGAATGGAGCAATTCAACGAGGGAACGGGAAGGGTCGATTGCTACGAGCAAGACACAAATTCCGGAACCGTCACTTTTAATTTCCTAAACCGCTTGGATGTGTTTGGCGTTTTTGGCAGCTCAAAGACAAAAAGCAACTGGAGAATCCAGATTGAGGATGGCACTATCCACCGGTTGCATTTAGAATCGAGCTGGGATTTCTTATGGGCGGTCGGGGCAAGGGCTATCCTTTACCAATGGAGCAATACCTTTTTAGGGGTTGGCGGAAGATATTCCTCTTCCAATTATGAACCGGCCCAATTGACTTTTGATGGTCTTCAGACACCCGTGGGAGGAGCCTTTTTCCACTGGCGAGAATGGCAGGTGAGCTTCGATATCTCCTACAAAATCAGATACTTCACTCCATATATCGGATTTAAATACATGCATGCGCGGAGTTTTTTGAGTAACTTTCCTGTGCCCGTGGCCGCGAATGGTTCTGGAAATAACTCGTTTGAGAACCGTGAGCCTGTGGGTCTGCTTTTGGGTTGCGGACTTTCAAATGGTCAGTACGCCATGCTCAATCTCGAATGGCGCCTTATCGATGAAGAGGCTGTCACAGTTTCGGCAGATCTACGATTTTAATATATACACAAATAACCTGAACAATCGGTTTCTGGCGACGCCCCTTCCCCAATTATCGAAGCGTTAATTAGGGACCCCTGGGCGGCGTCGGACAGCCACTGAATTTGAGATCCGTCTGCATCGCTAAACTTTTTAAGTTTAGCTGCTTCGACGCCGCTTCGCTGACTCAAATTCAGGGCGCCTCCTTGCCAGATTCCCGATTCTTCATGTCATTTATGTATACAAAATTAGGACCATTCATTTATTTGGGGATTAAGGTACTCAAAAGGAAGGTCCTTTATGCGTCATACAAAAACTTTGGATGCCATTGTATTGGTTCTGTTGATCATTGCTGGTATCTGCTGGGGTCTGATTGGAGTTTTAAACTTCGATCTGATCGGTTCTATCTTCAATGGCAGCGGTGAAATGATGTCTCCGCTAACCCGAATCATCTATATCTTGTTCGGGCTAGCAGCTCTTTATCGCTTATTCATGTGGGTTAGATCTAAGAGATAGTGCTCTTTTGGGGCGGCCTCTTGGCCGCTCCTTAATTTAAGAGTTCGTGAGTCGCTTTTAATCCGGTCATGACTTCATCTGGGGCATTTAATTTGATGTCTTCAGTCGAGATGAAGTGGTCAATGGCTTTGGAGAAAAAGGGATTGGGTCCCGCAGCCACCGAGATGTTGGTGCAATAGGGCGAATAGAGCGAAAAGGGTGAAACACTGAACGCCTGGAAGATGGCGTCGTTCATCTCTAATTCATTGAAATTCATGTCTCCCATCGCAATAGTTGGAACGGTAGGGTTATACGTGGTTGCGAGATATTGGAGAAACTCGTAACGGGCGGGGCCTTTGGGATCTCCGGGTAGGTGAGCATTGAGAATGCGCAGCGGCTCCTGCGAGTCGCGGTTACGAAGAACGAGATCTTGAAAAGAGCGTTCATCTCCAGAAAAGACTCCCGAAACAGCTGTCGCATCGACGACTTCAAAGCGGGTGGTATCGACGACGATGACATTGCCATCGTTCAGGATGACCTGAAAATGGGGCGGGAGTTGGGTTTGCAGATAATCGGTGAAGGGCTTGCTGCACTCCTGCAATGAGAGGAGGCTTCGGGGATGGGTTGGGTGGTTGATCATTTGGACAACGAGATTGGCAACATGCTGGTCCCGAACCGTTAATCCCGTATCGCCGATGTAGATGTGCTCGTCCACAATCAGAGACCGTTTTAAACCTTGTGAATCTTTTTCAATTACCCAATTCATATATTCAGCATCGAGGACGTTCCAAGAAGCAATATGGACGTCTTGATAGGTCATGCCGATGGGGAGGTGGTCGGAGGGGAATTGCCATCTCTCTTGCAGTTGTCCTACATACATTCCCATGGGCTGGATTTGAGGCGCTTGGGCTAGGAGGTGCTGCATCCTCCGATTCGAGGCCCGAGGCGATGAATCGGAAATGAGGGTTGCTGGTTTGGTGTCTAATGCCCTGGGGGCAATAGGAGAAGTCATTAAAGAAAGAGCTATTAAGGTTGAAATCTTTTGTACCGACATAACACCGTCCTTAGTTGCCAGACAATATAGACGTAATTGCACTTAATGGCAAGTTCAGCATTGGAGTAAAATATTTCGTGAACGTTTGCGTTTCCGTTTTCCGATTTTCTCTAAGAGGTCGACCCAGTTGCGACTTGTTTTTGTATATATCCTTGGCGGAGTTCGGCGCTATAGATGAGCCAGAGGCCGATAGAGAGGACTCCAGTGGAAAGGAAAATAGTGGGGGAGGGGGGTTCTCCCAGGAAAAACCAGCTGTTGAGAGAGGCGAAAATGGGGCTGAGGAGGCCCATGAAGGAGAGGAAGGTTGCCGTAAAGCGCTTGAGCATGAGGCCGTAAAGGTTATAGCAGATGATATTTGAAATGAGGGTCATGATCAGGGTCCCCTGAATGAAGGGAGCCATGCCTGAGGAGGAGACGGGGATGGGGTTCCAATTTTCCACCAGGAAGGAGTGGGCCAGGGCAATTAGGCCCCCAATCAGCATGCTTATGCCGTTGGCCATAATCGGGGAAACGGACCCATCTTTCACGATTTGGCGAAGGATGATCCAGCCATAAACGGTGCACACAGAGGCTCCCATCATGGCCAGTTCGGGCCAAGAGAGGAAGGCGAGGCCCGTGAGCAGTTCTTCGGATCCTTTTTGCGTTGCAATAACGGGGATGAAGCCGGCAAAACCAATGAACATGCCGAGCCACTTGCGGCCATTGAGCTTCTCCCCAAAGTGGATGTAGGAAAACAGGGCGGCGAAGAAGGGGCAAAGTCCATAAATAAAGCAGGTTTTTGCAGCCGTTAAGTGTTGCAGGCTCCAGAACTCCAAGGCATTCGTTAAATAAATGCTAAAAAGGGCCAGGAGACAGATCCAAAGAAATTGCTTTGAGGTAAGTTTGAAGACAAATCGATTTTTAAGCGCCAAAAAGCCCACCAGAAGCACTCCGGCCAAAAGCATGCGCGAAGCCGTTAAGAACAGGGGCGGGCTGTGCTCTAGCGCCATCTTCCCTAAGGAGAACATGCTAGACCAGGCGGCGTACATAAAAACGACTATCAGTATCGACATGGGCAAAAGCATACCAGGTAGGGCTACAATGAGCAATTTAAATATTGGCTATGTCGTCCGCAACGGGCTTATATACATAGTGCAAAAAAGACCGATCTTGAGACATGGCCAAAGCTCTCGTATTGATTCGATTCACCAAATCCCGGCTGCTGTCAGTGAGCTCCCATTCACGAGAGGGAACGGTTATTTTCAGGATCACTGAAGCCTGTTCTTCTCGTGTTAGTCTGGAAAAGTCAGGGGAGAGTGTTTCCCAGACATCCTTATAATGCTCTGAGATCTCTTGACGCCGTTTCTCTGCTCCTCTACCCGATTGGGATGGTTCTTTCATTCCATCATGTGTTCCAGGATAAAGGTTCGCTACGGCCAAATAATGTGATAGAGCCAGCAAATATTGTGTTAATAGGCAACCCGCACACCATTGAAAGATACCGCCAGGCGGTTCTTGCCCATCGGCCGCAACGCCTTCATCACGAATTAATAGTAAATAATTACCGGCTGTTTCATCGCTATTGCGATCTAACCCAGCGTGAATGGCGGTCGTTAGAAATTCTACGTTGTTTGCAGGAAGAGTACCGGGGTATGGATTGGCTAATACGCGATCAACTGAGGTTTTGTCGCTGTCTACTAAAGGAGATATTTGAATAGCTGCAGGTGGAGCTGCTCCAAGCACTACAACCGCATCCGAGGTAGGCGGCGGCTGATCCGAAGCTGAGCCTCCGGCACGGGCTCTTGGAAGGAAGGAGCCGATATACCTCTGGGAAGACCGATTGCAAAACCGATAGGTGAGGGACACTGCACAGAGTATGAGGTCTAGAATGACCGCAGGTACGGTTGCTAAAAGCGTGACGGCAACAACAGCGACGGACCGTGCGATCTCACGCCAGTCTCTGTTA
The DNA here is from genome assembly GCA_964458995.1 of uncultured bacterium. Classification (GTDB taxonomy): domain Bacteria; phylum Chlamydiota; class Chlamydiia; order Chlamydiales; family SM23-39; genus REEB52. The sequence goes on along the minus strand of CAYWKW010000013.1, from coordinate 26,009 downwards.
CACACATTTCTGCTTTGCCATCGATAGAGGTCCTTTGTGCAGGCAAAGGGTCGATAACTCAAAATAACAGCGCTTACACCGATAGCCATAGATTTTTACCTTCCAATAGGGTATTCTTTAGAGCTGAAAGAGTGTAAAATATTTTATAATTTCTTGATAGGACGTTTTTTGAACGAGCTTCTGTTCCTCTCTCACATTTTGGTTGTTGTGGCCTTTGTTCTTCTGGCTTTGCGCTTGGGCAAAACGGGCCTCATTTCATTGATCGCGCTGCAGGGAGTTTTGGCCAATGTATTCGTCGTGAAACAAACGACTCTATTTGGTTGTGCAGTTACCTGTAGCGATGTATTTGCCATTGGAGGGATCCTCTCATTGAATCTTTTACAGGAGTTTTTTGGCAAAGAATCGGCAGCTCAGGCAGTCAAAATTTCCTTGCTGACTCTCATTTTCTTCGCTTTGATGTCTCAGATCCACCTTCTCTACTCCCCAACGGAGCACGATTTTAGCCAAAGCGCCTTCGCCACTCTGTTCTCTTCCACTTTTCGAATCGTTTTTGCCTCCATTTTCACTTTCTATGTGGTGCAGCAGTTCGATGTCCGCTTTTTTGGCTTGTTAAAGGGGAAACTTCCTGTGAGAGTGGCCATGTCTCTTCTCTGTTCCCAGCTGCTCGATACGGTTCTCTTTACTTTCTTGGGGCTCTACGGCTTGGTCGAGTCGGTTTTCGATGTCATATTGCTGAGCTTTCTCATCAAATGCATCATCATCGCAATTAGCGCCCCTTTCATGGTCTTCTCAAAGAGGTTTGTCAAATGTTCCGATTTGAATTGATCCACCAATCGAAAAAATCGAGGGCGCGCGTGGGAAGAATTCACACTCCTCACGGGATCATCGACACGCCCAATTTTGTGGCTGTAGGTACCAATGGGACATTGAAGGCGCTCGACAACCGGATGGTCGACTCGATCGGATTGCAATTGATGTTTTGCAACACCTACCACCTTTTGCTGCAGCCTGGTCCCGAGGTGATTCGCCGCGCGGGGGGATTGCACCGCTTCATCAACCGGAAAATGCCGATCATCACCGATTCGGGCGGGTTTCAGGTTTTTTCACTGGCTTATGGTTCGGTGGCCGATGAGCTGAAGAGCAAGGGGACAAAAAAGAGCGACGGCCATGTTCTGAAAATTTGCGAAGAGGGGGTCCACTTCCGCTCCTATCGAGATGGGGCGAAAGTTTTGCTTACGCCAGAGACCTCCATCCAAACGCAAAAATCTCTCGGCGCAGATATCATCATCCCTCTCGATGAGCTGCCCCCCTATCACATCGGCTCAGATTCCTTGCTCAGGTCGTTAGAGCGGACCCATCGATGGGAAAAGCGCTCTTTGGAAGAGCATTTGAAAAATCCGCAGGGCCAGGCAATGTACGCCGTGATCCATGGCGGCGTCGACCCGAACTTAAGGAAAAAAAGCTGCGAATATTTAGCCCAATTGCCTTTTGATGGCTTTTCTATTGGCGGCTCATTGGGCAAAACAAAACCGGAAATGGTTGAGATGTTAAGCGCCCTTTTGCCGAGTTTGCCCAGCGAAAAGCCGAACCACCTCCTGGGCATTGGCGATCTCGAGTCGCTAGCTCAATGCATCCCGCTCGGGATCGATACATTTGACAGCTCCTATCCCACCCGCGCAGCGCGGCACGGACTTTTATTGACTGCGGAAGGGGGGCTGAAAGCGGAAAAAATGGAAAACGGAAACCACTTTGCGCCGATTGAGCATGATTGCGGCTGCTGGACTTGCCAAAATTTTAGCCTAGCCTATTTACACCATCTTTTCAAAGCGAAAGAGCTTACAGCTTATACACTTGCAACTGTGCATAACCTGCACTTTATGATTGAACTCATGCGAAAATATCGTGCGGCAATTCTGCAAGATTTAGTATAAGTGCTTCTTCAAAGAATTTTGGAGGACCAATGCCGATATTTAAAGCCGAGAAAATTAAAAAGACCGAAACGCCCCCCTTGCTCCACCCGCCTCTCATTGAAGTGATCTTTGAGATTCGATGGGAAATCGAAAATGATCAACAAAATGGGCGCATGCGCGACCCATCCTATCCGATGATGTATGGCAGTCTCTACGAGAGGCTGAAAAGGGATTTTCCGATCCTCGAAGATTTGCCCAGCGTTCAGGCTCATCCTGAAACGGCCCCTTTTGTCCCTCGCCATCGAATGAGAAGAGAGCGAAATGGGTACCCGCTGATCCAAGTTGGGCCCGGCATTATCACTGTCAATGATGCGAAAGGATACTCTTGGAACCACTTCAAAGCTTTGTGCCTCCGCTTGATTGAGGCGGTGGTCGATTTGTATCCTTCGGCTCCGTTGCCGCTCAATTTCATCAAGAGCGAAATCCGTTTCGTCAATGGCATCCGCTTCGATATTGCCAGAGAAAATCCGCTCGATTTCCTCGCCGAAAAGCTCCACATGAAGGTGGAATTAGACCCCGATTTGTTTGTACAAAATTCGCTCAATGAACGCCCCAATGCGGTGGGTCTGAATCTCTCCTATGCTTTGGAAAAGCCGATGGGAAATTTGACCGTGAGCGCAAATTTGGGCCAATATGAGAGCAAGCCTGCCTTCATTCAACAAACACTGGTTCAATCTTTTGGCGAATTAGTGCCCCCCGAAGTCAGCGGTTTTAGTCCCTGGCTGGAAGAGGCTCACACAGTTGCAGAGACTTGCTTTCAAGTGTTTTGCAAGGGATCATTAATGGAGAAATTTTGCGGCTCATGAATCAACCAATAAAAAGAGTGGCTGTCACAGGGGCAGCGGGTCAGATCTCCTATAGTTTGTTGTTCCGCATTGCGAATGGCGATTTTTTAGGTCCTGACCAGCCGATCGCGCTTCATCTTCTCGACTTACCTGCCAGCGACGAGATGCTGAAAGGGGTCAAAATGGAGCTCGATGATTCCGTTTTTCCTTTGGTTAAAGAGATCCGGTTCGGCCATCAACCCGAAGAGATTTTTGGCGGCGTCCACTATGCATTTTTAGTGGGCGCTAAGCCGCGCGGGCCTGGGATGGAGAGGAAAGATCTTTTAGCCGACAATGGAAAGATTTTTGTCGAACAGGGAAAAGCCTTAAATAAGGCGGCATCGAAGGATGTGCGCGTCTTGGTGGTGGGCAATCCGTGCAATACCAATTGCCTGATCGCCATGCACCATGCGCCCGATCTTCCCAAACGCCATTTCCACGCGATGACGCGCCTCGATCAAAATCGGGCCGTTTTCCAATTGGCGTTAAAGGGCAATGTATCCATTCAGGAAGTGACTCATGTGACGATTTGGGGCAATCACTCCTCGACCCAAGTTCCCGACTTCGTCAATGCGAAAATCCACGGCAGTCCCGTACTGAAAGTTTTAACGGATCGAAAATGGCTCGAAACGGATTTTGTGGCCACGATCCAAAAACGGGGTGCCCAAGTCATTGCTGCCCGAGGCAAATCTTCTGCGGCCTCTGCAGCTAATGCGGCCATGGGCGCTCTTCGATCCATCGTGGAGCCGACGCCTCATGGGCAATGGTTTTCATCGGGAGTTTATTCCAACGGCAATCCTTATGGGATTGAAGAGGATTTGGTTTTTTCTTTTCCTTGCAGATCGAAGGGGCAGGGCGATTTTGAAATTGTCTCTGGACTTACAATCGATTCTTTTTTAAAAGAGAAGATAGCGCTCACACAAAAAGAATTAATGGAAGAGCGCGACCTCGTACGTGGATTATTGAGATGAGAGATGGCGTTCTTTTTGAGATCACCAAAGATTCGCTTGAAACGGGTCTGAGGGGAGTTCCCGTTGGCTATTGCGTCACCTCCTTTGTCGATCCGCTCAAAGGGCTTAGCTATGTGGGCCGTCCCATCGCCGAGCTAGCCCAAAAAGATCCCATGGAGATCATCTATCTTCTCTACTATGGAGAGATGGGGAGCAAGGAGCAAGTCGCTCAATTTCAAAAAGAGATCAGTAAGAGAGCTCATTGCAAAGAGGAGACCATCCAAGCCATCGAATCGCTTCCCACGGTGGGTTTTCCCATGGATATTTTTTCTGCGGCCATTCTCGTCGCAGGGATGTATGAGGGGACTGGAGACTTTCGGGAAGATTGTCTCAACATCATAGCAAAGCTGCCCCAAATTGCGGCCGCTGTCATCAATAGCCATGCCAAATGGGGGCCAACACCCTCCTCTAAGCCCGAAATGGGCTATATGGAAAATTTTGTCCACATGTTGAATATGCCGAGTCCTAAATCTAAGGAGCTCATTTTGGCCATGCGCCTTTTCAATGTGATCCATTACGACCATTGTGGAGGCAATCTCTCCACATTTGTCGGCAAAGCGGTCGCATCGGGCTTGGAACACATGTATGGGGCCTTGGCCGCTGCCATGACGGCTCTAGCAGGTCCGCGCCACGGCAGCGCGAATCAAGTTTGCCTCGAGTTTGTGCGAGGCGTCCTGGAAGAAGTGGGAGAAAATGCAAAACCGATCGAGGTTGAAAAGCTCATTCGAAATAAATTGGCCAACAATCAGCTCGTGTTTGGCTTTGGCCATGCTGTTCTCCGCGTTGAAGATGCTCGCGCCACCGTTTGCTACAGCTACTGTCAAAAACACTTTCCCAATCATCCCCTAGTGAAGATCGCTCTTCTTCTGAGAACCGAAGGGTCCAAAGTCTTAAAAGAAAATCCGAAGATTTCAGATCCCTATCCGAATATCGATGCCATTACTGGCTCGATGTTGACAGCAGCGGGATTTCCCTATTTAGATTATTACACCGTTCTTTTCGGGCTTTCTCGCTGCATAGGCATTGCCATTCAAATAGTCTACGAGCGACTTGAAGCTCGCAGCGGCAAAGGAACCCCTATTATTCGGCCCATCTATCTGTATAAGTCGCGCAAATGAAAACGAAATATTCTCCTATTGAACCTTACAAAACTGGATTTTTGCCGGTCAGCTCTCTTCATGAAATTTATTGGGAGGAGAGCGGTAATCCGAAAGGTCTGCCCGTCATTTTTCTTCATGGCGGCCCTGGATCTGGGACGGAAGCCAGCCACCGGTGCTATTTTGATCCGAAAATCTATCGCATTGTCCTCATGGATCAGCGCGGCTGTGGAAAGAGCAAGCCCCATTCCAGTTTGAAAGACAATACCACCTGGCATCTCGTCGACGACATTGAGAAGCTCAGGGACCACCTCAACATCAACAAATGGGTCGTCTTTGGAGGCTCTTGGGGGAGCACCCTTTCTCTTGCCTATGCCGAGACTTACCCAGATCGTGTCTTGAGCCTTATTTTGCGCGGGATTTTTCTGGGGAGGCCCAAAGAGCTCAAATGGTTTTACCAATTTGGCGCCCACCATATCTTCCCCGATGAATGGGAGAAATACATCGATCCCATTCCTTTGGCCGAACGGGATGATCTCATTCATGCCTTCTACCGGCGGCTCACTTCTTCTGATGAAGCCGTCCGCAAGAGAGCCGCCTCTGCCTGGAGTGCTTGGGAGGGGGCGGCCCTCAAACTCATCTTCGATCCGTCCCTTTTTATGCAATTCACAGAGGACACCCATGCGGATGCTTTAGCCCGAGTGGAGTGCCACTATTTCATCAACAATTGCTTCTTTAAAACGGATAATTGGCTAATTGAACAGGCTGGCGCTATCCGCAAAATTCCTGGCATCATCGTTCAGGGGCGGTATGACATTGTCTGCCCTATGGAGAGCGCCTGGGAGCTTCATAAAGCCTGGCCCGAAGCCCAATTCGAAGTGATCAAGGACGCGGGCCACGCAGCCAGCGAGCCTGGCATCACCGACGCCCTCATCCGCGCCACCGAGCAGTTCGGACGAGGGTAAACAGGATGAACATGATGGGAAGGAAGGGGTGGGCGGGGACGGCAGTTCGGGACTCGGACTCGGACTCGGACTCGGACTCGGACTCGGACTCGGACTCGGACTCGGGATAGCCAGGATTCATCCTGCTTTGAGGACTAGGTCTCCGCTCTTCTTTGCGAGAAAGCCGCCCGGATTGGTGAATCTGCAAAGGGCGCCCGAGCGCGGGTCGAACAATAATTCCCCTTTGGGTAGATAAGAGGTCCAACCCTCTACCGACTCCACTTCTACTTTAACCAGTTTCCCATACCCAGGTAGCGTTTCTTCACCCACTTTTTTTGCTATCGCTTTTACGAGCTGGGGAGGCCTTGGAGCAAAGGGAACGTACTTTAGTGGGTTTGTGCAAAGTACGCCGTAAAAATACATCTGAGTTTCTGGAGAACGGATGAAATTTTTAAACCCAAGAGTCGGTTGCTGAATCCAAGGAATGTCTTCTTTTAATTCAAGGAGTTTGTCAACAGGATCGCCCCCATCGGAAACAATCTGTGCACGAATATTCTTTGGATCAATCAGCCAAAGATCAACGGAATCTTCGTCCGATTGGTAGTGGTATTCTTGTATGCGCCAGTCGTGATCATAACGGGAAGTCGATGAATGTTCGTTGCAATACTCATCTGCCACAATCATGTTGGGATATTGTTGCACTTTCCAGTTAGTTCTGATGATCGAAGTTTTTCCTGTCTCATTATAGGCAAAAGATTCCGTGGGAACCGGTTCACCGTTTGGCAGTGTAAGAGGAACTAGAGGTTGGATTGCGGGAAGCGGAATAGGCCGCGGCGGCGGAAGTTTGGTTTCGAGGGAATAGGGATCAAATAATTTTTCAGGATTCCCAAATGTTTGCCAGGCCAACCAAATGATCGTATTGATCAGTGGAATCATTAAGGCAAGACCTGTCAGTAAGCTAATGAGTCTCTCTTTCAGGGAAAGGGGGGTGCGCTCTAGGGAGAGAAAATCGACCCCTTTCCAGGCCCGTTTGATCAATGCAGCCCCTTGAAGATAAGGCTCAAAAACATAGGTATGAATCCATTCACGATTAACGGGACAAATTTCCATGCCAAATATAATACTTGCCAGGGCCAATCTAACGGAAGCTTTTTTTTATTTTGGCAAATGGGCTAAAATCCTCCCGGCGAAGAGGTTTCTATGATTGAAGTGGCCGCTTGTTATTTGGAAGTAAATGGAAAAATTTTATTGCTGCAAAACGCTTCCGATGACGAAGAGCCGCATCGGTGGGGCGTCCCCGCTGGGAAAAAAGAGGAGGGAGAGTTGCTTTGGCAAACAGCCCTTCGGGAGCTTTACGAAGAGACGGGAATTTCTGCAGCCCCGGCTCAGGTCCATTCACTCGGAGCTCTTTTGGCTCGCAACCCTAAGTGCGAATATGTTTTTCATCTCTTTCATATCAAATTAGCGGAAGAGCCTCGGGGCGTACAAATCTCTTCAGAGCATCAGAAATATTGTTGGGCAACAGCAGAAGAACTGCAAATTCTTCCTCTTATGGCAGGGGAATTGGAGGCCTATCGAAAATTCAATGCCATGAGGCAAAAGAGAACCGGCGCCAGCGTCAATGCGTATCTCATTCTCAAAAAGGAGGGCGAGCTCCTTCTTCAGCTGAGAAAAAATACGGGATACTACGACGGAATGTGGAGCTTGGTAGCCGGCCACGTTGAGGATGGGGAATCGGCTACTCAAGGCATGGCGCGCGAGGCTCGTGAAGAGATCGGCATCGAAGCGCTTGACCTCAGAGTCCTTCATATCATGCACCGCAAATCGAACCGGATAAACGTCGATCTCTTTTTTGAGTCAACACGGTGGCGAAATCCGGTCCAAAATCGGGAACCCAATAAGTGCGAACGGCTGCAATTTTTCCCCATGGAAAACCTACCCCCCAACCTGGTCGATTACAACCGGTCTGCTTTGCAATCCATCGCTAGAGGCGAATTCTATTCCGAAGTGGATTTCTAAAGGAGCCCTCTTGAAATCAATTCTTTACGAATCTGGCCGGCTGATTCGAAGACGATGCCGTCTATGCCAAAGGCGCGGGCGGCTTCAATGTTTTCCGCCTTGTCATCGATAAAAACGATCTCTTCCGGAGAATAGGGGAGCTTTTCCAGCAAAAGCTCGTAAATTTTGGGGTCAGGTTTTTCTAAGCCGATTTCACAAGAGAGAAGGCAGGGATCGAAAGGTTCATAGAAACCAAAGTTGCGGATTAGATTGACATAACGGTTATCAACGTTGGAAAGGAGTCCAACGACGATTTGATTTTCTTTCAATTGTTCGACCATTTCGTACATCGATTCATCGGCGCCAATGCTCTGTTTCAAGGTCTCTTGATACTCAGCTGGCCACTGATCGGAAAGTTCTACTCCCCTAGATTGAGCCAATTCAACCCAAAATTCGATCTCCGATTTTCCCCCTTTGACGGCCTTCCGTTTTGCATGGTTGGCCTCTTCAAACTCCGCTTTAGAGAGTTGCAGTGCATTAGAGACAAATTCGACGACGAGATCTCGATCGACAAAAGCTAAAACATTTCCCCAATCAAAGACAACGGCTTGAGGGGCGGCAGCGAGCGATGCAGCGGCAAAAATGGACAAAAGGAACTTCTTCATATCACTATCCCAAAAAAACAAAATCGATCATACTCTCCGGACCAAAATAATTGCAAGTGGGGTATCCCGATAATTTTAGTAATTAACAATAATTAATATGTATGATATGATATTTTGAAACTAATTATGTGATAATATGTCTATTTTAAATGCAGTTTGTGCAGTTCATTTACTTACTTCCCAGCTTGAACAATGTGGAAAAGATCAGAACGAGCTTTACCGAAGTGTTATGGAGCCAGGTTCTTATTTTCCTGAAATGATCGTAAGGACTGCAAGAACCATTTATTGCCTTGATCGATCAAATCCCATTGCGGCCCGGCTTCAGGGCATTTGGGGTCAATTTTACCAAACCCTAACACCCCCAAATCTCTTTGCAATTAAAAAAAATCTGAGGGAATTTGTCGAGCAGGTTCGATCAGCAGATTTTTTGCCTATGGCCCACAACCCTATTGTACTTGTGAAGCAAAGGTGCCCTTTTGCACCTGACAATGTTCTCTTTGCTGATGAAGTCATGCAAATCCAGATCCTCTGCTCAGAATTTATGAAACTCGTGGATGCTCATAGAATCGAAGGGCGTGTGGAAGATGAAGTGAATGAATTGCTCCGTTTTAAGCCGGGGCGTGAACTCATTCGCCGGATCATCGTTGGTCTGAATCAAAAAAACCAAAGAATAGAAATAAAGCTTGGGTCAGATTACAAATGGGTTGCACAATCAATTACGTTAGCTCCTGAAAGAGCTGTTTTAGTTTTTGAGTGTACAGGTCCCATCGCCAATCAAACGGTTTTGAAAAGCCTTCATAGTCCCAAAGCGATTTCTTTGGCTCACGAACTTCTTCATCTACTACACCATTTGGAAGGAAAACGGCAAATCGCGACCTATCCAGAAGAATCTGACGAAAGAGTTTTGTTTACAAGTCCTGAAGAGCGGGCAACGATCTGCGGAACAGAACAGGATCCTCTCTGCGAAAATTCTTTTTTTGCTGCCTATGGCTTGCCTCTTCGCCACGGCCATATCGGAGGAACTATCGATTCAACGCCTCACCTCGATCTGGCTGTGCAAAAATTGACTCCCCAACAAATGAAAGAACATTATATGAAAATCTTATGTAAAATCGCCGAGAAAGTTCCTGGAATTGTTCAATTTGTTGGAGACAACATGAGAGAAGTTTTTAGCAAACGAAATCAAGATCCCACTCTATCTTTCGAAGAATTGAGAAAGAAAAGAGGGGATGCTTTAAAGCTTTTCGAGTCTTTTCCTCATCTTTATTACTCTCACTATCTCTTTGCAGAACGGCTCCAAGTGCATTTTTTGAATGGGGTTTTGAGGGAGTTACAAACAAACCTCGCAGCCCTTTCTCCCGATTCTGCGGCGGCTTCCATGGTTCCTGGCACGTCTTGAAGAATCGAGGCGTGTTCGCCCGCAAAATAGAGATGGCCGATAGGAGCAAATAGCTTCTTCACGATTTCTCCCGAGAGTTCTTCTGTTTCAGTCATTGCAACTTCTTGACCTGGAGCGATGTAGGAATAGGAGCCGCGCACGAGCGGGTCGTTCGGCCAGCTGTAGCCGACAGGAGTTTCGTAAGAGACAAAATTTTGGTCGATGGCATGGACGACAGAGTGGGAGACCGGCCCAAAGCCCTCTTCGACTATGGGAATTTCAATGGCATACGTATCGTGAATGGAATCGGAGGAAAATCGACTCGCCTCTCCCGTGTAGTAGAGGACGAGGCTGGTGTGGCCGGGATTCAAAAATCCAATGGCCCTGTAGTTGAAGAGAGTTTTTCGCTCTTTGGGGAATTGGGTGAGGGGGACGATCAGTTTCGCATTGGTTCCATAGGGTATACTTTGGATGGCTTGCAGTTTTTCTGGAGGGAATCCCTCAAAAGCAATTTGTTTGTAGACAGAGCAGGGGATGGCCAGAATGATCCGGTCGGCTTCTACAGTTTCTCCATTTTGGAACTGCAGGAGATAGCGATCGCCCTTTTTTGAAAGGGAAGAGAGCTGGTGATTGAGATGGACCCGATCGCCTAAATTTTGAGCGATTTTTTCAGGGAGAAGGGAGTTCCCTCCTTGGATCGATTGATAGTGGATAATGGGTTCATTGTGGGCTGTTGAGATTCCTCCCAGCAACATATGGTAGAAGGTTTCCCGGTAGAGAGTCGATAATTGGCGGGGATTGCCCCCTTCATAAGCGGCCAAACGGATGGAAAAGGTGTTGTTGAGAGGATCCTCTTTGGGAAAAAGGGCATCGATCATCTCTTCCATGTTGTCGCAGCTTTGCGCTAAAAGCTCCAACTGGTCGTGGAGCTCTTCAGGATCCCAATTCTGTAGTTGGGGATAGCAGGTGTTGATTTTAAATTCAGTGGAGGAAATTTCAAGGCCAAACTCTTCAATGAGACAGCGCATGTTTTCCGCCTCGCCCCCGTCGGTGATGTTTTGCCCTCCGAGTTCAATGACTCTGCCATCGACAATGGCGCTGAGAATGCGGCCGCCCACGCGATTTCTCGCTTCATAGACGTGAACATCGATCCCTTGCTGGCAGAGGCGGTGGGCGGCGGTGAGACCGGCAATGCCAGCTCCAACCACAACGACTTTCGGTTCTTGCGCAAAGATAGACAAGGATAGGATCAAGAGAATGATCTTCATTCGAGTCGAGCCAGCCCTTTTTCGCGCGTTTTTTCGAACATCCATTTGAATATACACAGCGACGCCGCGAGATAGACGAGGTTGATCGTCATGCTAATCCAAAAATAGTGCACCGGAAAAGTGCCCGTCTCAAGAATAGACCTCATCCCTTCAAAAATATAGGTCGTGGGCAAACACCAGGAGATCGCTCGCGCCCATTGAGGGAGCACGTGAACGGGATAAAAGACGGCGCTAAAAGGGGCAAAGAGGAAGGCGGCCATCCAGGCGATCATCTCCACCTTGTGCCCCCAATAGATAATCAAACTGGAAGAGAGAAACGAGAGGCTCCAGCCAAAAATCAACAGGGAGATGGTAAAAGGAATAAAGGCCCATCCCACATTGAAGACGTTGAGGGCGAAAAGGACGTAGACGGCCAGAGAGCCAAACGCGACGGTTATGAGCAATTTGCAAAAGCAGAGGAGGATCATCCCCGCTATCCACTCGGAGATTTTGAGGGGAGTGGAGAAGAGATTGACCAGGTTGCGGTGCCAAAACTCTTGGAGTAGATTCGTCGAAATGTCGACCGATCCGCGCCACGCGATTTGCCAAAAGATAAGCCCTGTCATTAAAACCAAGGGAATCATCGTCACATGGCTTTCCGATTCAATCCAGAAGGATGTGAGACCCCAAATGAGGATGTCGACCAGAGGCCAATAAAAAAGATCGGAAAGTTGATGGAGCCCTTTTTTGGCTACATAAAAGTAGCGGAAGAAGACTCCTAAAATTCGTTGCCAGCTCATTTTTGTTTCTCCGTGATTTTTAGGAAGTAATCTTCCAGAGAAGGTTCTTTGATTTGAATGCTGGCATAGGTAACGCCCGCTTGCATAATCAGATTTAGGAAGGAGGGGATTTGCTTCTCATCCAACGACAGGTTAATCGACCGGTGCTCGACAAGATAGGCAATTTTTTGCTTTTCGGCGATGGCAATCGTCCTTTTCATTCCATCTGTAATCGTCAAACGCAGTTGGAACGAGGAGACGCTTTTGGCCAAGTTTTCAGGAAGGTCGTCCGCGATGATTTTTCCTTGTTTCAAAAAGATCGTCCGGTCGCAAAGTTCGGCCACCTCTTCCATTTTGTGGGAAGTGAAGAGGATCGATAGCCCCGTTCTGTCCCTCTCTTCCAACAGAAAGCGGCAAACTTCCAAAGAGACATCGGGGTCTAAGGAGGCTGTAGGCTCGTCGAGAAGAACAATCTTCGGATTGGTGAAGAAGGCCTTCACCAGCATCAGACGGGTAATTTGCCCTGCAGACAAAGAGGAAACCGACTGATTCTTCTTATCCAAAATGCCAAACCGCTCCAGAAGGAGATCCGTCTTTGCCTCTACATCTTCAATTTCATAGTAAAGGCCGTAGCATTTCAGGTTTTCCCTGATGGTCAATACGTGGGGCAAGCTTGTATAAGTGCTAGCAAAAGAGACCGATTTCAAGATTTCGGAGCGATTTTTCTCAAATTCTTTCCCAAAATAGAGAATCGAGCCCGATGAGGGGGTCAAGGTTCCCAAAAGCATCTGGATCGTCGTTGTTTTACCCGATCCGTTAGGACCCAAAAGTCCCAAGATCTCTCCCGGTTTTAAATCGAAAGAGATCCCATCGACCGCGGTAAAGGGCTTTTTCTTGCCATAGACTTTCGTCAATTTTTTTACGCTGAGATTATACACAATCCAATCTCCTTTGGAGCCTGCGAATGGCGTCCCATGCAAAGAGGAGGGTGAAACCCGTTAAACAAGACAAACTGAACCAAAAGGGGAGATATCCCTGCTGGCCCAATACGGCCGCACGCATCCCTTCCATCACATAGAGGAGGGGATTGATGAGGTGGAGATAGCCGAGAAGGGGATTGAGTTTGAAAATCGTCTCAAACGAATACCACCATCCTCCAAAGCTATACATCGGGTTGATGACCCGCACAAAGAGGTGGGTCAAGTTGCTCATCTTCTTTAAAATGGCCGAGAGCCAAAGAGCAAAAAAGCCAAAGAAGAGGTTGCTCATGATGAAGATGAGGATCAGCTTGAAGAAGTGAATCTGACTTAATTCAAATTCATTCCACAGAAGGACTTTTCCGATAGGGAACATCAAAATGCTCAAGATCGAAGAGATGAGCCCCCACGATACGGCCAGATAGACAAAGACGCACCAAGAGGGGACGGGCAAAGTGAGTGTGTATAGGATCGTTCGGTCTCCCTCCATGTCGGCGATCATCACGCTCACTTTTCCGATCACCTCGAAAAAGCCAAAGCCGGCAATCACGCCGACCAGTAAGAAGGGACCGTAATCGGCCTTTAATCCATAGGAGGGGAGGAAATAGCCGAAAATGATGACGGTTGTGAAGAGGAGCAAGGAAGTGTCGATAAACTTACCCCAAAACTCCTCTCTAAAGACACGGAAATCGCGCCGGATCAAATGGAAGACCGTCGTTGTATAATCGATCACACTACTTTTCATCATAATCGGACTCTTGCATGAGTTTGATAAACACCTCTTCCAGACGTTGTTTTTGGTGCAATTTTTTCAAATTGTCTGGAGTATCGATCGTTTTCACAGCGCCTGCATCGATAATGCAAACCCGATCGGATAAATATTCAGCTTCGTCGAGGTAGTGAGTCGTGAGCAAAATCGAAGAGCCCTTTTTCTTCAAATCGATGATTTGGTCCCAAAGATGGCGTCGAATATGAGGATCGAGCCCCACCGTCGGTTCATCGAGAATGATCAGACTCGGTCTATGGATCAACGTTCTTGCAATCAAAAACCGCTGCTTATAGCCGCCTGAAAGAACATCTGCCTTCTGTTTTGCATATTCATTCAAGTGGAACTCAGCCATCAATTTCTCAATTTGCCCCCGGATGTCCGCTTCATCCATTCGATGATATCTCCCGGCAAACAGGAGGTTCTCTTCCAAAGTAAGCGAAAGATCCAAGTTGGGTTTCTGCGGGCAAAATCCCACTTTTTTCCGGTAGGAGACGACATCTTCATAGATCGATCGCCCCAAATAGAGAACATCGCCGTGCGTGGGTGGGTGCAAACCAGCTAGAATGGACGAGAGAGTGGTTTTCCCCGCGCCATTGACGCCGAGAAGGCCAAAGATTTCTCCCTCAAAAATATCTAAGGAAACGCCCTTAAGGGCTTCCTTATTCGGATAACGCTTCTTTACTGATTTCACGTGAATCAGCGCTTTCATAAAAACTCAAAAATATTTAGATGCGGCCTGAAAGGATCAGGTTATACTGCGAACTCACATTGAAGCGAGCTAGTGTTGGAAAGAGAAACTAGATTTTCATGGTGGACTCTAAAGTTGGATCAAGTATAATCGAGCCACAAACCAACAGTCAAGATCTTTTATGAATTGGGCAGATATCGAAAAATCTTTTTCCAGGGCCGTTTTGTTCTCCTTTTCGAGGAAAAAAATGGTGCTCACCTTTCCCGTCCTGGTCCTTTGTGGCATCCTCACCGTTTTTTGCCGGGCTGTTGCCTTTGAAGCCTCCGATTGGATTGCCATGAGCCTTGCCTTTCTCCCCATTCTCCTCTCTTCGGGCATCTTGCTGGCCCTTGGGGTTCTCCTCATCCGCATCCACATTCACGAAGTCAAGAGCCTCCATCTCAGTTTCCGGCGCCTCATTGCTGGCTCGGTCGATCTCATTATGGGGACCTCCTATCTCTCCATACCGCCGATCCTAGCCTATCTTTTCCTTTGGATGGCCCTCGGCTTCTTTTACCTCCTCGGGGAGATCCCTGGCATTGGAGATTTTTTTAGTGTGGTTCTTGCTTTTGGCCCCTTCCTCCTGATTTTTGGCTCTCTTCTCCTCTGCCTGTTCAATCTTGGCCTTCTCTTTTTCGTAGCCCCCGCCGCGGCCTATCAGCCACTGAGAAGAACTTCCCTCGCCAAGAGAGTTCTCGCCCTATTCCAAGGACGCCTCCTCAGCAGTATCGCCCTCTTCCTCCTCGCTCTCGTCCCGATCATTCTTGTCTCCGGACTTCTCAGCCTCTCTGCACTTCTCACTAACATCAACATTGCCCCCGAAAAGTCCCTCTCCGTTGCCGTGGAATGGTTTTTTATTATGATCCCCTTCTCAGCCGTTCTGACCCCCGCCGTCATCTTCTTCTTTAACTTTGCAGCTGAGAGTCATCAACTTCTCAAGTCTCATGAAAAAGTTTAATGATGTAGCAGTTGTGGGCGCCGGCTATGCGGGATTGGCCGTCGTTTGGAATCTTTTGCAACAAGGCCTCAGTGTGACCGTCTTCGATGAAGGCAAAGGAGCCTCCCACGCCTCTACTGGACTATTGCATCGCTGCCCCGGTGTTAAAGCGATGCCTAGTTGGCGCGCCGAAGAGGGGATGAAGGCGGCGCTGGAACTGCTTCAAGCTGCGGGCCCCGTCTATGAACAGAGCGGCATCTTGCGCTACGCCATCAATGAAGAACAAAAGGCCCTCTTCAATGGCCCCTCTCTGTGGATACCCGAAGGCATCACCGTCTACTCGCGCCCCTATCTGCAGGCCCTGAAATGCCTTTGTCATGAGGCAAAATTTATCGAGAAACGGATTGAAGATTTAAGAGAGCTCGATGGGTTCGACGCAATTGTTTTGACTATGGGCGCCGAAATTCTGAAATTCACCCGCCTCCCTTTAAAATGCACCATCGGCCAAAGCCTGATTTGTAGATGGCCCGAACGGCTCCCTCACAGTTTGTTAGCGCAGGGGCATATTACCCCAACCGAAGATCCCGCCTTTTGCCAAGTCGGCTCCACCTATGAACACACTCCTGAGCCCAATCCAAAGAAGGCTTTGGAACTGCTCGATAAATTAGCCCCCTTTTACCCACCAGCTAAAGAATTCAAGGTAGAGGAGATTCGGGTAGGGGTCCGAATTGCCCCCAAAATGGGGTATAGACCCCTCATCGAAAAGGTGGGACCTAAGACGTGGGTCTTCACTGGCCTGGGCTCCAGAGGCTTGTTATATCATGCTATGCTTGCTAAGTCATTGATTATTAATGACTTAATATGTGTTTAAATAATTTTTTGAATATGCTATAATAGAGTGTATGGAGAAAATGTGATGGTATTCCAATCCAATGAAGATACTCATAACGCTCTGTTTGATCTGGTTGTAGAGCTTCAGAACTCTCATTCGAAGGCGCTTGCAACGGCTCGTAAATGGGTTGCTCCCTACGGCGACGCCTACTTCTATTGCAACGGCACGGGCGAACTTTGCCTCGTTTCCGATTTCACTAAAATTTCTGGCACAAATATTCCTTCTTAGATGTAGAATTGTTTCCTTGTATGGAAGGTACTTTTCTATTCTTAGGCACAGGGGCGTCCGCTGGAGTTCCCGTAATCGGGTGCAAGTGCGCTGTTTGCATGTCGGGAAGCCGGCGCAATAAGCGATCTAGGCCCTCGGGTTTGGTTCAGATTGGGGGTAGATCGCTTCTCATCGATATTGGCCCCGATTTTCACAATCAGGCAGTTGAATTTGGGGTCGACCATGTCGATGGGATTCTTTTGACTCACACGCACTACGACCACATCGCTGGAATCGATGAGGTTCGCATTTTCAATATTCGGCAAAAGAAAGATATGCCCTGCTTGCTTTCCCAAGAGAGCTTGGAGGAGATTCAGAAACGGTATTATTACTTTTTCAATCGGGAAGGGCTGAGCGCTAAATTTGAATTTTGCCCTCTAAATGGCGATATGGGCAAAACCGATTTTTTAGGCATTCCGCTGAGCTATTGCACGTTTTTACAGAGTGGAATGAAAGTCACTGGGTTTCGGATTGGCGAATTTGCCTACATATCCGATATCCAGATGTATGAGGATTCGATTTTCTCGGTGTTAAAAGGAGTGCGCAAAATGGTATTGAGCGCGCTGAGGCCAGAGCCCTCTCCGTATCACCTCTCATTTGAAGAGGCGGTCGCATTTTCAAAGCGTGTGGGTGCACATGAAACGTGGCTGACCCATTTGGGCCATTTCCTCGATCACGAGGCCTATAATGCGCTTCTCCCTCCAGAAGTGAGGATTGCTTATGATGGATTAAAACTGGGATTTGCATGCACGAAGTAATAGCGAAACCGCAGCAAGCGGGGCAGGGGCGTCTTCACGACTTGACGCAGGAAGAAAAAAAGGCGCTCTTAGTCGGCACTTACAAACAAGATAAAGAGCAGTGTGTCGAGCAACTCGATGAGTTGGCCAGTTTAGGCGATACGTTTGGGCTACAGACGGCGCTCAAGTTGCCGTGCCCGATTCGCGCTTATGATGCGGGTACCTTTTTGGGCAGCGGCAAAGTGGAAGAGATCCGGCAGCTCATTTCCGAACACCATTGCCATGTGGTGATTTTCGATGATGAGATCACCCCTCAGCAGCAGCGCAATCTCGAAAAGATCCTCGAATGTGTGGTGATCGACCGGACGGAGCTCATTCTCGGCGTCTTTGCGCAGAGAGCCCAAACGCGCGAGGCGAAAATTCAAATTGAGCTGGCTACCTTTCGCTATCAGATGCCCCGATTGCGCAGAATGTGGACCCACTTGCACAGGCAGCGTTCGGGCGGAGCTAGCGGCGGCGCGGTAAAAGGGGAGGGGGAGAAGCAAATTGAGATTGACCGGCGCCTCATTCGCGCCCGCATCGA
This sequence comes from uncultured bacterium, assembly GCA_964458995.1. Lineage (GTDB taxonomy): Bacteria > Chlamydiota > Chlamydiia > Chlamydiales > SM23-39 > REEB52. The sequence continues at coordinate 8,208 of CAYWKW010000013.1, read as the reverse complement.
CCGCCTCCAAAAAGAGCTCAATGAGGTCAAAAAGCAGAGGCAAACGCAGAGGCGTCTTCGAGAGAGGACTCGCATTCCCACTTTTGCCATCATTGGCTACACTAACGTCGGCAAATCTACCCTTTTGCGCGCTCTGACCGATGCCGATGTTTTGGTAGAGGACAAACTCTTTGCAACTCTCGATCCGACAACGAGAAAATACGTTCTCCCCAACAAACAGGCCATACTCCTCATTGACACGGTGGGATTCATTCGAAAAATCCCCCACCAATTGGTAGCCTCTTTTAAAAGTACACTCGAAGAGGCGGTCCAAGCCGATATTCTTCTCCATCTGGTCGATGTGAGCAATCCCCATGCTGAAATGCAAGCGGAGGCGACCCATGAAGTTCTAAAAGAGCTTGGCGCAACGAAACATCCCATCATCACGGTTCTGAATAAAGTCGATCAAGTTGCAGACAGAGGCCTGATTCATCGTATGAGAATCGCCTATCCGAAAACGGTTGAAATTTCGGCTCTTCATAAAACGGGTTTTGATCCGCTGCTGGAGATGATGATCCGGGAGATTTCTCTTTTGCGAAAAGTGGTCCACTTACGAGTCCCACAAAGCCATTACGCTCTTGTCAGCGACGTGATGCGAGAGGGGAAAGTTCTCTCACTCGACTACGAAGAGAATGACATTCTCCTCGAAATTGAAATCCCTCACCATTTAGAGAGAAAGGTCTCCCATTTTATCATATGAATTTAAAGAGTTTGCCGCCGCAAGAACGACCTCGGGAGAGATTGGCTCGCCATGGATGCGACGCCTTATCTTCGATTGAGTTGTTGGCTATTTTATTGGGGAGCGGTACGCAAAGGCGATCGGTTCTCTCTTTGGCGGGGGATCTTTTAGCCCATTTTGGTTCTATCCGGCAACTATCGGAAGCGACGGTAGCGGAATTGAAAGAGGTGAAAGGGATTGGCGTCGCAAAAGCGATCCAAATCAAAGCGGTTTTTGGCCTCTTAAATCGAATCGAGCGCACTTCAGCGGGCCAGGTATTGGATCACCCTGAAAAAGTAATCGCCTTGATTCACCCTGAACTGGCTGAGCAAAAGATCGAAATGCTCATGGTTATTTTGCGTGATGTAAGGAAGCAGCACCTGCATCGCGAAATCATTTCCAAGGGGACGCTGACAGAGTTGTTATTGCATCCGCGGGAGATTTTCCATTTAGCCATTCGGCACAAGGCGCACAGTCTCATCGTGGCTCACAACCACCCTTCGGGAGACCCAACTCCTTCCAAACGGGATCTCGAAATGACCCAGTTGTTATTTAGAGTCGGGAGAGTGGTGGGGATTGAACTCTCCGATCACATCATCGTGGGAAAAGAGCGGTGCATTTCCTTTTTCCAACAAAGTTTGCTCGATCAAGACAGAAAGACCTATTAACCTGTCGCGATGCTGAAGTACTCTTTCACAAGAAGGAGGGTCCCGCTTGTGAGCATTTGAATACCAATCAAGCACACGAGCATTCCACCGAGGCGCTCGACAGCCACGAGCCCTTTTTCACCCAGCACTTGCTTGATGTACGATCCGAGGAGCAAGATGATGAGGGAAGGAACCCAGGCGGCAAAGGCGGCTCCGGCAACCATGAAGGGATTCCCTGTTTCATGGGCGTAGAGCATGACGGTTGTGATGGCTCCAGGCCCTGTAATGACGGGGATAGCTAAAGGGATGATCATCGGTTCATGAGTCATAGGTTTGTCGCCATTGTCGGAGATGCTCTTCGGAAAAATCATGGTTAGAGAAATGAGGAAGAGCAAAACGCCGCCTGCTATGGCAATGATGGGGCGGGTAATGCCGAGAATGCGAAGAATCATATCGCCGAAGAAGGTGAAAAGGAGGAGGATAATGAGGGCGGCGACCAATTCTCGAGTAATGATCTTCAGTTGCTTCTTTTGATCGTAGCGGGCAAGCATGGCCAAGAAGAGGGGGATCTGACCTGTTGCGTTTAGAACAAAAAAGATAGCTGCCGTTATCGTAAAAAATCCGGCTCCAGGGTCAATGTTCATCGTTTTCTTCCCATGAATGGTTTAAAAGCTAGCTATCTTATCCTAATGCTTGGATTTTTGCAAAGAGCCTGGCATAATGGCTGGGCATGAAAAGATTTAAAGTCGTAACACTTGGCTGCCGCACCAATCAATACGAGTCGCAGGGCTATACAGACCAATTGCGCCAGCTCGGATATTTGCCCGCCCAAGAAGGGGAGGAGGCCGATCTTTGTATAGTAAATACTTGTACCGTAACCGAAAGCGCGGACAGCTCTTCGCGCCACCAAATCCGCTCCCTTCTGCGAGAACATCCCAAAGCCAAGATCGCCGTTACGGGTTGCATGGCTGAAAGCGCCCCCGATGTGTTGCGCAATCTCGATTCCCGCATTCAAATTGTCCCCAACGCGCAAAAAGAGCAGCTTCTCGATCAACTATTTCCTGAGGAGGAAAACCTCCCCGAATTCAATATTCAGGCTTTTGATGCCCACACCAGAGCCTTCGTCAAAGTGCAAGATGGATGCAACTCTTTTTGCACCTACTGCATCATCCCCTATGTGCGAGGGCGATCCCGCTCCAGATCGATCGCCGATGTGGTCAGAGAGGTGGAGGGGCTCGTCGCCAACGGCTATAAGGAAGTGGTCATTACGGGTATTAATGTGGGCGATTTTGATGGGGGCGGACGCCTCTCCGATCTCGTGCGCGCTGTGGATGCGATCCCGGGCCTTGAGCGGCTCCGCATCTCCTCGATCGACCCCGATGAAATCGATGAGGACCTGACCGATGCCGTTCTCAATGGGAAGACCACTTGTCCCAGCATGCACATTGTCCTGCAGGCCGGCTCCAACGTCACACTCAAACGGATGAACCGGAAATATACCCGTCAAATTTTTATTGATACCGTGGAGCGTCTCGTCCAAAAACAGCCCGATTTCACGGTAACGACCGATATCATTGTGGGTTTCCCTGGAGAAACGGAGGCCGATTTTTCTGAAACGCTTGAAATCGTGGAGCGGGTCCGGTTTGCCAAAGTCCACATGTTTCCCTTCAGCCCGCGCAAACGGACGCGCGCGGCTCTCTATCCCAACAAAGTTCCTCAAGAAATCATCCGCAGGCGCAAACAGGAATTACTCCGCCTCGCTGAAAGGACCTCATTTGATCTCAGACAGCGTTATATTGGACGCAAAATGAAAGTCCTGTTAGAAAATGAGACAAAGCCAGGGTTCTTGTCGGGTCATACAGAGAATTTTCTCCGTGTTTGGGTTCCCAGCCGAGGACATAAGCCCAACGATCTGATCGAGGTGGAATTGATTGGCAACGAACCAGACGGACTTATAGCGCTATGAAAATCAAAATCGCTCAAAAGCTGCGCCCCTTTTCCCACACTCCTGGCGCGACGTGTCTCATTCCCGGCACTTGCATTCCCGTCGCCGCCTACCCAACCCTTCTGCGCATCGGCGCCCATGAAATCCCCCTTCCTCTCACAGGGCCCGTCAAAGACTTTACCCTGCAGCAAGATCTTGAGAAAGATTGCGTCTACGTCTTTGGCAAAGCCCCCCAAGGCTACTTCAAGCTCCGCCTCTATGCGACCAACTCCAGCTTCCATCTTCGGCGTGAAAAAGGGCCGCTCAAAGATCTCGAAATTCCCCATGAATTTTTCTTCCAAATCAAAGCCAACCCGGAGAGACTTTCTCTCGGCAATCACAAATCGCAAGATTGGGACCTCATCAAAAAGCGGTGCGATCTGAAAGAGATTCTCCCCCTTCTCTTCCTCCTGGGCCAAAAGATCCCCGTCATTCCTCCTCAGCCCCTCAAAGGAACGGCGCATCTCCTCGAGCTTTCTCCAGGAAAAACCCTCTTCGGCCTCGAGTGTCTCTTCAAGGCGGCCTTTACCCAAATGCTCATTCCCCGCCTCACGGATGACCAACACCAAGGCCTTGCGCCAACCGAACCCGCCGCTGGAGATCCCTGCTTTCTCCTCCAAGAAACCTACAAACTCATCCGTTCCCTATTCTTCCATCAAAACGAAAGGCGGCTCGCTATTCTTCCCAACTGCCCCTTTGATGCCGGCCGCCTCATTCATCTCAAGGCCCCAGGTATTGGCGAAATCGACCTCGAGTGGACCAAGAAAAAGCCCCGCCTCATCCACATCCACGCCTCCACCTCTGGCGACGCCCTCCTCGAGCTTCCCCAAGAGATCAAGACCTACCGCGTCAATAAATCCCACAGACAAAAGCGGGGCGAGCCTCTCCGCCTCACTGCAGGCAAAACGACTTTCCTAGATCGCTTCGAGAAATAGGGACCGTCAAACCCGTAGGATGTAGTGGGTGCTGCGGCCGCTTTCTGGGCCTTTGCTGAGAATTCCCTTTTCGATCAGATTAGAAATGTCCCGATAGGCGGTGTCCTGGGAACACTTTGCGATTTTGGCCCATTTAGAGGTCGTCAGTTTCCCATGAAATCCATCCAGGAGATGGTTGATCAACTTCCTTTGTCGTTCATTGATCGCAAATTGAGATAGCCTTTTCCAAATGCTCCCTTTTTGAGAAATATACCGAAACGACCCGAACAATCGGCTTCTGCCTTCGTCGGACAGCCACTGAATTTGAAATCCGCCTGCATCGCTAAACTTTTTAAGTTTAGCTGCTTCAGCGCCGCTTCGCTGACTCAAATTCAGGGCGCCTCCTTGGCATATTCCCGATTCTTCAAGTAGTTTCGGTATAGCATGTAAAGAGAGGAGGGCTTTATTGATGGCGGTCTCTAGGCAATGGAGGAACCACTCCAGCCAAGGAGTGATGTCTAATTTCCCTTTTTGGGTCTGCTCTAAGATCTGATAGTAACTTTTTCTCTCTTGTTGGATTTGTGCAGAAAGGCTGTAAAACCGATAGGGGCTTTTTTCTGAGCGGGCTAAGAGCAAGTCTGCAATGGCTCTGGCTATTCGCCCATTCCCATCGTCAAAAGGATGAATCGTGATAAACCACAAGTGAGCAATCGCCGCTTTTAAGACGAGATCGAGTTCGTTTTCGTGGTTTAGCCACGATAAAAAGGAGGCCATCTCAGGTTCGACAAGAAGGGCACCAGGCCCTTCGAAATGGATGATTTCTTTATGGAATCTTCCAGAAACAACTTGAATAGGACTCTTGCGCCAGGCGCCTGCGTGGATTTTCATATAGCCACTCGTTCCTTTGGGAAAAAGGGAGGAATGCCAATGGAACAGTCGTTCTTTGGTTAAAGGATCTCCATGAAGTTGCGTCGCATTGAGCATCATTTCCACAATCCCCTCTACGTTGCGATCATGCAGGTCTAGCGCTGCATTTTCGATGCCCAATCTACGAGCGACAGAAGAGCGAACAGAAGAGGGATTTAAGATCTCTCCTTCAATTTCGCTCGTTTTTACCACATCTTGGGTGAGTGTTTGCAACAGGACTTCTTCTTGAAAGGGGAAACCGATCGACCCCATACCACCCATCAATTGCCCCTGGTTATGGCGGACCTGGATCAAAAGAGGGGCGATTTTTTCTTGATCCCATTTGAACTGGGGCCATTCATCTAATTCGTGTATATACATAGGCCCATTCTACCACCTATTCTCCGCAAACGGCAAGGTTAATCTCCGCAAATTTGCGGAGAATAAGCGGCGTAATCTCCGCATGAATATGTAAGTGATTTATCGTAAGTGTGTTGCGTGTTCTCTCTTTTCAAAATAATTCTTTTAGGGTAGGGTCTGCGTATGATGTCTACTACTTCATCGGGATCCCCAGATTTAGCTCTTCTGGTCGAGAACAGACACTATGACCCTCACCACTTTTTAGGCTTGCACGATACGCCAACGGGACAGGTCATTCGTCTCTGGAGACCGGGTGGCGAAAAGATCTATTTGGAGGTGAAGGGGAAGATTGTTGAGGCCGAAAGGGTCGGCGATAAGGGACTATTTGAGTATGTACCGGCGGAGAGGCCCGCAGAGAGGATAAGACCGGGGGATTACCGCGTGTATCACCTAAGCGGATTGCTGGCGCATGACCCGTACGCTTTCCTGCCGCTGATTGGAGAAACAGATACTTTCCTGTTCAATAAAGGGTGCCACTATGAGCTGTACTCGGTTTTGGGCGCCAATATCAGGAAGATGGATGGGGTTGTAGGGGTGCAGTTTGCCCTTTGGGCGCCCAATGCGAGAAGCGTGTGCTTGGTGGCCGATTTCAACCACTGGGATGGGAGAATGTGCCCCATGCGCAGTATGGGCGTTTCGGGAATTTGGGAATTGTTCGTGCCGGGTGCGGGGCAGGGAGAAAAGTATAAGTTCGAAATCCACACGAGAGAAGGCTATTTGAGAGTGAAGAGCGATCCGATGGCGTTTTTCTCCGAGTTGCGGCCCTTGACTGCGTCGGTGGTCTTCGATGTGAACAGCTATCAATGGAATGATGCGGGCTGGAAGAAGAAAAGTGTAAATGAACCGATGAATATCTACGAGGTTCATTTAGGCTCCTGGAGAAATTATGGGAGCGAGTTTCCCAATTATCGGGAGATCGCGGTCGATTTGGCCAAATATTGCAAAGAGATGGGCTATACCCATGTTGAATTGCTTCCGGTGATGGAGCATCCGCTCGATGAGTCGTGGGGCTATCAGGTTACAGGTTTTTTTGCGGTGACGAGCCGCTATGGGACTCCGGCCGATTTTCAGTACTTTGTCGACCATTTGCACAGGGAGGGGATCGGCGTCTTTCTCGACTGGGTGCCCGCCCACTTTCCCACGGATGACTATTCGCTGAACCGGTTTGATGGGACCGCTTTGTATGAGCACGAAGATCCCCGGAAGGGAATTCACCCCCATTGGCAGACAGCGATCTTCAATTATGGGAGAAAAGAGGTTACCAATTTTCTCATTGCGAGCGCCCTTTTTTGGTTCGACAAAATGCATGTGGATGGACTGAGGGTCGATGCAGTGGCCTCGATGATCTATCTAGATTACGGAAGAAAGGCAGGGGAGTGGATTCCCAATCCCGATGGAAGTAATTTCAATGTAGATGCGATTGAATTCATCAAACACCTCAACTCCATTGTTCATGAGCGCTTTCCTGGATCTTTGATGATTGCCGAAGAGTCGTCTTCCTTTACGGGCGTCACTCATAAAGAGGGGCTGGATTTCGATCTCAAATGGAACATGGGATGGATGAATGATACCTTGCGCTACTTTTCCAAAGATCCCATTTTTAGAAAATTCCACCAAGACGAGCTCACCTTTAGCCTCCTCTATGTTTTCACGGAAAAATTCCTGTGCGTTCTCTCCCACGATGAGGTGGTGCATGGGAAAAGGAGCCTCATTTCCAAAATGCCGGGACCTGACTGGCAAAAGTTTGCCAATGTGCGCTTACTCATCAGCTACATGATGTGCCATCCTGGGAAAAAGCTGCTTTTTATGGGAGGAGAAATTGGCCAATGGAACGAGTGGTATTGCAAAGTGCCATTGGATTGGAATTTGTTGGAATTTCCCCTTCATCAGGGCCTTTTTGAGATGGTCCGCGATCTCAACCATTTCTATTTGGAGCATTCTCCCTTGTGGGAAAATGATTTTGAATGGCAAGGCTATCAGTGGATGGACTTTTCAGATAGCGAAAAGAGCGTCATTTCCTACCTGAGAAAGGGAGCGGATCGCTATTTGGCCTGCGTTCACAATTTCACTCCCGAATACTTGGAAAATTATTGGATTCCGTTAGGCCGTGTAAGATCGATCCGCGAACTCTTCAACACCGACGCGGGCCAATATGGGGGATCCAATCAACTCAACGCACAAATTGAACTTTCCAACGACGCCTTCAAGATCCATTTGAGCCCCTTGGCAACCCTGATCTTTGAGGTGGAGTTTTTTCCCTGACATGGGATAAAATTCGGGCTATGCACAAGCCTAAAAATCAGCAAGAATATATCGAATTGGCTGATGAGCTCATAGAGCACGACAAGCACTATTTTGATCAGGCGAAGCCGGTCATCTCCGATTATGAATATGATCAAAAGATGGCCGCCCTCATCGCTTATGAAAAAGAACACCCCCACCAAATTCTTCCCAATTCTCCCTCCAGGCGGCTGGCTGAGGGGCCCACCGAAGGCTTTAAACAGCGGGCCCACCTGACCCAGATGATGTCGCTCAATAACACCTATTCTGAGGAGGAGGTGGCCGATTTTGTGAAACGGG
>CAYWKW010000012.1:0-31720 GCA_964458995.1 uncultured bacterium | reverse complement strand
ATCTCAAATTCAGTGGCTGTCCGACGAAGCCAGAAACCGATTGTTCAGGTTGTTTCGGTATAATAACCGCTTTCGCCGCGGAGGAGTTACTGCCCAATGATGTCAAAATGCTGAAGCAGGTCTTTCATTTCTCAATTGGATGCCGGGTGTAACCGCTCGGAGAACGTTTTCGCATTTGGAAATAGGACGGTTTCTTCTCAGGTGAAGGGCAAGGTTGATCGCATGGGCTAGCGCATGAGTGACTGCTGGGCTTGCGGCACCCAAACCGATAGCCAATCGCACCGCCAAAAGCCAGTCCACTGAGATCGGCGTCATGACTGATAACACCCGATCGATGCTCAGCTCCAATTTTGGTGTAAGAGTAGCTCGCGAATAGATCGATCAGCAAATGCTTGTTTATATTGAAAATGGCCCCTGTTTTGGCAATGGGCCCAATACCCCACTTTGCGGTTGTGCGAACAACAAAAGGACCGTCATCATGAATCAGCATGTACGTGCCTAAGACTCCTGCCCCCAAGTAGATATCCACAAAATTTACGGGGAATAGATATTTTAGACCGATCCCTAAAGGAACAGCCGTGATTTTGGTCGAATGATGAACACCAAGCGAAGAGCCCTTTTTGTGAAATACATCGGCGCTCACCCAAGGATAAAGGCCTTTATATGCTTGACAACTAAATTCCAGGCCAAAAAGCCCCAAGCCGGTAGCATAGATTTCCCTGAGTCGGTGATCGAGCGGATAAAAATAGGCTCCCTTCGCTTCAACGAAGGCATCAAATCCATACACAGACATCGATGTTATCAAAGAACAAACAGAAAACATACGTCCAAACCAATTCATGACTACCTACGGGTTCACAATTACGCTAGCAGGAATAGAAAAGACCCCCGCTGCACTCTTTGAAACAATATAATACGTGTTCGATTGGTGTTCCATGCGACCGTGGTCCAAAAATTCCAGTTGGGTAGGAGGCAGGACGGCAACCAGATCAGTTAGTCCAGGATCGCGATAGATCACATATCCGGTTATATAGACGGGACTAGAGGAAGCGTTCCAAGTCAAGCCATTGAACAGATCTGTTTGTGTAAGAAAACCACTGAATTGCCGAATGCCTGCAAAATTTACAGGTGTGGCTGGCGGCGGCACAGGACCGGCAATTCCTCGAGGTATCATCCCCACAGTGACTGTAGCGGTCACAGTTTCAGATGCAATGTCAATGACACTCACCAGACCAGGGTTTGTATTTGAGTTAGTCACGTAAGCTTTAGCGCTATCATTCGTAATTGCGATAGAATGGGGTTGGCTGCCTACAGGGACTGTCGCTATCACTGTATTGGATGAAGTACTAATCACACTCACACTCGCGGCACCTACATTTCCCACAAAAACTTTTGTCCCATCGGGAGTGATCGCTATACCCTCCGGTCCACTACCAACCGCTACTGTGGCAACCACTTGATTTGTAGCAAGGTTGATTACACTGACATTCTGGCCATTAGCATTGGTTACGTAAGCCTTGGTGCCATCTGGAGTGATTGCAGTACGCCGAGGATTGTCACCAACTGCGATTGTTGTTGTTGTGAATGTGTTGGTAGCCATATCCAGTACTGCTACAAAGTCAAGAGTTGATATCGCTACATAAGCTTTTGTTCCATCAGGAGTGATTGCAATCTGGCGAGCGTCTACTGCTGCAATTGTGGATACAACTGCATTTGTGGTTGTGTCGATGATGTCTATTATTAGGTTACTGCATACAACATAAGCTTTTGTTCCATCAGGAGTGATCGCAATACTGTCAGGTAAACCATCGGTAATGACTGTGGCAATCACCGTGTTTGAAGCTGTGGAGATCACAGATACACTTGATGATACCCTATTGGATACATAAACTTTAGAGTTATCTGGAGTAAAGGCGTCAAACGTAGGGCCATTCCCCACGGTGATTGTCGCAATCACCATGTTGGTGTTCGTGTCGATCACACTCACATTACCTGACGTTTCATTTACCTCATAGAAACTCGCACTCATCAGGCTCGATGTGATGGCGAGGAAGAAAAGAACGCATGCTCTCATTAAGGCTCCTGAAATGTAATGAAAATACGGATGATGCCAAAAAAATGAATTGGCGTCTATTTCTTTTTTGATGTACACTTCTTCTCTATGCGATTGCGGATCTTCATTTGTCTACTTTTTCTCACCTTCGGGGAAGCGGCAGAACCGTCTGTGAAAAAGAAGACGATCTGTTTGAACATGATTGTCAAAAATGAAAGCAAGGTCATTGAAAAATGTTTAGCTTCAGTCAAGCCCTTGATTGATTATTGGGTAATTGTCGATACAGGTTCGAGCGATGGCACACAAGAAATCATAAAAACTTTCTTAAGGGATATTCCCGGGGAGTTGCATGAAAGGCCCTGGACCAATTTTTCGCAGAACCGCAATGAAGCGCTCTCTTTTGCCAAAAATAAAGGGGATTATTTGCTGTTGATCGATGCGGATGAAGTCCTCCAATTTTCCGATGATTTTTCTTTGGGTCCGTTAGACAAAGATCTCTACTTTATCATCGTTCGTCAAGTTGGCGCTGCAGACACAAAAAGGGATGGTTTGATCAATAACCACCTCGATTGGGAATGGAAAGGGATCCTCCATGAAGTGATCACCTGCCCAGAGGCCAAAAACATTGCTGTTCTGAAGGGGGTGGTCAATCTTTGCAATACACATGGCGATGACGTTTCTGGACGCTCTAAGAATTCTAAAAAAGCCAAATATCTACATGATGCAGAAATCTTGCAACAAGCGTTAGAAAAAGAGCCGGGACAAAGTCGCTACGTTTACTACTTAGGAATCAGCTATGCCGCAGCAGAAAAATATGAACTGGCAAAGAAGAGTTTTATGCAAAGGATCTCAATGCCTAGTTCAGATTATCATGAAACGTTTCTCGCCATGTATAATCTGGGTCTTATGCAGGAAAAATTAAATGAACTCGATGCTGCAATTGAATCTTTTCATAAGGCTTATGCTTTTCATCCCACGCGTATAGAGCCCCTTTTTCAAGCCGCTAAAATTTACCGCAAAAAGGGGCTTGTTTTAATGGGGTATCTGCTAACAAAATACGCTCTGACCCATCCCTACCCCGAGGAAGATCTCTGTGTTGAATATGTGGTCTATGATCACGATTTACTGATTGAATTTGCGAATTGTGCTTTGCTTTTAGGGAAATTTCAAGAAGGTTTAGAAGCTTGCGCCAAGCTCCTCGCAAATCCAAACCTCCCCGATGAATATAAATCTCGCATAGAAGCCAACTATCAGCTTGCTCAACGGAAACTCAGGTTGGATGAGCCGCTACAATGACCTGAATTTTGAGTCGCTTTGCGAGGGCGCTTCAGTGTGAAATCTTAAGGATTGTATTTTTGTTTCATGGCGCGGAGGAGAGGCTCGATCTTCTTCCGATCTTTGGGGTCCATCCGGTCAATGTGAAGCACGCCGTTGAGATGGTCATTCTCGTGCATGAACATCCGCGCCCGGAACTCGGTGAGCTCCTCCTCGATAAATTCGCCCTTCATGTTCTGATAGCGTACGTGAATCGATTTAGGGCGAGTCACTTCCACATGCAGTCCAGGAAGCGACATGCACCCCTCTAACATGGGTTCAGTCTCTTTGGACGGCTGGGTAAGGACCGGATTGATGATGACTTCAGGCTCGGCAAAGTAGTATTTGTTGTCTGGAAGAAACTTCTCCTCTCGAATCACAATGATGCGTAAAAGGATGCCGAGCTGGGGCCCCGCAAAGCCAATGCTGTTGTCGTAAGAAATCATCGTCGAAAGCATGTCTTTGCAAATTTCGACAATTTCAGGTGTGACCTCCTCAACAGCCTTCGCCTTGACTCGCAAATCAGGATGTCCGTAATAACGGAGCTCTAGCTTACGGTGCTTCATTTATGGGCGCCTCAGTGGGCAGAATTTCAGCTGGCGTAATCGGGGCATTGTGAAGACGCCCGAGTGATCCGCTCCAAAGAGAAAGCGCTAGACAAGCCACAAGGAAAATACCAGCCATGTAAGCAGTGAACTTCTTCAGGACTTCAGCCGTCGATGTGCCGAAGAGAGAGTCGCTGTTGTCCCCCCCGAATGAAGCGCCAAGGCCAAGGCTCTTTGCCTCTTGAATCAAAATGACGAAGCAGAGAAGCACAGAGGCCAATAAAAATATAAACAGAAAAACATAAAATAGAATTGTCATTCTTCTTTCTCTTTTTTAGTTCGGGGTTTGCGGGTGGTCTTTTTGGAGGAATCGGGCTTGCCTGCGGCGTTGTGGACGATCTCGGCAAACGTCTCCGGGTTCAACGAGGCGCCCCCAACAAGAACACCATCCACGTCATCCTCGGCTACAATTTCTGCAACGTTGTCAGGCTTAACAGATCCGCCGTAAAGAATGGGGATATCGCCTCCGACCTTCTTCCCGAAGAGTTCCACTAAACAGCTGCGTACAACTGCATGCGCCTCTTGAATCATCTTGGGGGTCGCCGTTTTCCCCGTTCCAATAGCCCAAACGGGCTCATAGGCGATCATGAGTTTTTCAGCATCTTCCTTGGGCACTCCATCGAGCGCGCTCGAGAGCTGCTCCTCAATCACCGCTTCCGTTTTCCCCGCTTCCCTCTCTTTGGTTGTTTCGCCAATACAAAGAATGGGCTGAATATCATCTTGCAAGGCGCGCAAAACTTTTCGATGAATGAATGGATTACTCTCCGCAAAAACATGGCGTCTTTCCGAATGACCTAAAAGGACGAATGAGGCGCCCGCCTCTTTCAACATTAAGCCGGCGATTTCCCCAGTGAAAGCGCCCTCTCTGGCGTCATTCATATTCTGGGCGCCAATCACGACGTTGGTCTCTTTGGAATAGTGGGCAGCGGATGCGATCGAAGTGAAAGGAACAGCTAAATAAATATTTACCGAAGATCCTTCTACTTTGGGAATCAACTCTTCGACGTAATCGGTGGCCTCGCGAGCCGTCTTATACATCTTCCAATTCCCAATGACGTAGAACTTTTTCTCCATGAAAGACTCAAATTTTTTTCCACTAGGATAATTGATTCAGAGCTCAAAAGCAAGGATTATCGAAAGCGAAGACCTAGACAGGCTTATTTTCCTCTTTCGGAAGAGGCTGGGCGCGAATCCCCCAAATCTCGATAAATGGAAGCGAATTTTTCCACTCCAGCTGCCACTGCACCCACACATAATGCGGGCACTAAACTGGTGAACAGCCAACTGACCCCTGTTGCAATGGCGAAGATAGTTCGTTCCCCACTAGCGTCTCTGTGTTTTTCTAGGCGTTCTAAGCCTTGATTAAACTGAAATTCAGAATTACGTCTAGTTTGTTTTGGCAATAAAATATTATCGTTGAATTTCCAAGTAACTACATTGAGGGGATTCCAATCGATTTGTTTTGAATAGAATTTCTTCATTAAGAGTTCGAAAGTTCTTTCCTTCCGATTCAGCTCGAGTTTTTGGCGCATTTCACTAAAGAGTTTTGTATTACCACTGGTCGCCAGCCTCCAACAGTCTGCTAAAAACTCTATTTTTAAATAATTTGAGCCGATTTTCCGATTTATCTCACCAAGAATCTCTTGAGGGTCCTTTCGGTACTCTCTACCCCAATTAGGTTCATCCCAGATCGCCTGAGCGGCTTCAAATCTCTTAAAATCGGCAGCCAGATCATTAAGAGAATAAATTGCACTCATACTTATACGTGAAGTCGGTTAAAATTTTCGATTGTAATATCTTTGTGTTCTCTGCGAAAAGTTTGAAATGCAATGCTCAAAAGACGTAAAGGCTCGATCGTTTCACTGCCCAAAAGGCCTTTTCTTACAACTGCTTGGTGATAAGCATTTAGACGTCTAGCTAAATTTTCACAATCGCCCCTTTCGCTTTCTTTCATTTTCCCGGCCTTTATAAAGTAAATATTTTCTACTTCAACCCTGAATTGATGATTACTAAAACCGATTTGAACAGCTCTAGTAAAAGGACGTTCATACTTTTCATGCCCGGAAATACTTAAATCTCTAAGTTCAATTGCTACTGCCATAATTATCTCACTCTTTAATTATCCTTAACGAGAAAATTATAAAGAGTTAATAAATGAAAGACAATTGAATATAATCCCGATATTAAGTTGGTAATAAAAATTATTTTACAGCTTCCACCCTAAGCCGATTTACAATAAATCGGGGGTGGTCTGGCGTTTCCGGGGGCATCAGCTCCAGATAGCGGTCGACCACCTCTTCGAGGAAAACGAGCTTTTGGGCCTGGGGAAGGGGCCGGAGATAGGGAAACCACTGCTTGAGAAAGCCCATAAAGGCCTGCTTCGAGGGGAAGGTGTGGGGAACCGGGACTTGGACAATTTTTAAAGGCTGAAGATGCGCCTCGCTGAGGAGTTCCTCATATTCGGTGGCAGAGAAGAAGCGCCAGCCGGGAGAAAAGTCCTCAAAATAGGAGCTCCATTTCTGGCTTGCCATCTTCTCCTGAACCGCTTGCAGCATCGGCTTCGGCAGCGCCGTAGGCATGTCGACGATCATTTTGCCGCCTTCACGAAGAGCCCTCTCTATTCCCTTGAGAACAGCGAGTTGGTCGGGGATCCAGTGGAGAGTGGTGAAGGAGGTGACGAGATCAAACTGGCCTTCATAGTCGAGCTCAAGCGCATTGAGGACCCGAAAATGGGCATTGTGATAGCGATCAGCCGCGAAGTCAACCATTGAGGGAGAAAGATCGATCCCCGTAGCATCCAAAACATGCTCTGCAATGAGAGATGTTAAGTATCCGTCGCCGCATCCAATATCTAAGACCTTCTCATCGCCAGAAAAGACGAGGGTACTGAGAGTTTTTTGGGCAGCCGCTTTCTGTTCATCAGAGTTGAGGTTGTAGTCGACCCCATTCCAGAGATCTTCGCTAAAAAGAACCGCTGAAGAAAGGAGCGCTAAGAGGAGGAATTTTTTCATACTTCACCTAAAAAACGAAAATAATAGCTCTTCAAACCTTTTTTTGGCAAAATGTCTTCCTTATGAATTGGCTTTTCTTGTTTTTGACAGCTGCGGCCTACTTCCAAGAGTTTCCTCGATTGCGAGGCGAGGAGGCGTGGGAAGAGATCATTGGTTCGGGAGAAAAGGCTTTGGAATCGGCTTCGAAAGAAGAAGCCGTGCAGATTCATGGCCATCTCGCCTCCTCCCATTTTTATCAGGGCAACTTTGCTGAGGCGGCTTTGCATGCGGCCCTTTGTTACGAGATCGCCTGTGAATTGGAAGATGAGGATCAAGAAGTGCATGGCCTCTACTTGCTCTCCGCAGTGGCACGAGCGGAAGGGGAATTTAATGAGGCGAAATCAATTGCTTTAGAGGCCCTTCCCTTAAGTCAGGGTGAATTGAGGGCTAAAGTCCTCTTCAATTTGGGCGCCGCCGAGATGGAAGATCCGCAGGGCAATCTCACCGCTGCTCGAAAATATCTTGAAGAGGCCATGGCCCTTTTTGATTGCGATGAGGATCGGCAGCGATCGGCCATCCGCCTGGGTAAAATTGAGCTGTTGCTGGGCAATATCGAGAAAGGGAAAGAGATCCTCGATAAAATAACTCCCGGAATCAAAAATCAAAGGATTTTGATGCATGCGGAGTACTTGGCCGCTCAAATTGAAAAAGCTCGAGGAAATAGCGAACTGGCCCGCGCCTTGGCCCAAAAAGCCCTGAGTAAGGCTAGAGACTTACAGGCGAAAAAAGACGAAATAAGAATCGAGGAATTTTGTGAGAGTCTTTAGCGTATCAGAGCTAACCCACGCCATCAAAGCGGTGTTGGAGCCCAACTTCCGCGCCATTTCCGTTCGGGGAGAGATCAGCAATTTCAAGCTGCAGTCTTCGGGCCACCTCTACTTTAGCTTGAAGGACGCCGATTCTCAAATTTCTTCCGTTCTCTTTAAAGGCAACGCCGCCAACTTGCCTCGCATGCCCAAAGAGGGCGATCAGGTGATCGCTAAGGGCGAGATCAGCCTATATGTTCCGAGAGGCCAATACCAGATCGTCATTCGCGAAATGCAGTTTTTAGGCGTCGGCGAATTGCTGCTGAAGCTGCACCAATTGAAAGAGCAGCTGCAACTGAGGGGCTGGTTTGATCCAAAGCACAAAAAGCCATTGCCTAAATTGCCCAAACGGATCGGCGTCGTAACAAGCCCTACAGGCGCGGTGATCCAAGACATCATCCACATTCTGACGCGCCGCTTCGCCGGCTTCCACGTGATCTTAAATCCGGTAAAAGTTCAGGGAGAGGGCTCCGCTCAAGAGATAGCCCAGGCCATCAACGACTTTAATAAATACAACTTGGCCGATGTGCTGATTGTGGGAAGAGGCGGCGGGAGCATTGAAGACCTCTGGGCCTTCAATGAAGAGATCGTAGCCAAAGCGATCTTTGAATCGCAGATTCCGATCATCTCTGCGGTGGGACATGAAACCGATTTTACCATCGCCGATTGGGTGGCCGACGTGAGGGCGCCGACCCCGTCTGCCGCTGCTGAAATAGCGATTGCTGAAAAAGCCAATCTATTGAAATTCTTGCAATCGGCGGAGCAACTTTGCCGCCAGAGAGCCGTCCAGCAAATCGGGCAATATAGGCAGCGCCTATCCGCGTTGCAAAAGCATCCCCTTTTGAGTTCTCCCTACGGAGTTTTGGCCCCTGCAATCCAAAGGCTCGACGACTTTACAAGGCAATTGGAGATGCTCAACCCCAAAGAGAAAATCGCCGAAGGGTGGGACAAATTGAACCGCCTCAAACGGCACCTTGCATCACTGCATCCCCAAAACATTCTTAAAAAAGGTTATACCATTCTCTTCACGGAAAAAGGAGATTCGATTATCCTCTCCGCGAAGGATCTCAAACCAGATCAAAAATTTGTAGCCCAGCTGCACGATGGAAGAGTTGCGGCAACGACCAACCAGGTGATAGAAAATGGAACTCTCTTTTGAAAAAGCGTTTGAGCGTCTCGAGCAAATCCTTGAGACGATGAATAGCGGCAAAATTCCCCTGGAGGAATCGCTCAAGCTTTTTGAGGAAGCTGAAAAACTGATCCGCAATTGCGGCGCTCGTCTCACCTCAGCCGAGCAAAAGATCGAACAATTGATGAAAAGCAAAGGCGAAGTCGCACTTGATGCTGAACAAAAACCAAAAACTGAATCTTTCCGAACTCACGCTAGCTGAGCTCGAAGAGTTGGCCGCTGAAATTCGGACCCGCATCATTGAAGTGATGTCGGTCAATGGGGGGCATCTCTCCTCGAATTTAGGCATTGTTGAGTTGACGATTGCGCTTCATCGCGTGTTTGACTCGCCGCGCGACAAGTTCATTTTCGATGTGAGCCACCAATCCTATCCGCACAAGCTTCTCACGGGACGCAACGAGCGCTTTGAACAAATCCGAAAATACAAAGGGCTTTGCGGTTTTTGCCACCCCAAAGAATCGGAGCACGACCATTTCTTTGCCGGCCATGCAGGAACGGCCCTATCTTTGGCTCTTGGCGTTGCCAAAACCCGCGATCTCGATGGAGGCCCCAATGGAGGCAAGGATCATATCATCCCTATCCTGGGCGATGCGTCTCTCACCTGCGGCCTCACTTTGGAAGCGCTCAATAATATTCCAAAAAATTTAGGCCGATTTATCGCCGTCCTCAATGACAATGCCATGTCGATCTCCAAAAACGTGGGCAATATAAAAAATATTCTCAGCAGACTGCTCAGCAACCCCCTTTCCAATCGCATTTATCAAGAAGTGCAATCCCTTCTTTCCAAAGTCCCAGGTTATGGCCCCAAATTGGAAAAGCTGGGTCAAAAAATGACCGAATCGATGAAGAACCTCGTCAGCTCGGCCCCCTTTTTCGAAGAATTCAACCTCGCCTATGTGGGCCCCATCGATGGCCACGATATTGGCAAACTCATTGAAACTCTGGAAGCGCTCAAAGAGGGCACACGCCCCGTCCTCCTCCACGTCCTGACTGTTAAAGGGAAAGGCATGCCGATTGCCATTGACAACCCGACCCCCTATCATGGCGTTCGCCCCTTTGATCTTTGCAGCGGAAAATTCCTCCCCTCCCCCTCAGCAAAGCCGACTTTCCCCAAAATTTTTGGCCGGCACATCCTCAAGATGGCCGACGCCGATCCCAATCTCGTCTGCATTACGCCCGCCATGCCCGCGGGGTCTTGCCTGGACGACTTCATGCAAAAATATCCCGACCGCTGCCTCGACGTGGGCATCGCTGAAGGCCACGCCGTCACCTTTGCGGGAGGCGTTGCCTATGGCAAAAAGAAGAAAGTCGTCGCCTGCATCTACGCCACATTCTTGCAACGCGCGTTCGACAACCTCTTCCAAGATGTGTGCATGCAAGAGCTGCCGGTCCTATTTGCCCTCGACCGCTCCTTTATTTCGGGCCCTGACGGCAGCACCCACCACGGCATTTACGACATCAGTTTTCTCAACGCGATGCCCAATATGATCATCGCTCAGCCTCGAAACGGCCACGTCTTTAAAGAGCTCTTAGAAAGTTGTTTTGATTGGGGCAAACCGTGCGCCATTCGCTATCCCAATCTTGAAACAGATGAACCAGAACTCCCCCTTGAAAAACGAATCCCCGGAAAAGCACAGGTACTCATGGAAGGAAAAGACCTCCTCATCATCGCGCTTGGACACACATGTCAAACCGCCATTAAAGTGCGCGATCTCCTTTTATCTAAAGGCGTTGCTGCAACGATAGTCGATCCCGTCTTTATCAAGCCCCTCGACTTCGATCTTTTCAGCCACCTTCTTTCAACCCATCGTTATGTGGCCACCATCGAAGAGCATGCCCTCAGCGGCGGTATGGGCATGATTATCAACAACTTCCTCGTTCAAAATGGCATTCGAGAAGCGGAAGTTCTCAACTTTGGCGTCCCCGATATGTGGGTTCAATTTGGCAGCAATACCGAACTTATGCGAGAATTAGGTTTGGATGCCGAGTCAATTGCCCGACGCATCCTGCAGGAGTTTTTCGTCGATGATTATCGCTCTGTTTCCGAACGAGAAGAAAAAGCAATCGTTTGAGTTGGCCTCCCACATTCGCGAATTCCTTGAAGATCAAGGCGTTACCGTTGTTGCTGAAGATGAAAAAGCGCAACGAATTGGGGCCAAACCCATCTCTTCTATTAATCCTTCCCAAATCAAATTCCTCATCTCCATGGGCGGCGACGGGACCATCCTACGCATTTGCCATCACTATGGCCATTTTGACGCAGCCATTCTTGGCATTAATCTGGGCCACCTTGGCTTTATGGCTGACATTCCCGTTGAGGATATCTATCCCAGCCTCACCGATCTTCTCAATGGTTCCTACACCATTGATCAGCGGATGGTTCTGGAAGCGGGCCAGCTTCATGCCGTCAATGACATCGTCATCCACCGCGCCCAGAACTACAGCCTGATCGAGCTCGCCATCCAAGTCGACGGGACCTATCTCAACACCTTTGTTGCCGACGGCATCATCATCGCGACCCCCAACGGCTCCACTGCCTATTCGCTAGCTGCTGGCGGCCCCATTCTCAGTCCCAATCTCGAAGCCATTGTGATCACCCCCATCTGTCCCCACACCATCTCCAACCGCCCCATTGTCCTCACCTCCGACCGGAAGATCGAGATCCAATACCTCAGCGACTACGGCCCCATTGATATCCGGGCTGACGGGCTCGATGCCTTCACCCTTAAAAGCGGAGAAACCCTTAAAATTCAGCGCTCTAGCCGCACCTTTAAGCGGGTCAATCTCCACCGTCACGAATACTTTTCGACTCTCCGCACCAAGCTCGGCTGGCACGGCAAGCTAAGATAAAGCCGGCGCTCATATGATTCCTATTTAAATTTTTTATTTGCAAATGTTACAGTCGATGAGAAAAATGGATTTGTTTTGACAAATCTGTCTACTTTAGGGTACAACTGTGGAAAAGTGGTTTTACCAGATATCAAAGGATCCGAAATTCGACGAATGGCTGGATAGTCAGCCAGAATATGTCCAGGTGCAAATTTTAAAACGGATACTGAAAATTGAGCTGCACGGATATTTTGGAGATCATAAATCGGTTTCAAATTATGAAACTGGTTTTATAAAAAATAAAGTGTGGGAACTACGTTGGAATGATGGCAAAAGAGTTTATTATGCCTACATTCCAGAAAAGAGGATTCTGCTGCTTTTAGGGGGAAATAAAAATGGTCAAGACCAAGACATTGCGCAAGCGAAGAACATTTTCATCAAAGCCATCACAATCTCGCCGAAAAAAAAGAGGTGAGGTTTTTGAAATTTCCTTAAGAGAAAATATTAAGCCATTCAATGCGGAAGAGAAACTCAAAGATATCAAATTGATTGGGACTGCAATCATGCAGTGTTTGATTGCAAATGACCCAGATGGAGTCATGGAGACTATTGAAAGCCACTTAGAAGCCATGAATAAGTCTAAATTTCTCAAGGAGGCGGGGGTCCCCCGTTCAACAATGTACAAACTCTTGAAAATGAAGAACCCAACGATTAGGACTTTAGCAAAAATTCTATACGCTGCCCATCATCCCTTCTATTCAAAAACCGTCAAAAAGCATTGAGAGAGTTTCATGTTTCGCTGGTAGGCCAGGCGGGCTTTCTCGATTGCCTTTTCTACTTTGTGCAGCGGCATTGATTCGCTGGCAGGCTCTTCCGGAAAAAAGAGGTCATGGCCCCCTAATTGTCTCAAATTCTGGTCCCGATGCCACATGAGGATCATGGCAAAAAGATGTTCCACTCTCCGGTTGGCCTTGACCGGATCTTCTTCAGAATCATTATCGAGCTTTTCGAGGAGGAGCATCAGCTCAGGATAGGAGGGCCTTTGCGAGAGGATTTGAAAGAGAACCCTCCTCTGTTCGTCGAGTTCGGGATGCTCGGCGAGTTCAAAGGCCCTGCCCGCTGAACCATGGGCCAGTTTGGCCAGGTGGACAGGATGTCCTTTATTTTGTAATAGAGCCGCAATGGCTCCCTCTGTCAGGGGTTGAAATTGCAAAAGCGCACAACGAGAGAGGATGGTGGGGAGCATTTCTTGGTGGTTGCTGGTGAGAAGAATGAAGGTGGTGTCGCCTGTGGGCTCTTCGAGCGTTTTTAGAAGAGCATTGGCGCTGGCTGGCTGCATCCGCTCGGCCTCTTCCAAGATAAAAACCTTGCCGGGCGCTTCAAACGGAGCGGAGTGCTCTTTATCCATCATTTCTCGAAGTGTATCGATGGCATAGAGGCCGCTTTTTCCTTCAGGAGTCAAGGTGTGTAGATCGGGCGAACGATCTGACCTTAAAAGTTGGAATGCGAGCGCTTTGGCAAAGAGACTTTTCCCAATGCCATCGGGGCCTGAGAAAAGGAGGGTCTGGGGGAGGCGGTTTTCTTGGACCGCTTTTTGGAGATAGGCTTTGATCGGCTCGTTTCCCAGAATGTGCTCAAACATGGGTTAATACTAATGGATGGATCAATTTCATCGCTTCTTGAAAAACGCGAGCTGGGGGCAAAGTGGCGTCGATGAGGCGGAAGCGATGCTGATCCGTTTTATGAATCTCAATATAAGCCTCCCGAATTTTGCCGTGAAAGACAACGGATTCCGACTCAATGCGATCCTGTTTTCTTGTGCTAGCAGCCCGTTTTAATCCGAGTTCCGGCTCCAAATCGAGATAGAGAGTTAAATGGGGTTTGAGTCCTTGAGAAATGAAATTGCAAAACTCGGCCACCTTTTCCATGCCCAGTCCCCGCGCCGCTCCCTGATAAGCAATCGATGAATCGTTGAACCGGTCGCACAGGACAATTTTCTGCTGTTCCAGAGCAGGGCCGATGACTTCAAGAATATGCTGCGCTCGAGAGGCAAGAAACAGGCAGAGCTCCGCGTAAGGGGAAACGGGCTCTGAGTGCTGCAGCAGTATGGCTCGTATATGCTCCCCCAACTTGGTGCCGCCAGGCTCCCGCGTCTTCAAAACACTAAACCCCTCCGACGCAAGAGTGCGAGCGACCTCCTCAATAAGAGTGGTTTTCCCGGCCCCCTCCCCTCCCTCAAAAGTGATAAAAAGTCCCTGCTTCAGCTTTGGCGTCACAGTCACATTTTATCGCCCCGATTAATAAGAAAAAAGCATTTTTCCATTTTGCGGAGGGTTATTGGGGCAGCGGGAGCTTCACCCGACTGTCCCGAGTCCGAGTCCGAGTCCGTGTCCGAGTTCCGGTTTCTTTTTAGCTAGTGCGTCAGAGAAGAGAGCGATTTTTTTCGGCGCTCGGACTCGGACTCGGACTCGGACTCGGACACGAAAATTTACCCCTATTCTTCAAAAGATTGATCCAATTCTTTTGATATGATACCGATTGGCCATATACCCTATTCGTAGTATATTGGTGGATTGCTATGGCGAAAAAAGCATTTTTCCATTTTGCGAAAAGGTCCACTGGTTGTGTAAAGCTGTCCTGAATACTTCTAGAACGTAACCTTCGCCAAATTGAAACCTGGCATCCATACCCGATTGATCGGTAGCTACGCCCGTTAATTTCTTTTGATGAAGCTGCGATATAATATCATTATATCCTTCTTTTTTAAAATAGTGGTCAAGACGGCCGATCAGATATTCATTATTTTTCGTAATTCTCCAGGCAGATTTTCTTGTATCTAACTGATAGTGGTTGGCAAAGCCAAAAGATAAATCATCCTCATTACAATGAATATCTTCAAGGTCTGGATCGATTTGCAATAACCTCGTTTTTGTGTATTTGTCTTTAATTGCTAATTGTTTCGAAAAATTAACCACATCAGCTACAGATTCTTTTGTTGAGCAATCGACAAAAATTTCGGTTCTATCTGGAAGATATGCAAGCCATTGGCGATCATCGAAAGAATTAAAAAAGGTTGTTATTTTGAGATCGTTCTCGAAAACAAATTCAGCATCTAAAAATGGAGAAATCACGTTCAAGGAATGAAATTGTTTTTCCAGAAAAATTTGGATAGCTTGTTGTATGGTATTTTCGTGGGTTGGGGAATCAACAAAAAAATCACCTGATTTCTGGAGTGAAGCTGGAGTCTGTGAACCAGCATAATATTCCTCTCCTTTTGTAATGCGCCATGAAGCATTGCCAATCCAAATTTTCCACTCTTTTCGACTCCTGGATTTTCCATTTGCAGTAGGTATCTCGATGTTTTTCCCAAACTCGAAAAAGACATTCCACCCCAAAGACTTATATGCACGATTCACTTTTAATAGTTTGAGATCGCGATTGATCCATTCAAAGGATTGTAGAAAATGTCTATGATCCACCTATACCCTTCTTCCACCATTTCATGATAACCATAAAACATTTTTCCTCCTTTCTTGTAGGAGAAGCGACTCTATACAAAAAATTTTATTAAGGCAACACCAGTTTTGGTTAAGGGGGCAAAAATTGGACACCCAAACGTTTACGCAGGAATCCGATTCAGGGAGCCAGCGGAGGGTTATTGGGGCAGCGGGGGCTTCACCCGACTGTCCCGAGTCCGAGTCCGTGTCCGAGTTCCGGTTTCTTTTTAGCTAGTGCGTCAGAGAAGAGAGCGATTTTTTTCGGCGCTCGGACTCGGACTCGGACTCGGACTCGGACACGAAAATTTACCCCTATTCTTCAAAAGATTGATCCAATTCTTTTGATATGATACCGATTGGCCATATACCCTATTCGTAGTATATTGGTGGATTGCTATGGCGAAAAAAGTATTTGAAATTCAGTCGATTCAGGAAGTACTCCCCTTCTTACAAGTGGACACACACCTGTTTTTGGATCTAGATAATACCCTCCTCACCTCCTGCTCCGAATTTGGGAGCGAAAGGTGGGAACGGTTTATGATTCAACACTTTATACAAGAGGGCGTCCCTGAAGAACAGGCGATCGCGCGGGCTTCCCATCTCTGGAAAGCAGTGCAAACCGTCAGCCCCATCCAATTTGTGGAAAAGAGTACCGAATCGACCACCCGCCACTTACAAACCAAGACCTCCGCTTGCTTTGTCATAACAGCCCGAGACTACAGCTTTCGCGCAGTAACCGAAGAACAAATCAATTATTTAAATCTCCAGTTTTCCCAATGCAAACCTTTGCCTATTGAACCCGCTAAATATGCAAATGGGATCTTCTATTGCGGAGATGTGCCTAAGGGGGTCGTTTTAAAAGCCTATGCCGAACACCATCAGTGTAAACATATTGTGATGGTTGATGATTATCGGAGCCACGTCGAAATGGCCGCTGAGATCATCCACATCCCTTTTACCGGATTGCGCTACGGCTTTCTCGATGAGCGAAAGGCCAAGTATACGCCCTGCGAGATCACGAAATTATTGGGAAAGATTTTCAATCACAAAGAGGCATGCCGCTTCCTGAGAAACGGCATCGTTCCTTAAAAAAGCCTAGCGCCCGAATAGGCGGGCTGGCCGTGTCGTTGTTCGTATCTGATTCTTCGGTAATCGTCGTAGGCGCCATTGACGCGATCCTTGCAAAACTGCCAAAGTGATTTAGCGAGATAGGGAACCACAACGCCAACCACTTTACTGCCTACGGCGTGAACGAGGCCAGCAACCGCAACTGCACCAGTGGCGATCGTTGCCTCTTCCAAAGTGGGAACGCGGTTATCAATGGCCAATGAATTGCCGTTCACTATAACAGAAGATAGAAAAATTTTTGATGCGCCTTTCAGAAAGTTCCCACTGCCAAAATCGCTCCACCCCGAGGAAGCCGCCCCGATAGACATGGGAAGGCCAGCAAGTCGCCAATCCTTACTCAAATAGTGTGTTAACCCAGCCACCGCCACTGCCTGCGCCGTTGCTCTAAACAATCTGTTTTCTAAAATATTCTTTGTGGCGCTGGCACTAAGTCCAACAAACCCGAAATCAACTAAATTCATAATTACACCTTAATTCGTGATTTAGATTGTATTATACAACAAAACGAAATTTAACTAAATAATAACTCTGTGATATAATAAAGGCATGGCAATACTTCCACACAATGATGTTACTAAAGAATTTAATGCTTCGGGGCAAAACCTAGATCATCTTTTGCATCTAGAGAAAGTCACTCCTACAGAAGTGGTTACAAAGACCGTTCTTTCTGCATTTGAAGAGATTCAAAAGTCCAAGCTAGGCTGGGGCCATTCGGCCAAAAAAATTTTCTACCCGACAGCGGCCTACGGAGGGGTTCTCTCTTTACCTATCGTCGGAATTGTTTCTTACATTTGGTATTTTGTCCATGCGCTCAAAGATTGGGCCTTTCTGAGTAAAGTGGCTATCGGGGGGACGACTTTAGCGGCTCTACTGGCGGCCGACCTGGCTGTGGGGCGGGTTATTGGGACGAGACCGATTACGGCCATCCTGATTGCCGGCTATGATCTCTATCGCGAAGGGGCAAAAGGTCTATCGAAGCAAGTGAGAAAGAGTTACGAGAATCAAGAAGCGCAAGTAAACGAGTTGATCAAGCAGCGGCACGAGACGATTAAGACGGAACTGAAGGAAGCTTACAAGGAAATGGCCCTAGCGCTGGTAAAAAAGCACAAAGCTCATGATGAGAACATCCCTGCCGCCATTGAAACGCTCCAGAAGCAACTCCCTCTCATTAGCAAGGCCTTTGGCGAGCTAGGGCTCTCTGCAGCCGAAATCGTCGAGATCCTCTCCCCCCTCCAAGACGCCCTCAAACTCATCCCCGCCGCCGCCTCTGCAGGGTAAGAGAAGGAACAGGTTAGGAAGGGGATATAATTAAATTCCTTTTCTCATCTTGTTATCCTGCCGCGAAGCGATCCTGGCTTTCCCGTTCCTATTTTAAAACTGGCCTTGCACAGCTTGCCCTGCTATTCCCGTCCTTCCCATCCTTCCTATCCTGTTCATCCTGTTCCTTTCCCTTACCCATCCTGTTTTCAGGTTAGGGCTTCGACAGGCTCATCCGCTACGGCTTCGATTTTTTGAGCGCCCACGACAAGGTCGTCCTCCTCTTTGAGGTTGACCAGCTTCACGCCTTGGGTCGAGCGCCCCATAACACGCACGTCGCGCATCGGGATGCGAACGGCTTGGCCCGCCGCAGACATGAGAAGAACGCTGTCGGAATCGGTCACGCTGAGTGCGCCGACGACCAATCCATTGCGCTCCGAGGTGATGATCGAGCGAACGCCAACGCCGCCGCGATTGGTTTGCCTGAAGTCCTCGACGAGGGACCGTTTTCCAAAACCATTTTCACAGACTACGAGGATCGTCTCCGTGGCTGTAACAACTTCGCATCCAACAACTTTATCAGATTCGTTTTTGAGTGTGACGCCGCGAACGCCGCGAGCGACACGCCCTACGGCGCGGACGAGCGATTCATCAAAGCGGACAGCCATGCCGTTGCGGGTGAAGAGCATGATCTGCTGGCTCGGATGGGTCATGCGGGCTGCAATGAGTTCGTCGCCTTCGTCGATGTTGAGGGCGTAAACTCCTTTGCGTCTCGGATTGGCAAAGGCAGAAAGCTCCGTCTTCTTCACAACGCCTTTCATGGTGGCGAGGAGGATGGAAGCGCCCTCTTCTTCAAAGTTCTTCACTTTGAGGATGGCGGCGACTTTTTCGTTTTCTCGCAGGTCTTCGAGTAGGTTGATGATGGGCCTTCCCTTGGTGCGGCGGCCTGCTTCGGGGATTTGCCACACTTTGGTCCAGTAGCAGCGTCCATGGGTCGTGAAGATGAGAAGGTAATCGTGGGTGGAGGCTACGTAGATGTTCTTGAGAATATCGGTCTCTTTCTTCATCTCCATGCCGGTGACGCCAGCGCCGCCGCGTCTTTGCTCGCGGAAGGTGTCAATAGGCATTCTCTTGATGTAATCGTCGCTGGAAATGGCGATGACGACTTGCTCGTCGGCAATGAGGTCTTCCATTTCGAGCTCGCCTTCGGCTGCCACAATTTTAGTTTTGCGCTCCGACTTGTGCCCTTTTTTCAGCTCTTCGAGTTCCTCGCGGATGATGTCGCGAACCATCGACTCAGAGGCTAGAACGGCTTTGAAGTAGGCGATTCTTTCGAGAAGCTCTTTATATTCGGCTTCGATTTTTTCCGATTCGAGTCCAGTGAGTTGATAGAGCCTGAGGTCGAGAACGGCATTGGCTTGCTTTTCTGAGAGGCCAAATCGCATCATCAATTCGGTGCGAGCCGTTTCGCGATTGGATGAGGCGCGGATCACTTTCACTACTTCATCGAGATGATCGAGCGCTTTTAGGTAGCCTTCAAGAATGTGAGCGCGCGCTTCAGCTTTAGCGAGTTCAAAGCGGGTTCTGCGGCGGATCACTTCAATGCGGTGGTCGATCCAAGCAGACATAAAATGCTTGATGTTCATCGTGCGGGGCAAGCCGTGGTCGAG
Source organism: uncultured bacterium (assembly GCA_964458995.1). Taxonomy (GTDB): domain Bacteria; phylum Chlamydiota; class Chlamydiia; order Chlamydiales; family SM23-39; genus REEB52. The sequence goes on along the minus strand of CAYWKW010000012.1, from coordinate 12,322 downwards.
GGCGAGCATATTGCAGCCAAAAGTGACCTGCAAATCGGTGTTCTTATAGAGCTGGTTGATCACTACATCGGGGATCTCACCTTTCTTCAGCTCTAACACAACGCGCAGGCCATCTTTATCCGATTCATCGCGAACATCGGAGAGACCCATTAACGTTTTATCATTGACGAGGTCGGCGATGTGTTTGACCAAATTCGACTTATTGACGTTGTAGGGAACTTCGTCTATGACAATTTGCTGCTTTGCATTGGGCAGATCTTCAACGCGCATTAGGGCGCGCAAAATGACTTTGCCGCGGCCCGTATGATACGCCTCTTTAATGCCGCGATAGCCGCAAATGACTCCGCCCGTTGGGAAGTCGGGTCCCGGCATCACTTTCATAATGTCATCGATCGATACATTCCGGTTGTCAAGAACAAGCAGTGTCGCTTCGATAAGCTCCAGAAAGTTATGGGGAGGAATATTGGTCGCCATCCCAACGGCGATTCCCGTAGATCCATTGCAAAGAAGGTTGGGGAATTTGGCTGGAAAAACTGTGGGCTCGTTTTTGGTCTCATCGTAGTTGGGGACCATCTCGACGGTCTCTTTGTCGAGGTCTTCCATGAGGGCCATAGCAGCGGTTGTGAGGCGCGCTTCGGTGTAACGCATGGCAGCGGGTGGATCGCCGTCAATGGATCCAAAGTTTCCCTGCCCATTGATGAGCGTGTAGCGCATGACCCAATCTTGAGCCAGGCGAACGAGAGTCGGATAGATGACCGTTTCACCATGCGGGTGGTAGTCGCCGGAAGTATCGCCCGATATTTTGGCGCACTTACGGTGTTTCGCGCCAGGCGTTAGGTTCAATTGCCGCATCGCATAGAGGATCCGCCGCTGCGAAGGTTTTAACCCGTCGCGTACGTCGGGCAAAGCGCGTGAGATAATGACCGACATCGAATAGCGAAGGTAACTCTCCTTCATCTCTTCTTCGACGTTGCGAGGTACAATTATTTCATCTTTTGTATACGACATTGAAAACCTTTAAATATCCAAGTTCTTCACAGAAAGCGCATGAGTCTCAATAAAGATTTTGCGCGGCTCAACTTCTTCACCCATTAACATGGAGAACATCCGGTCTGCAGCAATGGCGTCGGGGATCGTGACTTTGACCAGCGTACGGGTAGCTGGATTCATCGTCGTCTCCCAGAGCTGGTCTGCGTTCATTTCACCAAGACCTTTGTAGCGCTGCACCTCAACCCCTTTTCGGCCATTGGCCCGGATCGCTTCGATCAATTCCTTCAATGTATGCCACATCGTCGCTTTATTCCCCTCTTCGAGCACCTCAAAGAGATCCCCACTCGCAATCAGATATTGATCGAGCCTGATTTTATATCCGCTCAATTTCTCTTCTAAGGCAATGATGCGGTTCACATCATAGAGTTCCATGAATGCGAGAGATTTAGGAATGAGCTTACGCATCTCTTCGGTTATCTCTTCGGGAGGAATGGAGGCCAAAGTCTCCTCATGGAGCCGCTTTTGCGCCTCTTCATTTTCTTTCTTGAGCTCCATCAGTTCAGCTTCATTGTAAATGAATTGGAGCTTATCGCCGACAGCCACTTGGTATTGAGGATATTTTTCGCCCTGTTTGGCTGCCAAAAACTCGCGGAATGGAACGCCCTTTCTCTCGATGGAATTGATGAAGACTTCCACTTCCATGGTGAGGTCCATTAACTTTTCCGTCTGCTCTTTATCGTACGATTTTTCTAAACCGGCGCGGCGGATGAGAATGTCGCTCAAACCCAATTTCAGCAGATATTCGTCCATCTCTCTTTCAGAATGGATATATTGGCTCACTTTTTTGCGAGTCACTTTAAAGAGCGGGGGTCTCGCGATATAGATAAAATTACTATCAACCAATGCAGGCATGTGGCGATAGAAGAAGGTCAAGAGGAGAGTGCGGATGTGGGATCCGTCGACGTCGGCGTCGGTCATGATGATGATTTTATGGTAGCGGAGCTTCGCTAGGTTGAAGTTTTCAACGCCAATTCCGCATCCCAAAGCGGCTACCATTGAGCCCACTTCGGTGTTCTGCAAGATCTTCTCAATTCGTGCTTTCTCTACGTTTAAAATCTTACCGCGAATGGGCAAAATGGCTTGGAACCTGCGGTCGCGCCCCATTTTGGCCGATCCACCCGCAGAGTCTCCCTCAACGATGTAGATTTCGCAAAGCTCTGGATCGCGCTCCTGGCAGTCGGCCAATTTCCCGGGCAGTCTCGCGCTATCTAAAGCGGTCTTTCTGAGAGTTAACTCTCGGGCCTTCTTAGCCGCTTCGCGCGCTTGCGCGGCTATCACAGCCTTCTCGACGATCAGCTTGGCTATCGATGGATTCTCGTCTAAATAAGTTGTAAGTCCTTCACCTACAATGACTTGCGCAATTCCAGCCACTTCGCTATTGCCGAGCTTTTGCTTGGTCTGCCCTTCAAATTGGGGATTGGGCACTTTCACTGAAATCACAGCCGTCAACCCTTCGCGCATATCTTCGCCGCCGACGGTGAGTTTTTCGCCCTTAATCAACGCGTGGCTCTTCATGTAGTTGTTCAAAACGCGAGTCAGCGCTGTTGAGAAACCGGTCAAGTGGGTACCGCCATGGCGGGTCGCAATATTGTTCACATAGGTGAAAATGTTTTCCGTATAGGTATCATTCCACTGCATCGCCACTTCAAATTCGACAGGTCCATCGTCTCCCTGTTTAACGGCGTGGAAATAGATCGGTTTGGGAAAAAGGGGGACCTTCCCTTCGTTTAGATAAGAAACGAAGGAAGATAAGCCTCCCTGATAATTGAATCGGACCGGCTCCCGGTTGGGGTCGCGCTCATCTTGGAAAAGGATCGTGATCCCTTTGTTTAAAAAGGCGAGTTCTCTCAGCCGCTTGAGCAAAATATCGTAGTCGTAGCTGGTGACGGAAAAGATCTTCTCGTCGGCCCAAAATTGAACTTTCGTTCCCCTTTTGGTGGTGGTCCCTAACTTTTTCAGAGGTCCTACCGGTTTGCCCCTTTCGAATGTCATCTCATAGACGTGCCCATTTTTGCAGACGGTCGTGATGAGCTTTTTGGACAACGCATTGACGCAAGAGACGCCCACGCCGTGCAAACCGCCAGAAACCTTATAGGTCCCTTTGTCGAACTTACCGCCCGCGTGCAAGATGGTCATAACGACTTCCAGAGCCGTTACGTCGCGGCCCTGTTTGTGGGATTCTTTTTCATGCTTTTCAACGGGAATCCCGCGGCCATCATCCTCAACGGTGACTCCCCCATCGGCTTGCAAGCTAACAACAATCTGAGAGCAAAAGCCGGCCATGGCTTCGTCGATGCTATTGTCGACCACTTCGTAAACGAGCTGATGAAGCCCGTTGACATGCGTATCGCCAATGTACATCCCCGGGCGCTCTCTCACCGCTTGGAGACCCTCTAAGACGGTAATCGAACTTGCGTCGTACTTCTTCTCTTCTTCAGCCATTGTTGTCATTCTCTTTATTACCCCACTCGGAATACGAGATTCCGAATTGAAAATTTCTCTTGCAGCTTGCCCAAAAGGTGCGGGCGTTCATGCGAGACAAGCAAACTATAGAGAGTAGAGCTTTTCACTTTCACGGTCAAGACCCCATCTACAAATAAAACGGGTTCCGCCATAGAGGCCCGATCTTCTCCCATCAGTTCGCGCCAAAACCGGAAGATTTCTTCCTTCGGGTCGCCCACTTTCTTTCCCAAATCTTGCACTATTTCAGGAAGTAAATCGGCCACTTTTTTGGCCGGATTTTCTATACCCGAGTAGTTCCTAGGCGTACGAGATTTCATATTTCTTTAGACTATCAAAAAAAGACTAAAAATTCAATTAGAAAAAGAGTGTGCTCACTCCCCACGCAATCACAAAGTAGATGGTCATCGAAAGAAAATCGTTGAATGCGGTGACGACTGGCCCGGCAGAAATCGCTGGATCGACTCCGATCCTGGAAAAGAAAAGGGGAGAAAAGACACCTAAAAAAGTTCCCGCAAAGCAGCCGCCCACTAAACCAAACCCAACAATCGCGGCAACAGCGCCGGGTGTCGTCGATCCCAACTGACCGCCGCTGACTAAATCCAACAAGTAAATGATGATCCCGCAGCCCACGCCAAAAATCGCTCCGGTAAACAGGCCGCTGCATAATTCTTTAGCGATGGTCTCCTTTCTGCTTCCCGCCGATAAACCGCCCATCGCCATGATGCGGACTAGCACAGTGCTGCATTGCAGCCCAATATTTCCCGACATCCCCGTAATCAGCGGCACAAAAAACAGGGCGAATGTTAAAATCCCCCCCTCATGCTTCTGAAACGACGACATGACCCCCACATTGATCAGCCCCGCCATGAGTGTCACTAAAAGCCAAGGAGCCCTCGTTAAAAACCGGCGTAAAATGGGATCGTGGGAGGTAAATTTTTCATTCGTACCGGCCATTCTGGCGATCGTCTCATCGGCTAGATCTTCCATCGCCTCGACGATATCTTCCTGCGCGATCACCCCGATCAATTCGTTGTCGATATCGACCACAGGCAGAGAGGAAATTTTATACCTCTCCACGATATCGATTACCTCTTCCCTGGTTGCATCCACGGTCACTTTATGCAACACGGGTCTCATGACCTGTCTCAGCGGGGTGCTATCGGAGTTGATCATCATGTTTCTGGCGGGAACAAACCCCTGCAGTTCACCGTCGTGATTTAAAATGAAAATGCCTTTGGTGAAATCGATTCTTGGGTTGTCGCGGATATAGGCGGCCGCTTCTCCGATGGTCATGTCCATAGTGAAAGCAAAAAATTCCGACGTCATCAAACGGCCGGCGCTCTTTCTGTTGTGCTGTTTCAATTCCCGGATACGATTCGCTTTTTTGGAATCGATCAGCTCCATCAGCCGTCTAAATCTTCTCTCCGGCATGTCATCGACCAACCAGACCGCCTCGTCTGTGGGCATCCGTTCAAAGATCTTTTTCAATTCAACGTCGTCCAGCTGTCTGAACAACGTCAATCTCGTATCGCTATCTGTGTTGACTAAAAATTTGATTTTGTCGTCCCGATTGGGAAGATTTTCGTACAATACGGGTCTGACATTGGGAGGCAAGTGGCTAGCGGCGTAGGCCAGGTCGATCGGAGAGTGTTCGCAGGCGATTTTTGCGATGTCGTGAAGCCGAACCTTGCTCGTCTGCTTATGGAACGCTTTTTCAAGCTTTTCTTTTAGCAAATCATCGATTCGGCCCGTCTGGGACTCTTCCTGAGGATACTCTTTTTCTTCTATCTCGTCCATTTATCCTCAAGGGTTGATGTTTACATCAATAGAGCCTCTACCTGCTGTGAGCCAGTATATGCGATTATTAGAGATAAGGCAAGAATAAATCGGTCTCAGACACGGGCTCAGACTCGGACACGTTGAATTTAAATTGTTACTTCTATAAACTGGTCCCATGCACGATCCAGAAAAAATTAGAAATATAGCAATTATTGCTCACATTGACCATGGGAAGACCACCCTTCTCGACAGCCTCCTCAAACAGGGGAACATTTTCCGCGAACATGAAAAAGTACCCGAAAGAGTCATGGATAGCTATGACCAAGAAAAAGAGCGGGGCATCACCATTTTCGCGAAGCACACCTGCGTCACCTATAAGGACTTTAAAATAAATATTATCGACACCCCGGGCCACGCCGACTTTTCAGGCGAGGTGGAGAGAGTTTTGGGCATGGTCAATTGCGTGCTCCTCTTGATCGATGCGCAGGAAGGCCCCATGCCGCAGACCCGATTTGTCTTATCGCAGGCTCTGAAAATGGGACTGAGGCCAATCGTCGTTTTAAATAAAATCGACCGCCCCCACGCCAACCCTGATAGAGCCTTAAATTTAACCTTTGACCTCTTCTTGGAGTTGGGCGCCAATGATGAACAGCTCGATTTCCCCTACATTTACGCCTCTGGATTCAACGGCTATGCAATTGATAAAGTCGGAGACACGCCTAAAGACCTGACCCCCCTCTTTGAACTGATCTTGAAGAAGGCGCCTGCGCCCTGCGGGAACCTGGAGCTGCCATTTTTAATGCAGGCGGCCACGCTGACTTACGACGATTACGTGGGCAGACAGGCTTGCGGAAGAATCCTAGAAGGGAAGATCCGAAAAAATGATATGGTCACTCGGGTCGATCGCAATGGAAACCATACGAACCATAAGATTGTCCGAATCGAAGGCCATATGGGTCTGAAAGAGATTGAATTGAATGATGCTGGAGCCGGCGACATTGTGGTGCTGTCTGGCATCCCCGAAATCGAAATTGGCGATACCATTTGCGATCCCAGTCAGATCGTTCAGCTGCCCCCCATCACTTTGGCCGAGCCGACAGTTTCTGTCGAATTCCTGGTCAATACCAGCCCCTTTGTCGGCCGCGATGGCAAACATGTCACGATGAATAAGCTCCGAGAGAGGCTGCAAAAAGAAAAACGGGCCAATATCTCCTTAAAAATTGAAGAGATCCCCGGAAGAGATGACGCGATCCGCGTTTGCGGCCGAGGCGAATTGCACCTGGCTGTATTGATCGAAGCGATGAGGCGGGAGGGCTATGAAATGGCCATTTCCAAGCCAAAAGTCATCACTAAAGAGGTCGATGGCGTTTTGATGGAGCCGATGGAACGGGTCCATGTCGAGGTGCCAGAGAACTTCTCCGGCACGGTCATCGAGGACCTTTCGAAGAGAAAAGGGGAAATGCGCTCATTGGAGACCTCTGAACATGGTTTGACAACGATGCAATTCTTGGTTCCAACTAGAGGATTGATGGGGTACCGCAACGACTTCCTAACCCGTACATCGGGACTCGGGGTTTTGACTTCGATCTTTGAAGCATTTGCGCCATGGAAGGGAGAGATGGCCGGCCGCACTCGAGGCGTTCTGGTTTCGAATACTCCCGGCAAAGCCAATGGTTACGCCCTCTTTAATTTACAAGAGCGAGGTTCGCTCTTTGTCAAACCGGGCGACGAAGTCTACGAAGGGATGGTTGTGGGCGAGCATGCCCGAGATAACGACCTCGTTGTCAACGCGACAAAGGCCAAACAGCTGACCAACATCCGCGCTGCGGGCAGCGATGAGAACATCATCCTGACGCCGCCCAGAAAATTTACTCTGGAACAGGCCATCGACTACATTGCCGACGACGAATTGGTTGAAGTGACGCCTGACTATATCCGTTTAAGGAAGGTGTATCTCACAGAAATTGATCGAAAACGTAACCTGCGCTAAGCTGAGGAGATGAACAAAAGATTTTGGGTTGCTGCGGCGCTGCTAGCTTTGGTTGCCTTTATAATTCCCATTGAGCATAAGTACGATAAAATATTCCGTTTTTTCTCTTTGACCCTCATTCCTGAAGGTCTTGAAATATCGAATAATTTCGAAAAGAAGATCTATTTCTATGTTTCAGACCTGATTGCGATCGCCCTAACCATCATCGGCTTGAGTTGGTTTAAAATCCCGTTCAGACGCTTTTTTGGCCATCCCCTTTGGATTATTTTTCTCTGCGCATTCGGCTCGATTCTCGCCTCCCCTTTCGTCCATTATCCAATTCCCTATTTTCGGCTGATTCAATTGTCGACACCGCTATTGCTGTTCTCTTTTCTGGCCAACGCCTTTTCTGAGGAGGAGCGTTCCCGGGTGATGCGGATTATTTTCTTCTCGATTGTCATTGCAGGTGTATTTCAATCAATCATCGGAATCGCCCAATACTTTCATGAGGCTCCATTGGGGTTGAGATTGTTGGGGGAAAGCAACACACCCAGCACCATTCTCATTCAGGATGGAAGCCGTTGGATTTTCGATCGCCTTTTTGCCGTTTCTACTTCTGGCTGCACCAAAATGAGAGCTGCAGGAACATTTCCCCACGCCAATGTTTTGGGGGGATTTCTCGTCCTCTCCATTTTGATGACCTACAGCCTCATTTTGCAAAGCCAAAAGAGAAAATGGGTTTTGCTATGGACTCTTCCCTTGCAACTGTTTGCCCTTTATTTGACTTATTCAAGGTCGGCCCTTTTTGCTTGGGGCATTGGAACAGTGATTTGGTTTGGACTCGTTGGATTTAAAGAGCGATCTGTTCGGATTTTAGCGGGAACGATGACTCTCCTCGTGTTCGCAGGCGGAGCCCTTTTGTATCAACAGATTCTCGACCGGGGCGGAGTTTTCAATTACAACGCGGTTGCAAAAGGATCTGACGCCATCCGCCTCTTTCACCAAAATCTCTCCTGGAAAATCATGAAAGACAACCCCGTTTTAGGTTTAGGTTTTACCCAATATTCTGAACAAGCTCCCGCCTATTTGCCTGAAAGCGCTGATGCATACACTCGATCGACCGGTCCCCATAATGTATTTCTATTTCTTGCCTGTGAAACAGGTTTGATTTCTTTATGTGCTTTTCTCTTTTTTCTCCTAAACCGAATTCGAGGACTTTTTTCCACGCCAAATACATTGGAAAAAGCCTCTCTCGCTGCCTGCTTTTTCGCCTTTCTCTTCATTAGCTGCTGCGATTTTTATCCGATTCTTTTTCAACAGGGAAAACTGATGTTTTTCCTGATCTTGGGCCTTTTGGCTCTACTTGAAAATAGAAAATCTGGTAAAGTCGTTCTCTATGGATGATCCCTCGCGTAAAGACGTTTGGAAAATGTTCGATCTCATTTCTCCGACCTATGACCGAATCAATCGGATTCTCTCATTTGGGATGGATCAACATTGGCGAAAAACGGTGGCCAAACATCTCCCCAGTCGAAGCCACATGAAAATCTTGGACATCGCAACGGGCACTGGCGATCAAGCGCTCGCACTCTTAAACAGCAAAGCTTCTATCGATTCGATCACGGGGATCGATCTCTCTTCCGAAATGTTGGAGATTGCCAGGCGCAAGGTGGTGCGCAAAGCCGAATTTTATCGCGCCGATGCAGAAAAACTCCCCTTTTCCAATGGGAGCTTCGATGCGGCGACCTTTTCCTTTGGCATCCGCAATGTGATGAGTCCCCTCAACGCCCTAAAAGAGATCCATCGCATTTTAAAAGCCAAAGGGCGCTGTCTCATTTTAGAATTTTCCTTGCCCCCGAAACCGATCCAAGTTTTTTTTCTTTTTTATCTACGCCATCTTCTACCTCGTATTGGCGGGTTTTTGTCCCGCAAACCTCAAGCCTACCGCTATCTCAATCAGACCATCGAACATTTTCCCTCGGGCAGAGCCTTTTGTCTTTTGCTGAAAGAAGCGGGATTTAGCCGTCTTCGCGCACTTCCTATGGCCCTAGGCGGCGTGACTCTCTACATCGGAGACAAAAATTGAAGATCTTCTGGTCCGATCGAGAAGGAAAACCGGCTCCTCGCCATGCGAAATTCAGTTGGCGCCCATTCTCTTCTGATTTAGACACGGCGCCCATCATTCAACAAACCACATTGCCCCCTCCCATTTCAGTGAAAGTGTTGAAACGGACCTATCTCCCCACTCGAGAAATGTGGATTCAAGGAGTGGAAAAGGCGCTCGACCTCATCCGGCGAAAAGAGCTACAAAAAGTCGTCCTAGCCCGCAGCTGCACTCTAGAACTAGCGCAAGCTCCCGATCCGTTTGCCATCGTGGCAGCCCTGAAACAAAATGCGCAAGGGGCCTTTGTCTTTTGCCTGCAATCAGAAAATCAGGCCTTTTTTGGCGCCTCGCCCGAGCGGCTTTTCATGCGAAAAAACAGACAGATCTTTAGCGAAGCCGTTGCAGGAACGCGCAGGCGCGGCAAAAATCCTCCTGAGGATGAAAAACTTCAAAACCAACTCTTAACCAGCGCAAAAGACCTGCGTGAGTTCTCTCCCGTTCAAGTCTACCTGCAAAACGCCCTCTCCCCTCTCTGCACATCTCCCCTCACGTTTAGCCCCATTTCCATCCACCAAACGCAAAACGTCCAGCATCTCTACAGTAGATGTTCGGGCAACCTCAAAGAATCGGTTACCGACGAAGAAGTTTTAGCCCACATCCATCCCACGCCCGCCCTTTGCGGAACGCCCAAACAAAAAGCCTTCTCGATCATCCAAGAACTCGAGCCGTTCGAGCGGGGCCTCTACGGCGGGGCCATCGGCTGGACCACGCCTGAAGCCTCGGAGTGGATTGTTGGCATTCGATCGTGCCTTCTCAAAGGAAAAACGGCCACCCTCCTTTCAGGAACAGGAATCGTAGAAGGCTCCGATCCCGAAGAAGAGTGGGACGAACTCAATCAAAAGCTCAAATTATACGACGGCATCTATGCATGAAATTTGGATCATCGACCAATTAGTGCAGCAAGGCGTGCGCCATTTTTGTCTCGCGCCTGGTTCCCGTTCTACGCCGCTTGTCAACGCCGCCGCGTCGCATGAAGGAGCCAAAATGCACATCCACTACGATGAACGGGGCCTCGGTTTTTTCGCCCTCGGCCTCAGTAAAGCGACGCGCGAACCAGCAGCCGTGATCACCACCTCCGGAACCGCCGTAGGGAACCTCTTGCCCAGCATCATGGAGGCGCACCACACCAACACTCCCCTTATCATCCTCACCGCCGACCGCCCCCCCGAACTACGCGATTGCGGCGCCAACCAAACCACCGACCAAGTGAAATTCTTCCAACCCTTCGTTCGCTGGCAAGTCGATCTCCCTCCCCAACACAACGAGACCTATTTTCGATCGATCCTCGTTCAAGCCTATTTTTATTCGCGGCAAAATCCGCCTGGGCCCGTCCACATCAATTGCCCCTTTCGCGATCCGATCTTCAACCCCAATACAACCATCACTGAAGGGAGGCCCTTTCCCCTCCATTTTCCCCGCCACCTCATTCCCCGCCTCAAAGTTCCCCATTCAAAAGGGTTGATCCTCATCGGGCGCCTGCCCCATCCAGACGATATTCTTCCCATACTCGAGCTCGCAGAGCGGCTCCAGTGGCCCGTCTGTGCCGACATCCTCTCCAACGCCCGCTGCTATCCAACCGTCGAGCAGATCAAATATTTCGACTGGATTGAAAAGCCCCGCCCCGATCTCATTCTCCATTTTGGCGAGCGGATGACCTCCAAGCGGATCCTCGAGTGGCAAAAAGAGCTCAAAGCAGAGACCATCCACATCAGCCCGTGGCCCCAGCTGCAAGATCCCTCTCGTCTTCTCACCCAGCGAATCCAAGCCGACATCCCCGAGTTTTGCAGAAGCTTTGATGGGGAAACGGACCCCCACTGGCTAGCTGCCTGGGAGGACCAAGAGCCCCTCTTCGAAGAAGGTGGACCTTTCACCGAAGCGCACGCCATGCGCACCATCAGCGAACTTCTCCCGCCCCATTTTGGCGTCTTTATGGGCAATGGGATGCCCATCCGCGACGGAGATCATTTCCTTTTCCCCAAAGAGTGCCAAGGTTTCTTCGGCAACAGGGGGCTCTCCGGCATTGACGGGAACATAGCGACCATCGCCGGCCTTGCCGAAGAGATGCCGATCCTCGGCATCATTGGCGACCAAGCTGCGCTGTACGATCTCAATTCGCTCCCCCTTCTTCTCAAGACCAAATACCCAGCCCTTCTCCTCATCTCCAACAACTTTGGCGGCGGCATGTTCCACCATCTCCCCGCCAGCCAATCGCCCCATTTTGAAACCTTCTGGGCCGCGGCGCACGACCTACGCTTCGAATCTGCCGCCAAACTCTACAACATCCCCTACCATTCCTTTAACCCTCTCGAAGCCCTCTTTCAAACCAACCAATCCGCCATGATTGAACTCATTACTGACCGCACCGCTAATTACAACTATCAAAAAAACGTCAAAACCGAAAAATCCATGACATGATAACAGGGTACGGCTCGCAAGCAAAAGAAAGGAACAGGATCCGGCTCGCTCCGCGAGCCTGGAAGGATGATCCTCTCGCTTTGCGAGAGGGCAGGATACGCACGCTTCCGCGTGCTGCAGGATAAAATAAAAACAAGGAAACCCCGGGCCCAACCTACGGTTGGTATAGCACCTGCGGTGCTATTGCTCGCTGCGCTCGCGCCCGGAGCTTCCTTGACGCTTCGCGAACAAAGGCTCTAACTGCGCGAAGCGGAAAAGTGCCGGGCGCGAACGAATGTGAGCGGCAACGCCGCAGGCGTTGTATCAGCCGAAGGCTGAAGCCCGGCACTTGTCTTTCTTTATCATGCAGCACGCGGAAGCGTGCGTATCTTGCCCTCTCGCAAAGCGAGAGGATCATCCTTTTAGGCTCGCGGAGCGAGCCGGATCCTGTTCCCTTCTCTTGCCTGCGAGCCGTACCTGTTAATCCTGTTCCCTTCTCTTGC
>CAYWKW010000011.1:0-34836 GCA_964458995.1 uncultured bacterium | reverse complement strand
GTCATCTTTAGCCTCGCAGAGCGAGGCGTTATCCTGTTACTTTTCTCTAGCCTGCGAGCCGTACCCTGTTTCTTCAATCCTGTTACTTTTCTCTAGCCTGCGGGCCGTATCCTGTTACTTTTCTCTAGCCCGCGGGCCGGACGATTTTTGTCTCTGGAAAAATTATCTCTTTTCTATCACAATGGATGAAATAGCCAAAATACTGTGGATATTATGATTCCTACACTTGTTTTTTTAACTACAACCGTGTTTACACCTATGAACTCCTACACTGTGATCGAAGATAGCTCAGAGCTCCCCTTCCTCAATCCTGATTTGAAGAATCGGCAATCTCTCAAACTCTCTCTTCGCAATGGCCTTGAGGCCCTTTTGATTTCAGATCCTCAGACCGACCAGTCTGCCGCCGCTGTTTGCGTCGGCGCCGGTTCGTGGAGCGATCCGCTGGAATATCCTGGCATGGCCCACTTTTGCGAACACATGCTCTTCATGGGGACAAAAAAATATCCGAGCGAAAATGAGTTCTTCTCCTACGTATCCAACTACGCCGGCCTCACGAACGCCTTTACAGCCCCGAATCGGACCGTCTACATGTTTTCCGCCCAAACGAGCGGCTTTTTGCCCCTTCTCGACCGCTTTGCCCATTTCTTCATCGATCCGCTCTTCAACACAAACAGCATCGCCCGCGAAATGCATGCCGTCGACCAAGAGTTTGCCAAGAATCTGGAAAATGACAACTGGCGCGAATACATGATTTTCAAAGAGACCGGAAACGCCACCCATCCCAACCGGATGTTCTCTACAGGCAATTCAGAAACATTGGGGAAAATCCCGCAAAGCGACCTGAAAAAGTGGCATCAAGAAAATTATGGCGCCGAAAAAATGCACCTCGTCATCTATTCTCCTCTTCCTATAGAAACTCTGAAAGAGACAGTCCTCCAAGTCTTTGATGAAGTGCCCTCAAGCTTAAAAGAGCCTTTGGACCACAGTGAACCATTGACCTCCTCCGACCAAATCGGCCATATCACCTACGTCAAGCCGATACAAAACAGGCAAACCTTAACCTTGAGCTGGGAGCTTCCCCCTGAACTCTCCAGCGATGAGACCAAATCGGCCGATATTCTCGCCTATGCCCTTCGCCGCGGCCAGCAGTACAGTCTGTATGAGAAATTAAAAGAGGAAAAACTGATCGATTCGATGTCGGTTCGCGTTGAGGAATTGGGCGGCAAGCAGCACCGGTTCTTCCAAATCACCCTCGAATTGACCCGCCAAGGCATCGAGGAGATGGAGAGGGCTGTATTGCGCTGTTTTGAAGCCATTGCAGGCCTTCGAGAAACGGGCGTTCCCGCCTATCTCTTCCATGAAAAAAACGCGATGGTCCAGCTCAATTACCAATATCAAGACCGGAAAGATCCATTCGACTACATCATGAAGCTCGGAGATAGTATTGCAGAGGAAAATCTATCCACCTACCCACGCAATTCCCTCCTCTCCACTGGTTACAATGCGGAGAAGATCAAATCGGCCCTGGCCCTCCTCACCCCAGACACCTGTTCGATGAGTTTATTGGCCCCTCCAGAACTCACTCGAGTTCCCCCCAACCGCAAAGAGAGGTGGTTTGGCGCAGAGTATGCCATCCGCCCCATTCCTGAAAAGTGGCTGGCGCAATGGCAAGCGGCCCAACCCAATGAACAAATTCGCCTCGCCGGACCCAACCCATTCGTCCCTGAGAATCTCGCCATCGCCCAGGAGGCCAATGCCCTCCCCGAAGTGATCGCCGACCACGATTTAGGCATTGCCTACTATGTCCGCTCCCCTGAATTTGGCGTTCCCGATTCGATCTACCACATTCACATTTACTCTCCCGAGATCAACCAAGACGCGCGCAGCGCCGTCCTCATTTCGCTCTACATCGACCACCTGACTGACGTCCTCCATCCAACCCTCGCTGCCGCTCAATCCGCCGGCCTCTCCTGCAACTTTGATCTCGAGCGCTCCCATCTCCATTTCCAAATTTCTGGCTATAGTGAAAAGGCCCCGCTCCTCCTTCAAGAAGTGGCCAAACAGATGCCGTTCAATCCCCCGACTCCCGAACAATTTGCCATCTATGTAGCCCGCCATGAAAAAGCCTATCTCAATGGCCAAAAAGAGCTAGCTGCCCGTCAAGCCAAGGAATTGCTCGATTCGATCGTCAATCAAGACAAAACCACCAAGAGAGCAAAACTCGAAGCGCTCAAGAACATTTCCTATGAAGAATACCTAGAATTTCACAGCCGGCTCTTTGAAACGACCTATCTCAAAGCCCTCTTTGCCGGCAATCTCAGCCTAAAAGACGCTGAAGCGGCCTGGCTCGATGTCATCCACTTCCTCGGCAAGGCTCCCTATCCCAAAGAGGAACACCCGACCACCAAAATCATCCAGCTCCCCGACTCACCCTACCAAATCACCCAATCGACCGAAGTCCAGGGCAACGCGACCATTCTTCTCATTGACCAAGGCAACTTTACCTATGAGAAGCGGGCCGTACAAGAAGTCCTCTCCGCCACCCTCAAAGAGGCCTTTTTCAATGAACTTCGCAGCAAGCAGAAGACAGGATATATTGCCCAAAGCGACGCCGCCGAAATTGAGGAGCGCCTTTTCCAATTCTTCCTAGTCCAATCGAATTCCCACCAACCCGAAGACCTTCTCCACCGTTTTGAGCTATTCATCGAAGAGTTCAACGACACGCTGACCCAAAACGTCTCTCCCGAGCGCTTCGACACCCTCAAAACCAGCCTCATCTCTTCCCTCAAAAACCGGTTCCGCAACCTCAAAGACAAGACCTCTCTCTGGGATCGGCTAGCCTTTGAGCGGGATGCAGATTTTGACTTTATGGAAAAGCGGATTGAGGGCCTGAGCCAGCTTACCTATGATGATTTCGTCCAGCAAGCGCACGGCTTCCTGAGTCGCGACAACCGGAAACGGCTAGCCATTCTCTTTGAAGGGAAACTGGCCGCCCCCTTCTCCTATCAGCCGATAGCTGTCCCGCAACTAAGCGACATAGCTATCTACGCTCCCCGCCTCAAACATCTAGAAGAGAGCGCAGCCGTGAAGTAGAGTTTATCCGATTTTGCGATAGACGAGGATATAGCCTGTTTGTGCTTTTGTCTCATGAGTGGGTTCTACAACGGTCCCAACATCATTACAGTAGAACCACAGAGCCTCGCCGCCCGCTCGAACGTGTGCAGTATAGTGTCCGTAAGAATTCGCTGATGCGCCGTGACGATTTACGACGGACATCAGTTGATAACGTCCGCTTCGTCCGTCTAAGCATTGTGGGATTGTTAAAAATTCTTCCGCATCTACAATAGCGTTTGGATCTTCATACCTTTTTACAGTAAGAACCAAAAGTTCAGGAGCTTCACTGAAATGGATAGACTGGTCAACTGTAAATTCTTTTTTCTCAGAACTCCATGTAGTCCGATACTTGGCTTTAATAGTCTCTTTAAAGGAAGTATCTAAAGCTTTTTGTATCGATCCTCCCTGCGATACTGCGATTTCAAAATGGCCCCAATTCTTTTCTGGGAGGGGGTTAACTTCACCGGTCTGTGTGCCAACTTCGTCCTGTAATTTCTTCCACCACCGCTGAAAAACAACACGCTTCGTAATCAAATCGCGACTTCTTTTCGAGCCTTCAAAAATCAAATCGGTAAATGCCATAAAAGCTTCATGTGCATCGCCAGTCTGCGTCCCTGTTTCCGCAAATGTGGATCTTACTCGTTTAATTGCTTTGCGTAGTTCATTGATGCGCGCACCTGGAATGGGATCATCTGACAGTTGACACGCATTAATCAAAGAATACAATTCCAATAGAGATAGAAGTTCATTCGCATTTTCTACATTCATGCCAACGGGGAAACCGCCATCCTTTTCCAAAGTTTGCAAATCTCTACAAAGCGTTAGAAACTGTAACTGCTTCATTGGCTTCCCATCGCTCAATAGAGTTCCTACTTTGATAAGAGCATTGCGTTTTTCATCGCTCATATCATGCGGCACTATCTGATCCAATGGAGAAACAAACAATCCCTTTTCGAGTCTTCTTTGGATGGCTTTAGGAATTTCATCTAGGATTACAGGTTCATTTAAAAAAATGCCCCATAAAATGGCTGATAAGAAACAACAATTGCCATGATTTGTGATTGAAGGAGGGGTTTCTGCGGAGCGTCTAAGCCGGATAGAAGAACCCAGTCCAACTCCTTCCTCTTTTAACTCTTGCTTCCCAACATGTGAGCTTTTGGGCTCGGGTTGTGGCTGCACTTGTTTGACGACTTTAGGTTTGGAAGAGTCGTCCCAGGCTCTCATTGCTAGATAGCCGCCGGCGGCAATAATCATAGAAGCGATTCCACCTAAATATAAACCAAGACCCGCCGCTCCCAGAGAAATCACTCGGTCCGGCGTGTTCAGGTTGCTAAAATAGGATGTAACTCGATTGCAAACGTTGCTTACCATAGCTGCTCAGCCTTCCACGACAGCCATACTGCCCTTTGCACCCAGTGAGTCCATTTCGGATTGTCCTGAAATTGGACCTGAATCATTCTCCCCGCAACGCCCTGTACAGTCACAATGCGACGCTCATCCTCCCCCGGTATAAGAACAGAAAATCTAGGTGGGGTTTCTTGTCTTTTTTCACTCTCCACTTTTGAGCTGGGGAAGAATTGCTGCTGTAAAAAATAGGCGCCAGCTGCCGTTGCACATGCGAGTGCAGCAGCTCGGGCCCAAGTTTTCGGAACAAAATAAGAACTAATATTTTGAATATTTATCATAAATGATATTATAGCTCGTTTTTTAATATAAATATACACTATTAATTATTTTAAAATATTATTATCCCATTAAATGAATTTCTTGATTTTCAAAAATAAACCATTGATGTATAAAAGTTTCCTTAAGTTTGGAGGGTCTATGAAAAGTATCTTTGGTTTCCTGTGCTTGTGGGTCGTTTTCCTGAATGCAAATCCCGTCATTGATCAAGCCTTGGAGGATCTCAATTCCTATGCTGGGGTCCAGAAAAGCTGCAAAACCCAAGACCCCAGTCTGGCCTATGGAATGAGGAAGGCCCTCGTGATGGCAGACCTCATGGTGGATGCAGAGGGGAAGCTCAACCTCTCCTGGCGTCCCGATATTAAAGCTGCCTTTATCTCTCCAGAACAGGAGGACTACGAAGTGGAGATGGTCCGCTTTTTGGACCAGATCGACAGCTGGCAACCCTTCTTTGACTCGATTAGTACTCCCGCAAACAGCTTCCTTTTACAGGGGCAGTTTGGCGCTTTGATGATCACCGATAGACATGCGAAAGTGGCCGTTTTAGCAGCTATGCTGGCCCCCTACAATCAGGGTTCTGTGGGCGATTGCTTTGCCGTGAACGATCTCATCCGCGACCATGAGGAGTACTACCGCCATACGGCAGAAGATTTTAAGTCGATTGTGATGAACGGATATGTGGAGCGCCCAGTGAACGGCTCTGTCGACCGGTTCTATTTTCTGCCCCTCTTGGCCGATGGGGATCGCGATCAAGAAATCACTTTGAGTTTTCCCCTTTTCCATGCCCCAGGATTTGCGGCCGCCCGCAATGTGATGGGCGCTAGCGACTGTCCCCATTTTGAGGCGCTCGTTCAGAAAGCTCTTGAAGGCCAAGAACCGATAACGCCCTCCAAAGTCATCGCTGCAATGGCGCAAGTCGTTAACCACAATGTTCAGGAATTGATCGTGAAGGGCAATTATGCCTTTAGTTGTTTGACCAACAATCCGGTTTTAAGAGCCTGCGAGGCAGCCTATGCAGCTATGGCGGAAGATCGGACGAGTGATTCGATGCGCAGCAACATCAATGACGCTCTAACACAAGCTCTCAAAACTGTTTTTCCCGACCCCAAATTAGAGCAAAAACTGGTTGATGCATTTAACCAGTCGTACCGTTTAGTTTACAACCTCGACATCCCCCTTCCCCAGCCCTCAGATGATGGCAGCTCTACAGACGGCGGATTTCAACTCTATCAACGGTGCCCCGATGGAATGGGAACGCGGATTGAAAGCCCTGAGGATTTTAGAAGTTTAGTTCTCAATGCCCTGGCAAATGCAATGATCGATCAGAAAACGGTAACCGACTTTGTCCATACGGAGGAATTTTTAAAAGAGGTGCTTTGGGATTATGATGATGCCAATAAAAAGGAGTCCGATCCTGTCCATAATTACCAAAAGCTCTCTCGCACCCCGATGCAGTGCTGCGATGGAGACAATAACTACGAAGTGGATGACATTGAAACGCAAACTACCTACGATAACGATGTCCAAACCTGCACTCCCACCTCAACCCAAGATCTGATGGTTTGGTGTCTCAATCTGGCCTGCAAGGCCCCTTCTGAGCTATGTCCCATGGACACGCCTCAGCACGCCTTCAATTTTGCGCCCGCGAATCCCGACCTAAAAGCCTACGTCGCAAGCAAAACGGCCCCCGCTCAATGGCTGCAAAAGAAGCTCGTCGTTCCCGGCATGCAAGTCTCTACTAAAGCGATGAATCCCAAAGTGGAGCCCCTCATCCTCAAAGCGTTAATCGATGGCGGCGTAACCGACTCTCCCGATCTCCAAAAGCTGGCCGGCGATCTCGCCTCGCAAACACTGAGTGTTCAAACCTATGCTCAAAAGCTGCTTGCTGGCCTGAATACCATTCTGAGCCCCACTTCCAATCAAGCTCAGGAACTAGCCCTCCTTTTGGACCAGGCTCTCATCCAATCCTTGCCGGTCAATGATCAAACCCTTCTGCAAAACTCCGCGATCCGTTTTGCCTTTACCAACTGGAATGAGGGAACCAAAGATATCTACTTTTGCGCCTTCTTCAACCCCCGCACCCAGAAAATCGCCTTTGGAACGATGCTTGAAGACAAAACCGAGCTCTCACCGATGGATGAGACGCAATGGGTCGTCCAGCAGCAGTGGGACGTCGACCTCAGACCCAACGCCCCAAAGACCCTTTTAATGAGGTAGTGAATGAGGTAGTGATAGAAATTTATTAAATAATCCCTTTATTGACGTTGCTTTTGATTATTACCAAAAGTTTGTTTATAATATTACCTAAAATCAATGAGGGGGATACCAATGGACATTTCTTTTAAGTTCGTCGTTTGCAGCATTCCTGACGGAGTTCAAGTTACGTTAACTCAAGACGACGAAATCCACAGCAGAGAAACGGAGCCAAAAGGGGATGTCCATGAGGTATTGAGTAGTCTCGGTAGGCAGCTAAAGGAAACCTTTCCTCAGGCAGTTATTGATACATCTCCAAATTCTGTACAAGGGCAAATAACATTGACAGATACAGACCAAGAGCGATTCTTTGAGATATTTGCAACGGTTTTCCCCGACTTGTGATCAAACGAATTCTAAAATATCGCCGGGTTGACATTCGAGTTCCCGGCAAATGGCTTCAAGGGTGCTAAATCTTAAAGCCTTTGCCTTCCCCGTTTTCAATATCGAGAGATTCTGTTCAGTAATGCCAATGGCCTCGGCTAGGTCTTTGGACCGTTTTTTTCTCTTGGCCAGCATCAAGTCGAGATTCACAACGATCATACAATCCCCTCGCTTTCCTCTTGCAATTTGCACCCCTCTTTCAAGATCCAAGAGATGAGAAAAATGGCCAATGCAACGGCAACCATTTTCAACTGATCACTGCCAAAACCTAAGTAAATCGCCCTTTTTCCGACTGGATTATAAAAGGTAAGAATCAGGCTCATGAATCCAACATGAATTGGATAGATCAATTGCCCAATCAGCAGGGCCATGGCCGATTTCTTTAACAGGCCCACATTTTTCTGATCGAAGAATTCCAATCTTTCGAAGGATTGAAAAATCATCGCCAAGTAGGCCAAAGCAATGACAGAAAAAGCAGTCGGTATCAAATCGGTGAGAAAACCCAACAGTTTTTGCACCCCGGTTAAATTGGACCACCCAATCGGAATTTCGCCATACTCGGGCAATGGTTGAAGAGAGAACCATCCAGCTAAAAATGGATAGCCTTCGCTGATCCAATAGCCGGCATCCACCACCGGCAGCCCCAAACACAGGGCCACCGCTGCCCACTTCAATATTCTAGCAACAAGAACGACCTTTTTCATACTTACCTCCATAAAAATTCAATTATCGATAAACGATCATTTTTTGTCAAATAACGATAATTCAAAATTCGAATTTTCCAGAATATATCGACTTATGATATAACGATCACAACCTTTCTCAGTCGATTTTCGTGCAACATTTAGGAGGAACATGGACTCAACCTAAATTGAGCGCCATTATTAACGGCAAAAGATCGATTACAGAGGAAATCGCATTAGATCTAGCAGATGCCTTAGGAACTTCTCCCGAATTTTGGATCGGACTACAAAGCGATGTCAATTTATGGGAAGCTGCGCAAAATCGAAAACGAATTCGGCGAATCCAAGTTCGCGTTTCCAAAGAGAGAAGAAAATCACTCAAAGTTAGATAAAAGTGCGAGGAGTTCGACGGGGAAGTCGGTGATGATGCCGTCGACGCCCATGTCAATGAGCTGCCGCCAGCGGGCCGGATCATTAACCGTCCAGGGGATGAGACGGAAACCCTGCTGTTTAAGTTGATCTACCTGGTTTTTGCTTGTCAACATTTGATGATCGGGAGAAAAAATCTGGGCTCCAAGACGAGTTGCTGCGTCAAGGGCCAATTGGGGGGTGGCAAATTGGGGACAAAAGAGTAGGGAGAGGGTCGCTCGCGGATCGAGCTTCTTGATTTCAAAGAGCACCTCGGGATCGAATGAGGAATAGAAAATGCGATTTTTTAGGCCGCTAAGCGCCACTTGCGCGACGAGCTTGTGGGCTATTTCCGGGGCGCTGATGGTTAAATGGGGCGAGCGGGGATCTCTCTTGATCTCAATATTGAGCCGCACCGCGCTCCCGGCTATCAGATCAAAAAGCTCCTGCAGGGTGGGGATGGTTGCAAAGAGAGAGAGCTGATTGGGAAAGGCAGGATCTGGATGGGTTCCGCAGTCGATCTGTTTGATTTGCGCTAGCGTGAGTTGGCTAACTAGGGACTCCGTGGTTACTGGGCTCCCATCTAGATAGACGTACCTTTTCGGAATGGTAAAATCGTGGTGGATGACAAAATGGCCATCGAGTGTGGAGAGAATATCGAGCTCAAGTACGGGGACGCCAGCCTCGATGGCAGCTTGAAAGCCGGGCAGCGTATTTTCAGGCCAGGCGCTGGCCATCCCTTTGTGGCCCTGCACTTCGATTGGGTTCACGTTTCAACCTTCATCACGTTTCAACCTTCATGTTGTGGTAGACGGCATCTACATCGTCCAAGTTTTCTAACCACTCGATGAGGGCAATATTGGAATCGGCTGTCTGATCGTCGACTTGGATCCAGGTTTTGGGAACCATGGCCAGGTCGGCCTCTTCACAGCGGATGCCCCTTTTTTCAATGGCCTCTTTTACCGTGACAAAGGCTTCCACGGGCGTGGTGATGATGTAAGATTCATCTTCAACAGAGAAGTCGTCGGCTCCCTGTTCAGAGACGAGCATAAAGAGCTCGTCTTCGTTGATGCCCGTTTTGGGAACACGGATCACTCCTTTGCGATCAAAGTTGTAGGCAACAGCGCCAGGAGTGGCAACGGTGCCGCCACATTTGTTGGTGGCGATCCGAATATCCGATGAGATCCGGTTCTTGTTGTCGGTCATAATGTCGATGATCAGCCCTACCCCGCCATATCCATAAAGCTCATAGGTCATCGATGTATAATCTTGTGTGTCGGAAGAGGCTGCTTTTTTAATGTTGCGCTCGAGGTTTTCGTTGGGAAGGTTGGCGTCTTTCGCCTTTTGAATGGCAGTCCGCAGTTTGCTGTTCGCTTTGGGATCGGATCCTCCCTGTTTCACCGCACTAATGACCTCTTTCATAATGCGGGAAAAAATCTTCCCCTTTTTCTTATCCGCCCTGTCCTTGCGGTGCTTCATGTTCGCCCATTTGCTATGGCCTGCCATGGGATTTCCTCATCTTAAAGAAAGTTAAACTGGTTTTTTCCCACTTTTTGGCCGCCTCAAATTGGGGAAATTGTTTTTCTCGCTCTCGAAATTCTTTCGTGTGCACTAAACAGCGCCCTTGAGCATCCATTTTCGATGGGCAAACGGCATGAAGCATTTCATGATAGACGATGAATTCAACAAAATAAAGAGGGACTTGTTTGTCATCCAAAAGAGGATTGATCCTAATTTGGCGGCAGTGCTTGTCGTAGCAGCCAAATGTCATGTAACGAAATCTGCTTTTCCGGCTACGGGTTGACCATCCAATAGCTACATTTTCCACTTTGAGAATAGGTTGCCATCGGTCAAAAATCTCCTGCAAATCATAAACAACCCCCTCCGATTCCAGCGGATCTGGTTCAATCACCTCTTTTGAAAAATGCAAGTGGGCCATCTGCTTAATAATGACTCCCGCTCTGCGGTCCCGCTTCAATGCAAACCGGATGAGCGCTTCCAAAACAGGTGTAGGGGCGTTGTAGAAAAGGCGATGAACACGCATGTGCAAACAGCGCCTCTCTTTTCTGATCGATAAATACGTTGTCTTATTTTCATGCCAAACAATATTCAATGGCATCGGCGCCAAATTTTGAAGGCGTCTCATCGTGTCCGAGTCCGCCTCTCTCATAAATACTTCTGCATTAAAATCTTGTCGATGTAGCGCCCCTGGTCTTTCATAAAATGGCGATGGACGCCATACTGCTCAAAACCGAGCCGCCGATAGAGATTGATAGCGGAGTTGCCTTGGTAGACCTCGAGATGGATGAATTCGAGCTTGAAGCGCTCTTTAGCTAACGCCATCAGTTCTTGCATCAATTTTGTACCGACCCCTTTGCCTCGCACTTTTTCATCCACGATAATGGCAAAAAGGCACTGATGGGAGAGTTTTTGATAGGGCTGCAGATAGAGGTTCGCAATGCCACAGGGAACGCCATCCCAAAGGGCTGTGAGAACGGCATGGTGTTTGGAATAGCTGATCCAAATGCGGGCCGCATCTTCAATCTCGCGCAGATCGGCCAGCGGAAATCCCTCCAATACACCTGGCTGCAATAGCCAATCGATCAAGTATTTTTGATCGCCCTCCTCTGCAAATCGAATGGTTAAATGTTCACTCATTGGAAAAAATGCTCCAATAGTAGGCGGGCTCTGCCAACTCCATTGACTTTGACGAAGTTTTCTTGGCGAACAAATTGTTCAAAGCCCAATTTAATCAGGATGGGTAAAAGAGCGCTTGGTTCGTAGATCTCCACGTGAACGCTTTCAAGGCGGAAACGGTTTTTGGCTAAGTGGAGCAGATTCCGAAGCATCGAGGTGCCGATTCCTTTGCGGCGGTGCTTGGGGTCGACTACTAAGTAAAAGGAGCAGTGGTGGGCGACTTTTTTATAGGGCATCAAAAATAGGGTGCCCACGGCGCAAGGGACGCCCTCGATGGTTCCGGTAAGACTGGCCTTATATTTAGCAAAACCGATCCAGTTTTTGAGCGACTCCTCTTTTTCGTGGGGATTAAAAGGGTAGTCATCGCAGGCGGCCGGATCCTTGAACCACTCTTGTAAATAGACGAGATCTTCTAGAGAGGAGTAGCGGATGTCAAAATTGGGAATAGGGATCACCCAAACTCCTTTAGGTAGGCGTTGACAAAGTCGTCAATTTCCCCATCCATCACTGCTTGAATATTGCCCACTTCAAACTTTGTGCGGGTATCTTTGACGAGCGTATAAGGTTGGAAAACATAATTGCGGATCTGGCTGCCCCACGCAATCTCTTTTTTTTCTCCTCCCATCGCGGCCAATTTTTGCTGCCTTTCCGAATACTCTTTCTCATAGAGTTTCGATTTGAGCATCTTCATGCAGGTCTCCCTGTTTTGAATCTGGCTCCGCTCGCTTTGACAAGAGACCACGACGCCCGTTGGGATGTGAGTGATCCGCACGGCCGAATCGGTTTTGTTCACGTGCTGCCCACCGGCGCCCGATGCACGGTACGTATCTACTCTAATATCATCAGGCCTCACTTCGACTTGCACATCATCGATAATGGGCGTCACGTCTACAGATGCAAAGCTCGTGTGGCGGCGCGCGTTGGAATCGAAAGGAGAAATCCGGACCAGACGGTGGACCCCCTTTTCCGATTTGCAATAGCCATAGGCAAAAGGGCCCGAGATGCGATAGGTAATATTTTTGATCCCCGCAATCTCCCCCTCTAAACGGTCGATGACTTCCACCTTCCATCCCCGCTTTGCAGCCCACCTCTGATACATCCGCGATAGCATGGCCGCCCAATCGCACGACTCTGTGCCGCCAGCGCCTGCATTGATTTCTAAATAGCAATCTTTTGAATCGAGCTCGCCAGATAGCATCTTGCGAACTTCGAGATCGCTCAGCTTCTTTTCAATATCATTTAAGGAATCGGTGAGTTCCTGAATGAGGTCCGCATCGCCGAGCTCTTCAGCTTCAGGAAGCAACTCTTTCACATCGGTGAAACGAGTTTTTAATTCTTGATAGGGGACTGTCCAAAACTTGAGCGCATTGCAAGCTTCAATCACCTTCTGAGCAGCCTCTTGATCATCCCAAAATTGGGGGGCCGCCATCTGCTCTTCAAGTTTTTTAACTTCTCTCTCTTTGACAGCTAAGTCAAAGATACCTCGTCATCGCCGACAGTCGTTCTTCGATGGCTTTGAGCTTCTCTTGCGTTTCGTAATTCATCTGTTTTCCCTCTTTTTCCTAAATTTTACGCAAATCGACGTAAAAGTCAAAGTCTCAAGAAATTTCTTAACCGTTGACCCTCAATGAGAATTTAACACATGTTTGCTTTTTCTTTACATTTATCTAATGGACTATATAATTTTTCGATCTCAGTTAACGCAATGAGGACCCGGTCCTCGCAAACATACAAAAAAACCCAATTGAGGAGGTTTCCAATGTCATCATCAGTAGTATTAAATATGGCCCCAAAGGCTGATCCAGGTTGTTGCGCAAGTTTATACAATTCAAGTGCAACCGCTGTAAACAAGAGCGTAGCTTGGGTCAAAACAAACAGCAAAACTTTTGCTGCAAGCGCAGGCCAAACATTAAAAAATGTTTGGGCTGCTGTTTCTGCATTCTTTACAATGATCGCACAAAAATTAGGTGCATTCTTTACAGCTGCAAAAGATGCGCTTTTCGCGGGCTATGCCAAAGCGAAAGCCTCTTTTGACACAGTTCCAAAAGAAGGGAAAATTGCACTCGTAGTCGGTCTTGTGGCTACTGCGATTGCTACAGCTCTTTGCTGCAAGTGCTCCAGCAAGGAAGAAAAAACCACGACAGAAACAACAACTGCAGCGGCCGCCACCGCAGCTGATACAGCGACTGCCGCAACTGCCGGTGCTGCTACTCAAACGCAGAAAGTTTAATCTTAAGCAAACCATTAGGGAGGCTTCGGCCTCCCTATTTCAAGGGTTTGCCCCTCTTCGACAGTGAAGATGTGGCTGCCTGCGAGATGGACGTTGCGGGCGATGAATTGGCTTTGCCCCTTCAAGATGATTTTGACCGATTCTTGCCGGTGAAGCTCCATCTTCCAAAAAGGCGCCGATCGGGACCAATCGATCCCCCGATTTTCAATAGTCACATTTTCTAAAATGCAACGCCCCCCGTTGTTGGAATACTTCAGAATCCCCTCTTCTTGTCGTCCCATTGCCTGTTCTGCGATCACTTGCAAACTGCCCTGAATTTTGAGATTAGAGGCCTTAAATTGGGCGATCTCTAAAAAAAGCTCTGATCCTAGGGCAAGACTCCCTTTTTGCAATTTTTGCCGGATAGAAGCGTAAAGCGGGCCTAACGAAGGGTGGTAGAGGAAGAGGACATCTGGCCCCAATTCCAAATACTCTTTTAAAGTTCTTTGGGGCGGTAATTGAAAACCGCACTCTAAAAGCAGATCCCGATGAGCAATGAGAAGATCGTAAAAGCAGTTTTCGGGCGTCTCTTGAAGAGGACCGCCCGGAGTGTAGGCTTTCTTTGCCGTTGAAATCGTCTTTTTCCGTTGGTTGTAGGTAACAAAGGTTTTTTCGGTTTTTAACGATCCCCCTTTTTCTTCCACAAAAACGTCGGCAATATTTTGCATAGTCGATTCGAGGCGCGCCATGAGCTCCTCTTTCTTTTCTCCCGCTTCTGTTGTATAGGCCGCTTTTTTCAGATTGATGAGAAGCCCCGGAAAAGGGCAACTATCGACCGCTTGAGCAAGCGCCTTTAAGTCGGCAAAGAGGATATTCGTATTGGAAGAAAACTGGGAGCAGGGCTCTCCCTCTTTCAGAGGCCGGTCTTCGATCCCAAATTTAGCAAAATCGCAATACTCGATGTTGGTGAGGACAATCTGCTTTCCCTTTTCGACAAGGACATTCACCCCTTCGGCGGCTTGAAGAAGGCGAGGACACGAAGCAAATCCAAAAACCATCCCCTTTTTGCAACCAATGCCGGTAAAGGCCAAAAGTCCATAATCAAGACCCGCAATCGGATTATTGATTTGCCTGACTAGAGCCTTTTTTCTCCCTTCCTTTTCAAGCCAAGCAAAAACACCCCCATCGCGCGCCAATTTCCAAATGGCGCCATGTCCTCCCGGCTTTAAGAGCGGTTTTAAGGGGCCTGTCAAACACCAATTGCCTTTCGGATCGACGGCGGGCACGAGCGGCTGTGAGAAAAACCGGAACAGTTCTTTCGGTCTCCCGAACCAACGGTTGTTTTCGCAAATTTGGATCACGTGTGCATGATTCTTTTTTTCATGCGAGGTCATGATGGCGATCGGAGTTGTGATCTGTTTGCCATACACTTGGTAATAAAGAAACTCGCGCGCCTGCAAATCCCGAATGAGATGCTCTAAAAGCATTTTCCCGGCAAAAGGCAATTTCGCTGCAGGCAGCTCCAGTCCTGTTTTTTCTTCAACGAGGTGCAATCGATCGGCCGCGCCTCCCAACGGATAGATTTCGGCCATTTGCGGCAAACTCTCAAGGCCCCAGGCAATGGCCTCTCGGACCCCATCGTTTTCCTCGACGATATCGATGAATGAGGGAGCATGGTAATTGGCTCTCTCAATTCTCTCTGTTGCATTTTTCATCAGGCGGAGAATTTTCGCTTGATAACCGGCGATTCCCCCCATTTCTCGATAAAACTGATCGATAGCGATCAACTTCTCCAACAGCTCCCGAATTTTTTCCGCATCGATCAAAGCGCCAGCAAACAGGCGCTCGGCCTGTCCGATGGCAATGACCTGCTTTAATGCCGCTTCGCATTCAGGAGAAAGCCCCGCAAAAAAAGGGCGCAAGACAGGGTGCGTTTGAAAAAAAGCCTCTACCGCCGGGAGCTCGTTTAAAATCGAGATCCTATCATGAGAAGAGGCGGCTTTGGCCAACTGATCGCTTAAAACATCAAGCATACAAAAGGAATTTGCCAGGAAAAGCGCAAAAAAGACAAGCTGAAGTTTTAATGTGGAAAAAAAAGCAATATCCGCTAGAATGTCAGAACCTTAAAGGCCAAAATCACCCTGGTGAGAAAAAACTTTTAAGCGATTTATTTTGACTATTAAACCTCAAGACAGATAAAAGATTTCTTTTGAGGATTTAACTCAAGAGTAGTGAAATCGAGCCTTTTCAAAGGAGAATGAAAACATGGCAACGAAGCAAAAAAACTCTAAATTCATGCAACCGATGAAACCCAGCAAGGACCTCGCTGCCGTCGTGGGCGAAGGGCCAATGCCTCGCACAGAAGTGACGAAGAAATTGTGGGCTTACATCAAGAAGAACAATCTGCAAGACGCAAAAAACAAGCGGAACATCAATCCTGATGAAAAGCTAAGCAAAATTTTTGGTGGCAAGAAAGCGGTCAACATGTTTGAAATGACCAAGCTTGTCAATAAGCACCTTTCATAATTTCTTTCCTCCCCAGGGGGTCAAAGTACTTGTATTTTGGCCTCCATTTCATCTACAATATTGGCTCTGGGACGGGCATGCCCGTTCTCTGACAATATTTTTTTGAAAAAATCATGCGCTACAAGCTAACCATCGCCTATGACGGGACCAACTATTCGGGTTGGCAAGTCCAAGAGAATTCTATTTCCATCCAATTTCTCATCCAAAAAGCGCTTCAAACGGCCCTGCGTCATCCCCTCGATCTCACAGGCTCTGGGCGCACTGATGCCGGCGTTCACGCCCGCGGCCAAACGGCCCATTTTGACACCGGCCTCCCCATCGACCGCCTACTCCCCTCTCTCAATGCCCTCCTCCCCTCCGACATACGGATCCTGCAAATCGACCCTGTAGCTCCCGACTTTCATGCCCGCTACAGCGCCAAAGGAAAAAATTACCACTATCATCTCCATCTGGCCCCTGTTTCAGACCCTTTTACCAAGCTATACCGCTGCCAAGTTTTTGGCCCCTTCAATCTCGACAACTTCCGAAAAGGGGCCCTTCATTTCCTGGGGACGCACGATTTCACCTCATTTGCAAACGTCAAAGAAGAGATCCAAACGGACACTATCCGCACCCTCAAACGGCTCGACATCATCGAGCAAAAGGGTGGGCTACGCCTCGAATTCGAGGGCACTGGTTTTCTCTACAAGATGGTGCGCAACATTACGGGGACATTACTCGACATTGCCTCTGGGAAAATTGATCCCGGCCAAATTCCCGTCATTTTTGCATCGCGGGACAGGCGGAAAGCGGGAACAGCAGCTCCCGCGCACGGCCTTTTTCTCATGAGTGTCGACTACTAGGGAATCAGTCGGTCCTTGGGGATTTGATCTAGCGATTCGAAATGGACCCCATCTCCTTGCAGGGCGATTTCTAACAGAGGGTGGTGTTTGGGGCAAATGAGCACAGGAAAAGCTGTTGTTCCTCTCAAAGCCTGCAATCCCCTAACGCTATCCTCAAATCCAATAATCCGGTCCCCTTTCTTCCCATACAACTCAATCGCCTTTAAGTAGCATTCGGGATTCGGCTTCGGTTTTTCGTAATCCTCACGGGTGATCCACTTTTCCAACGTCTCTAAAACCGGAAGATTCGCCCGGATCAACTGAACGAACTCGAGCGCCGAATGGGTGACTACGCATCTCCGAATATTTTCCTTTGCCAAGGCCTTCAAAAGAGGTTCTGCGCCGGGCATCAGCTCCACCTTGCCTGAGCGAATTAACTTTAAGTACTCCTCTTTTTTCTCCTGATACAGGATCTCCCAATTGGGCTCTAAATCGGGTATTTCGGCATAGAGAGCTTCTCTCCAAGCCTTGGAGTCCAGGTGGGCTAGTTCAAAGAAGTTAGCGAAAGTCAACTTCAGCTTATATCCCCGTCGATCTAGCATATTGACATAGGCTTGATAGTGAAGGTGTTCGGTATTGACTAGCAATCCATCGAAATCAAAGAGAAAGAGCTGAAAATCGCGTATCCATTTCATGGGTCGAATGATAGCAGACTTTTCATTGTTTTATAAATGGCAAAATATATAGTGAAAACATGGACCCAAAGCCGTCATCTATCAACTACCTCTACTTTGGAGCGTTCTTCGCGCTTCTGATGTTTATTGTGGCCGGAAGCATCTTCACTAAAGAAAATCTAGGCGGATCCCACTTCTTCTTCTTCCTCTACGCCTTGGGCCAAGTGACGCTAGAAATGGGTGTGCTGATCTTTTCGGGGTTATTGATCCGTAAGTACTTAAACAAGTTTTGTTTCGCTCTCTTTATTGGATTGACCTTCTTCGGTTTGGTGCTCCATCTGTTTGACTTTATGATGGACCGGATTCTCGATCTCTCCATCTGGCAAAGTTTGAAAATCTTCGTCTTCGATGAAAGTTGGGGAAATTTTCTTTTTCTGTTAGATGCAAGCGGGATTCCCTTCTGGGCTTGGATTGGGATCTTTGCTGCATTGGTCGCCATTCCCGCCTTGGGATTTCTCCTGTATAAGATCAGCGAAGTCATTTCCTACAAAAAGCCGCTCGCGTTGAGAAATGGCCTCTTTTTACAGGCGTTCATGTGCATCCCCTGCGCTCTGCTCTTTTGGGACTATTCAGCCTCAAAGGTGATCCATCCCGATTCCTACACAGCCTTTATTAAATCGCTTCCCTGGAAGTTCACCTTCATTCAGCCGAAATCGGTTGTGTTGTTCACGCCAGGCGCTTTACAACCCCCTCGTGATGAAAAAGTGATTGCGGCAGAAATTGAGGCTGACAACACAGTCTTGGCCAAAAAGCCCAATATTTATCTCTTTGTAGTGGAGAGTTTGCGGGAAGATAGCATCACAAGTGAGATTGCACCGAATCTCTATCAGTTCAAAAATGATTACTCTCTGATCGACGTGGCTGTTTCCAATGGCAATGGAACAAATATTTCTTGGTATTCGATTTTCCATTCCCAGTTCCCCTACTTTTGGAACTATCAGCAAAAGCAAAGGAAGATGGGCAGCCCTGGTTTGCAGTTGTTGAAAAAATGGGGCTATCAGGTGAGGCTCTACAGTTCGGCCCAACTGGGTTATTATGGAATGGAGCAGACGTTGTTTGGAGACCGGCTCCAGCTCTTGGATAGCAGGCAGTACTTTCATCACGCGCCGCCTCTGAATGCAGCTGATAGCGATGCAGAAGCCCTCGCCAAGCTGCAGAAGGATATTTCTGACAATCCGGCTCTTCAAGAGGGACAGGTATTTATTATCTTTTGGGACTGCACCCACTTTGATTACTCGTGGCCCAAGAATTGGAGTCCTAAGTTCACGCCGTTTGCCAAAGAATTTGCCTACTTTAAAGCCTTCCAATCGGAAAAATCCATTACCCAAATTAGACGCCGCTACTGGAATTCTGTGAATTTCATGGACAATTTATTTGGCAGCTTTTTAGAGAAGCTTCCTCGCAAGGATGAGGCGATCGTGATTTTCACGGGGGATCATGGGGAAGAATTTTTCGAACATGGCCATCTCTTTCACAATTCCCATTTGGTTCATGAGCAGACTCATGTCCCGCTCTATTTCAAGTTTGGCCGGGAGAAGCTGCACCGTTCATTGGCATCGCAAATGGATATTTTTCCAACCCTCATTGATTATCTGGGCAGACAAAAACCTACCTACCTAGAGGGGAATTCTCTATTTCAAGAACCCAAATGGCCCTATGCGGTGACAGCAAGATTCAATGCCGGGTCGGCTCCCTATGAATTCTCCATTCATAACGGCACCAACAAACTGATCGTACAATTTCCGAAGCCAAGGCAGATGTTCACTTCGAGACAGTTACAAATTCTCTCATTGAGAACAATGCGTGATCAAACGATCCCTAACGTTAAGAACAACACGATGGACTGGGTGGAGCAAGAATTCGGTCCCGCCCTCAACCACCTCTTCCCTTCAGACCTGTGAAAAAAAAGAAAAAAACAGGATGAACATGATGAAAAGGATGGGGAGGAAGGGATTCTCTATTTTTCTTTCCTTCCCATCATTCCTATCCTGTTCATCCTGTTCTATTAATTTGGATGGAGGCCCGCCCATGGACTGGGTGGAGCAAGAATTCGGTCCCGCCCTCAACCACCTCTTCCCTTCAGACCTGTGAAAAAAAAGAAAAAAACAGGATGAACATGATGAAAAGGATGGGGAGGAAGGGATTCTCTATTTTTCTTTCCTTCCCATCATTCCTATCCTGTTCATCCTGTTCTATTAATTTGGATGGAGGCCCTTCCCGCTTAGTCGGCGCTTTCGAGTTCTTTCAGGAGGTCGGTGATTTGCTCCAGACCCACTTTGCGATCGAGCTCGGCGCCCGATGAGTCAAGTAGAACAAGCGTCGGCATCGCCTGAACTTGATAGGTCGTGCTCAAATCGAGAAACTTATCAACGTTGACCTTCAAAAACTTGATCTTGCCCGCGAGAGTATTGGCCGAAGTTTCGAGAATGGGTGAAATCCGCTTGCAGGGACCACACCAGGTAGCATAGAAATCGACGAGAATCGGGGTTTCGCTGCTTTCCAACTCATTGCGGAATTGCTCAATCGAAGAAACTTCAATGACATCGTTGGACACAGGCGCCACTTTCTTCTTTTGCTTTACCGTGTTTTTAACATAGATGTTATTGGCGCGATCCGAAAGGTACTGCTGGGCCTGAAGGGCCGCTTTGGCTCCATCGCCCGCAGCCGATATGGCTTGCTTATAGACGGGATCGACAACGTCGCCAATGGCATAGACGCCGTCAAGATCGGTCTGTTGATCTTTCTTGAGAAGAATGTAGCCCCTCTCATCGAGCTTGAGTGTATTCTTAAATAGACTGCTGTTGGGAGTAGATCCGATCGCAAGAAAGAGCCCATCCAGAGTAAATTTGCGGCTCTTATCGCCCGATTTTAAAACTACACCAGTGACTGTCTTCCCATTCCCTTTGACTTCTTCAACTTTTGTGTTGAAGACGAATTTAACATTGGGTTTTTGTCGCAGGGTTTCAATCCGCCTTTCTTCAATGGCTCGAAGAGAATCTTTGCGAACAAAAACATGCACTTCCTTGGCAATGTTGGAAAGATAGAGGGCTTCCAAAATGGCCGCGTCTCCGCCGCCAACGACACCGACAATCTTATCCTTGTAGAGAGATCCGTCGCAGATAGCGCAATTGGTAACGCCTTTGCCCCAATAGTCTTGTTCTCCAGGAATGCCTAAGAAATTGGGTTTTGTGCCCATGGCAATGATGCAGCTCGCTGCAGCAATCTGATGCTCTTCACCAGTTCCATCGAGGGAGCGCGTGTTAATGAGCAGGGGCCTATTGGAAAAGTCAATTCCTATGACCTCTTCGTTGAAGAGGCGGGCTCCATTGGCTTCCGCTTGCTCGCGCATTCGATCTGTCAGCTTGGACCCATCGATCTCCATCTCGCCAGGCCAATTTCCCACCGAATGGGATTGCGTCAAAAGTCCGCCCGGATTGGGTCCTTCGATAACGATGGGCGAAAGTCCCGCTCTTCCTAAGTAAATAGCAGAAGTGAGAGATCCGACTCCCCCGCCTAAGATGACTATCGGCTCTACTTCTTGCGAAGGAACTTCGGTCGCAGCCATAGGCAAAACAGGGATGACAAAAGCGAACAAAACAGACTTAAAAAATTTCTTCACGCGGGCACCGACTTTAGCAGCAATTAAACCCCAATTAAAGGTTATTGTCAAGAGAGGCAAAACTTGATAAATTGCTTGCATTATGAAGAATTTTTTCAAAAAAGATTTCCATGAAAAAAACGAAGTTAACTACCTCTATTTCAGTCTCTTCCTTCTCTTTTTAACGGGCTTAAGCCTATTCCATTTTCTCTATTGGGAAGTCTCCCTCATATTCATTCTCTATGCGATCGGACAGGCTGTTTTTGAAGTCTTTTCTTTGATCCTGATTGCCACACTTTTAAAGAGGTGGACCCCCATTTGGGTCTATTATCTTTTCATCTCCATTTCCTTCCTGATTTTGCTGCTCCACTTTACCAATTTCACGATGGTCCGCCTCATGGATACTACGTTGAAATACGTTTTCAAATTCCTTTTTGGTTCTGGTATCGACCATTTCATCGCAGGATTGCAGGCCTTGAACATGAATTGGACCATGATCGCCGTCATCATCCTCTCTTTTCTTTTAATTCCTCTCGGAGGGCTATGCTTTTATTGGCTCACCTTTCGCATTTCCCGCTTCAAGCCGCTGAATCTATCCATCAACCAAATGGCCCTCACTTTAGGAATGACAGGATCGGCCCTTTTTACTCTCGATTTAGTCTCTCAGCCCCTCCTCAATCGCCACATCTATGATAAATATCAGAAAACTTTGCCTTTCGGGACTACCTTTCTCTCTCCTAGCGCAAGCCATATTTCCTTACCTCGCCCTTTTGCGCCTGTCCGCAAAGAGGAAGAGACTTTGAAAAAACTTCCCAAAGTGGCGTTAACGCATCTACCAAACATCTATCTCTTTGTCATTGAAACCTTTCGAAAAGATTTTCTAACTGCTGCACCGAATCTCACCGCTTTTGGAAAAGAGAATATTGAATTTGCCCGCTCTTTTGCGAACGCCAGCACAACCCATTTATCTTGGTTTTCCATTTTTCATTCCGATATCCCTCTCTACTGGACATCGATGAGAGATACGTGGAAAGGGGGGAGCCTTCCTCTCCAATTTTTGAAAAAGCTGGGATATAAAATCCGCGTCTATTCTTCCTCTGATTTGAAGTATTTCAACATGGATAAACTCCTTTTTGGCAGCTCTCGAGAATTGGCTGACAGCATTGAAGAGTACACCAACGATCGATCCATGCAGCCTTGCGAGCGCGATGCGCTAGCCCTTTCACACCTGTATCGCGATTTAGAAGAAAAAGGAAATATCTACGTCATTTTTTTTG
Organism: uncultured bacterium; assembly: GCA_964458995.1. Taxonomy (GTDB): domain Bacteria; phylum Chlamydiota; class Chlamydiia; order Chlamydiales; family SM23-39; genus REEB52. The sequence continues at coordinate 12,449 of CAYWKW010000011.1, read as the reverse complement.
ATTCGACCCATTCTGAATACAGTTTTCCCAAAGATTTTCCTCTGAAATATGAACCCATTGCGAAAGAGATTGACTATTTGACTATCGGTCCAAAAAGCCCCGAAATAGAACTGATCAAAAACCGCTACCGGAATGCGGTCCACTATGTCGATCATTTGTTGGGGCAATTTTTCACCACTTTAAAGACAAAAGGTCTATACGGCGATGCGATCATTGCAATTACAGGGGACCATGGAGAAGAGTTCTTTGAAGAGGGGGCCCTCTTTCATGGCACCCATTTGAATCAGTACCAAACTAGCGTTCCCATTTTCTTCAAATTTCCATCGAAAGATTGGACCCCGCAAACAGATGAAGCGACCCACATGGATCTCTTCCCCTCCATTCTCCACTATCTGACCAAGCAAAGCGATTTTACCGCCCTTTTTGACGGCCGCTCTATTTTCGGTCTGGACCGCCACCCATTCCGTTTTACCGTTCTGCAAAATGGTCCCGATGCGCCTATGGAGTTCTCCATTGAAAAAAGCGATCTGAAACTGAAAGCCCGTTTCGTAGATCCCTCAAAATTGGAAATCATAGAATTGCAAGGATTTCTCGAACCTGATATCTTCTCTCCCCTTTTAAAAAAGGGATAACAATGACATCAACTGTTCAAGCAACATCCTCCATTTTAAATTGGCCCTGCTGCGCACCTGTGCGTTGGGTTTGCGCCAAAGTTAAAGCGTTAGCGGAAGCCATCTTTGGGTATCTCTTGCGCGTTGTTACCTTCCAACTCGGCGTAATGAAATCGCGCGCCGCTTACTGGATCATGCGCATCTATCAACGCCTCTTGTCAGATCCCCGCGAACAAAAGCCGTTCGACCACAAACGGTTGGAAGATTCGAAAAATTTGCTAACCCGATTTGGCGGGGTCGAAGCGATCGTCCAGCCTGCAGACGGCGGCTCTCAAGTCCACTGCATGATTTTGCGATCGGCCGATTTCTTTGAAACTTTCCGCAAATTGGGATCCCAAACGATCGATATCATTCACGAAGGGCGTCCTCGCAAAGCGCTCCTCAATCCTCCCCCAGAAGCCCATAAATTCTCTCTTCCCATCATCGAGATCAAGATGCCCGATGGCACAGTGAAAGAGGGCGCCCTCCTCAGAGAAGGGCCAGATACGCCTCGAAAGCCGATGATCCTCTACTGCCACTCTCCAGGTCAAAGTATGGCAATGGCCCGAAAATACTTAGGACACCATCTAGGAGCTGGATATGACGTCACCATTTGGGATTACCGTGGCACTGCAGAGAGCACAGGCACCCCCTCTGAAGGCGGCTACTATCTTGACGGAGAGGCTGTTTTCCAACACGTTCTCAAGAACGGCTTTGCGCCAAACAGAATCTATATCTACGGATTTTGCGAGGGAGCGGCTGTGGCTGCCCACCTGAAACGGAAATTCCACCATTTGGGAGTCCATTTTATCGCAGGGAATCCGTACACTTCGATGAAGGATGTCGTTGAAGGTTTCGGTTGGTTAGGACGCTTAGCAGCCCGCTACGGACTCAAAGCGCTCCAAGACCCGAACATCAACGTCCCGCAAGATGGTTTTGATAACGTGGCTAAGTTCCGTAATTTGCCTCGTTCGACAGGAAAATTCATCCTCCTGGATACCGACCCAGACACCATGATGCCACGCGGCACGGTGCAAAAGCTCATCGGAGTGATTGATCAAGCTGGACCCACATTCCAGATCACCCGCACTCTACCCACAACCAAAGGCAACTACCACACGCAACAACCTCACGAAAGGTGCGAGACTACATGGCGCCGCTATGTACAAGTGGTTGCCTAAGTTGTTATTCGGTATATTTGGCCTTCCAGAGAAGGTCTTTAGCGAAAAGGCGCCCGAGAGCTCTGGGCAGGGCGCCCGAAACATGGATGAAGGGAAAAACTTTCCCTTCGAGAGGAACGATTTCTATTTCGCGGAAGTATTTTCCCAAAACATTTTCCAATTTTTCATAGGAAAATTGCCTGACGTGAGTGGGATCCGTTTCATATTCGTTTCCACAGAGGAATTTCATCCGGTTTCTGATGCGGAAAGCGTTGGGCACCGATCCAATAAATAGGCCCCCTTTCTTCAATGTTTTTGCCACATTTTCTAAAAAAGTCTCCAAAACAAACAGATGTTCCACGATCTCGCAGGCGACAACCACATCAAACGACGCAGGTTCCCAGGGCCACTCCTCGTTCAGGTCGAGCCAAAGCGTCTCAATCTCCAGTTTTTCTCTACAGATTTCGAGAGCCTTTTGATCAATATCGACCCCGATCACTTCGTTCTCTTCCACGAAAGATTCGGTTAGCATCCCATCGCGGCATCCCAAATCCAGAACCCTTTTTCCAGTCCCAATCCAATCCTTTAAAAAAGGGGCCCTTGCGCCATTGCAATACAGATAGCCGTAACGGCTACCCCGTTCGTGGTGTTTGCGGTAGACTTCTTCAAGAATTGTTTTTTGCATTTATACAAGATAACAAAAAAAGGCGCAGTCTTTCAAGAACTGCGCCCTCGAAGCCCAAAGAATTTAAAGATTAGCAATACTCTGGTGGGAGAGGAATCGATGTCAATTTGCGGAAATGGGTGACAACAGGTTGAGGCACTCGAGAATTGGCCTTAATGAAGTCATTCAAGAAAGGTTCAGCCCAAGCTCTCATTTCACCATAGGTTGCCTTCTCTTCTTGTCCCATTGCTTTCAATTTTACGCCCAGCTCTTTTAGGAGCAAGACGCCATCTTGAAGAGGCTCGATATCATTTGCATAGGTTGCAGAGATATACGTTTGCAAAGCATCGTTCGTGTCGAGGAGTTTTGCATTATCGCGAAACAAACGGCTATTTTCAGTTTCTTTTTCTTTTCTAGCGATTTCATATTTGCTGCCTGTTCCACGATACTCTGCGGCGAGATTTTTGGTTTCGCCGTTGCAAAGTTCATCTACACATGGATTTTTTGAACTGATCTCAGTGCCATCTGCATTTTTCAAACCATATTTCTTGATGAGCCACGCCCAATCTTGTTGGCGATCAGCAACTTCAGCATGAGAATAGTCGATTTCCACTTCTTCAGAACGTCCAAACCAATAGTCGCGGTTTTTCTTATCATAGAGAGCATCTATGTTGTTCTGTTTGATTTGGAGATCATTTTTCTTAACGATCGATTTGTTTTTCTCAACCCGGTCTTCCCAGAAAGTGATTCTCTTCTGGTGTTTCTGGATAGAAGCCACTTCTTCTTCGATGAGGACCCCCACTTCGAAAAGAAGTTTTTCGATCATATTGACAGATCCGACTAAACGATCTGAGTTCAAAGGCAAGAATGCGCATGGATCAACTAAGTGAGCCTGAGGCACTTCGCCTAAAAAGTAGCTTTGGCCATCTATGGTTTCGTCTACTTTATTTAAGTTTTTGGTCATTGGTTCGCCCGAGTCAGCTCCCCTTCCTTGGAGAACTGCCATGGGATCAAACCCTTGGTTTATCTCGATTTCTTGATTTTCAGACATTGTTTTTCTCCTTTCTTCGCCTGGCGAGCGGGTAAACATATTTCGCTCTTACAGATAATTGTAACAAAATTCTTTTAAATTACAATTATAATAGCAATATCAAAACAATATCATTTAAACCACAACGACTTAATTATACAAACAGTCAAATTTTCCAACAAAACACAAACACCTTATAATCTTAAAGCCAAAGGAGATTCTATGTTCATGATATTCAGCACACTTCTTACAACCATTACAACTGTCTATATTTTTCTTATTATTGTTACTTTTCTAGGATTCTTTCTCGTTGGCTGTCAACGACCTTGCCGAGAGGATAGAGGGGGGCCAAAGCTAACGAGAAGAAGAGAAACGGAATCAACCAGGGGGCGCCGAGAGCATAGGAGACAACCATCCCGAGCGTGAAGAGGATCGAGAGGGCGATCATAATCCCCTGCTTGACCTTTGAAGCCCGAATGCCCTCCGCCGGAATTCCTAAAGAATCTACTTGCGCCACTGTTGTCATGCAAACTATTATATATCAATCGCAGAAACCTTTCTATGGAGTGTAAATTTTAATACATGCTAAAAATTCTCTTTTTTGTTTTCGCCGTTATTGGGGTATGGGCTGGCCCTACAGTATATAGTGAGATTGCCGATGTGAAACACCCCTCTTGGCTCGATTATAAAAAGATCCAAAAATATTTGAAAAAAGGGGACCGCCAGGAACTCAAAGGGTTACAGCAAGCAATCGAGCCGGGCGGGGCCCTATTTGATTACAACTGCCGCATGCGCCGGTTCTGCTTGGTCGGCAAATGGCCCTGGCAGGGAGCCAAATTCCAAATCGTCCCCTACGGCTGCTCTTTGAAGGATAAAAAAGTGTGCATCGTGAGTTATGCCTCTTACAATCAAAATTATCCTAAGGGGATCGAAGAGATCAAAAAGTGTCTTCAAAAAATCGGTTTTAAGGGCCACTTTGTCTATCGAATCGGGGGTTGGCCCGATTTGGAGGGCGGCTCTTTGAGACTGGCTCATGTTCCTTATGCTTTTAAGCCCTGTTTCCTAAGAGAAGCGCAGAGATTGGGCTACGAGCTCGTGATTTGGCTCGATTCGTCTATAAGGCCGATGAAGAGTTTAGATTCCGTACTTAAAACCCTTGAAACTCAAGGCTATTTCTTTTATCCAGCGGAACACATGCTGGCCCAATACTGCACGAAAGAGGTGATGGAGTCGATGGGCGAGCCCGTTGAAAATGCGAAAAAAATCCCCTCCGTTGTCGCTGGGTTGTTTGGGTTGAATTTGAAACATCCCTTGGGAAAGCAGCTATTGGATGGTTGGTATGAGGCAGCCCTCAAGGAAGCTCCCTTTTTTTCCCCCCGCTGCGACCAAAATCCCCTCTCGATTTTGATCTCAAGATTGAATATGACTCAATGGGAAAAAGCGGGTCTCGATTGGGATCAATGTAAAGAAACAACGCAGTTTTTTATCGATTGGAAGTCAATTCAGTGAGTGATTGTAAGTTTCGCAGGCGTGAAAGAGGTTCATTTTGATGCCAGTTCCACGCTGTTGAAATGATTGTCGAAAGATCAGAGAAGCGGGGCTCCCAATTGAGAGTGGTCCTCGCTAAGGTTGGATCTGCTATCAAAATGGGACTATCGTAGGCCATGCGCGGCAAAATTTGCGTCGGAACCTTTTTGTGACTAAACAGAGCGACTGCATCGATGATCTGTTTGACAGAATAGCCCGATCCAGTGCCCAAGTTCACCTGCAGAGAAGTCTTTCTTTCCAACAGATAGCGAAGGGCCTTGACATGCGCTTCCGCCAGATCTAATACGTGAATGTAGTCGCGGATGGCAGTTCCATCAATTGTCGGGTAGTCATTCCCATAGATTTGCAAAACAGGTTTTAGGCCCATCGCAGTGCGTATAACAAGAGGAATCAAGTGCGTTTCGGGTTTATGCGCTTCTCCAATCAATGCATCGGGATCTGCGCCACACGCATTGAAATAGCGCAAAGCGGCAAAGCGGAGGCCATGCGCGTGAGAAAAATCTTCCAACATCCCCTCCACGGCCCATTTCGTTTTGCCGTAAGCGTTTAAAGGGAGTTTGGGATGATTCTCATCGATGGGAACTCTCTGGGGCGTTCCGTAAATCGCGGCGGTACTCGAAAAAACAAGATCTAAAACCCCGCAGCGAACCGCCGCCTTCAACAAAACCAAAGTGGCGAAGAGATTTTTCTCATAGTAAAGCGCTGGATTGACAATGGAATCGCGAACATTGATCAATGAGGCAAGGTGGATGACGGCTGCAGGCTGAACATTTTCAAAAGTGTCCAAAAGGTGGGCTTCATTTTCCAAATCGCCTTCAACAAAGGGTCCAAACCGGACGGCCCAAGAATGGCCTGTAGAAAGATTGTCATAGGTTACGGGAGTGAATCCCGCTTCGGCTAAAGCTTTGCACACATGGCTTCCAATATAGCCAGCTCCACCTACGACAAGGATCTTCATCAATAGGCTCCTTTCGGGAAGATCATCAAGAGAACTGTTTGCAAAATCAACTTGCAATCGAGCCAAAAGGATCTATTTTTTACATAATACTCTTCGAGCTCAATCCGCTCCTCTAAAGATAATCCGTTGCGCCCCTGAATGATCCAAAGCGTCGTAAGCCCCGGTCGAACCGAAAGAATTTTCGACGCTTTGTCCTTGAGATAGTGAGTCACCTCATGCTGAGTCAGAGGGCGCGGCCCCACGATGCTCATATCCCCCTTAAAAACATTCCAGATTTGGGGCAGTTCATCGAGAGAGGTTTTCCGCAAAAACTTCCCAATTACCGTAATGCGCGGATCCACTTTGAGTTTAAAATAGGTTTTCCATTCTTGCATCAGCACCGGATCGGAAGCCAATAAAGGCTGTAGCCTCGCATCGGCATCTTGATACATGGTCCGGAATTTCCAGCATCCAAATGGTTTGCCCTTGTATCCAATACGGGAGTGGGCGTAAAATACGGGACCGCGAGACGAAAGCTTCACCACAATCATGCAAATCAGAAAGAAAGGGGAAGCCAAGGTCAAAATGAGAAGACTAAAAAGGAGATCAAAAAGCCGTTTTCCCATATAGGCTCAAATTTTCTGTCTAATGATATATAAAAAGAGGACTCTTTGGCAATGAAGTTCTTGCTCTTCACGAATTCTTAGGTTACGCTAGGCTTCTTATGGATGATTTAGCAAGCCAGGAACAAAGCAAATACGATCGGATCTGGAACTCATTTCCTGAGTATCGCCTCGAAACTCCAGCCGATTGCCTCACGCCTGTTTTTCTCCTCCACTTTCAGCGCGAAATGAAAAAGGGGCAAACCGTTATCGATTTTGGCTGCGGGCCGGGCAGGTCCGCCGTTCCCCTCTTAGACTTCGGCCTCAAAGTTCACCTAGTCGACATTTCAGAAAGCTCTCTTGATCCAGAAATTTTCCTCCTCCAAATGCAATCTAAAATCGCCTTCACGCAAAGCCCTCTTTGGTCGCTTCCCCCTCAACTCAAACCAGCGGACTGGGGAATTTGTTTTGATGTGATGGAACACATTCCAGAATCCAAAGTCGACGATGTGTTCAAAGCCATGGCCCTTCGCATTAAAAAAGGGGCTCTTTTCTCGATCTTTTTGCAGCCCGATCAATTTGGGCAAACCATCGGCGAGTCCCTTCATCTAACCATCCGGCCCGGCGACTGGTGGAGAAGCAAACTCAACCACCACTTTTCCATTGACAAAGTCCTTCTCGAAAACGAGAAAAAAATCGTCCTCGCCATATTCCCGATTCTTCAAGTAGTTTCGGTATGAATGGGATTCATACCCACTACCTCCGGACTGGCGGCAACAAACCACCGGTTGTTTTGCTGCATGGACTGACGGCAAGTGGGGCATGCTGGCTTCCTTTGGCGCGGGCGCTGGAGGCGGACTACGATGTGGTCATGCCGGATGCCCGAGGCCACGGGAACTCCAGCGCCTCGGAGCAAGGCTACCATTATGACAATCTCGCCGCTGACACCATGGGTCTGATCGATGCTCTTAGGCTCGTCAACCCAATTCTACTTGGCCATTCTATGGGAGGCATGACGGCGGCTGTGATCGCCAGTCAAAATCCCAACCGATTTCGAGGGCTAATCTTGGCGGATCCAACCTTTCTAACTCCGCAGCGTCAGCGGGAAGTTTACGAAAGCGATGTTGCAGCACAGCATCGTCGCATTCTCACTCGGTCCAAGGAAGATTTCTTGGCTGAAATGCGAATACGGCACAGCCGCCGCTCGAGCGAGCTCATCGAACGCATTGCCCAGGCAAGATTTCAAACCAGCATCCATGCCTTCGAGATTTTAACACCGCCGAATCCCGACTATGTTCATCTGGTCAATACCCTCGATCTTCCCAGCTTGCTGGTCATTGGAGGTGTTGGCTCAATAATCTCTTCTGAAGTAGCCGCAGAACTGGCCATTCTCAATCCTCGCATTCAGATCGTCCAGATCGCGGAAGCCGGCCATGGGATCCCCTACGATCAGCCCGAACGTTTCTCAGCCGTCGTTCAAGCTTTTTTGCGTTCATTGCTGGTTTAAATGCAGGGAAGCCATTTGTGCATTATTCTGGCTACTTATACTTAAAATCTTACGGACGAATCGATCCGCCAACTTTGCGCCGATATAGGCTCCAATAGGAGCTCCTGCTATTGCCCCGCCTATTGATTCCCAAAAAACACAAATCGGACCGATAGAAACAGGACCAGATGATTCTGTATAAGCTATAATGGCTTTGCAAATCGCAAAATGTTTACCGCAAATCATCAGTGATGTCGCAGCCCCCGCCACAGCGCCGACGAATGCGCCCGAAAGGGCTCCTGTTGCTCGTATGCATCGATAGGGAGTTATATACATAAAACCACACAAACCTTTTTTCGAAGCACAGATGCTAGCAGAAAGATTCTTTTTTCGCGGATGAATTTTTTGCATATTGCGCTTTTTACTTTTACAAAAATGGAGATCTGCTTCAAGATATCGCCTCCACATCAAGGAGTCTCATATGGCACAACCTTTGCTAGCAGGCCAGTCGTCAGGTCTCAACTTCTTTCAATTCAATAATGAAGAACGAACAACGATAAATTTAAGCGGATACACACTCTTTCGCGCTGACAAAGTTGGAATGGGCTACAGTTGCCTCGTCTCGTGTTTCGCTCATTGCTGTAACGCGGAACGTGCTGGCCGTATACGGCTGCATCTAAAAGAGATTGGAGGGAAACGAGTTATTGTAACGCACATTGCTTATGACAAGGAGGCAGCCCTAGCGACTGATCTTGATAGAGTCCTAGCAGCTTTCCGCAGTGCCGCAGGGCATTAATCCCCATCTAGAAAAAACGGTTAGGCCGTTGCTTGCGAAGTTTCCGCGCGATCTCGAAGAGATCGGCGGGATAGGCGAGGGGAGGCCCCTCGCGTGACCGGACGATTTCAGAACTTTCGATTGGCGAAAACTCAAAGAAAAACTTATAATCTTCTCACAAAACACCCACAAAGTGGTAGGAGTATAAGCCCATGGATCAACCTGATGATTCAACTCTAGTCCCCTCTTCCCCCTCTTTTGAAGCCCTCAAAAAGCAGAACCAACATGGGGTGGAATACTGGAGCGCCCGAGAACTTCAGGCTTGTTTGGGTTACACCGAGTGGCGAAAGTTCAAGAATGCTATTAAAAAAGCTATCGAATCTTGCGAGCAATCAGGAAATGACCCAAGCCATCACCTTGTCGGCGCCGCCAAGCAGATCCAGTTCGGCAAGTGTGCAACACAAGTATTTGATGATTACCATCTTTCGCGCTTTGCCTGCTACCTTATCGCCCAAAACGGCGACCCACGGAAGCCCGAAATAGCCCAGGCCCAAAAGTACTTTGCTATTCAAACGCGCAGGCAAGAGATCTCAGACCAAATGGCTGCTGACTTAGAAAGACTAGAGGCGCGGCAGCAAGCTTCTGTGGAGTTCAAGGCCTTGTCTGGTGCTGCCAAGAAAGCTGGCGTCCAAAACGCTATGTTCGGCATCTCCCATGATGCTGGTTATAAGGGGCTCTACGGCGGTTTGGGCGTTGATGCCATCAAAGCTCGTAAAGGAATAGCGCCTAAAGAACAACTCATGGATCGGATGGATACCACTGAGTTAGCAGCCAACCTTTTCCGAATAACGCAGACCAAGGACAAACTGAAGAAAAAAAAGATCATGAATCAAAGAGATGCTATTGAGACTCATGAGGCAGTTGGAAAGAGGGTACGTGCAGCCATCGAAGAAATCGGCGGAACCATGCCAGAAGAAATTCAGCCAGCTGAGCCCATTAAAGCTGTTGAAAGACGCCTTAAAACTACTCCTACTCGCGTAACTGTCGATCCTGAGGATACGTTAGGAATAGAGAATGCTTCGGAGTAAATGATAGGAAGAAAAATCTCTGAAAAAGCGCAAAGATAAATATATACCGACAAATCCTTATTGAAAAAAACTAATAGTTAGTGTAACATTTAGCCCGTTCATGAGAATTCTTATGCACAAATGGGTTTAAAAATCATAAACAAGGAAGCTTAAAATGTTTAATATTGGACGTTACTTAGAAGCGTACACGAATTCCGGCCAAAAAGGTGATGTTGAGCTTGCTAATCTTCTAAGCAAACCTGTATCAGAGGAGACGTTTGCTAAAATATTAGCCGTATACGGGTGTTGTCATTGGGAACTTGCTGAGACACGTGTTGTACATAATGCTAGAGCACAATTGGGGGAAATAGAATCGCAGCATCATTTTTTAGAAAATGAGCTAAAGCGTATACAAAAAAAGAGTATAGAGGAAAAGGATAGGGGGCTAACTTCATATGCATCTTCTCTCCTCTGTTATGCGGCTATGTTTGATTTTCCAGGAGATCGTACAGCATACTGCAGATTCTATGACTATCCGAAAGTGTAAAAAACGAAAACGTTGTATAAGGAATCGGGCACGTGAAGCCCGGTTCCTTCACCGTGCGGGATCATGCCTTGCGCCAGACAAGCCATATTTCTCTCTTATTTGCTGTCCGCTTAAAGTAGTAGTTTCATCGTCTGGATTAAAGCCTCTTCCCCAAACATCAGTATCCTGAAAAAGATCTTTCAAATGCTCAAGACTTTTCCCTCTCAAAAAATCCATTCTGCCTGGATTGTCTTTTTCTATTGTTTCTGGGTTCACACGCCATATTGAAAAGTCTGCACCAATAAATCGATCTCCTAACAGGCCCATTCGGGGCGTATAAGAAATTGTTTTGCCCTTAAGATTCATAAACATACAGCCACATATTTCAAACATACGATCATCACGACTAAGTACTTTAAATGGACCATCGAGCCAAAGATCAGGCATATAGTATGTTGGTGAGTCCATATCATAGAAAGCAACCCATTGTCCGGGTTGTGGCGAAAACCTGTCAATTTTACAGTTCACGGGTATATAGTCCTCTTTTGCGGAATAAGTATACGCCACTGTGTATTTTCATGTCAAGAAAACCTGCTCAAAAATTTGCCGATGACCGGACTCCCCCTCAGCGGGCACGCGAGACGCGTGTCCCGTCACGCCAGCCCCGAAACGGGGCCCCGGCTTTTCGGGGTCCGATTCGTCCTTCGTCGAGACGCCGAAGTACTCATTTCTCGCCCTAAAAACGCCCCATTCAAGGGGCGTTTTTTCACCGGCAAAATGCACCCGAAATGCGAAAGATATTATAGCCATTTTTGCCGACAATCGGACGTAATTAGAACTTTCGATTGGAAAAAACTCAAAGAAAAACTTACAATATTCTTGCCGATTATCCCCAATCTAGCAGGAGCAAACCTTTATGGATCAACCCGATGGTGCGCTTTTTAGCCAAGCCTGAACTGTCTTTTGAGTCGCTGAAAAAGCATAACCAGCATGAGACTGAATATTGGAGTGCCAGGGATCTTCAGCCCTGCTTAAGATATTCCCATTGGAGGGACTTCAAAAATGCGATCAAAAGAGCCATAAAGTCTTGTGAACAATCGGGGAACGATCCCAAAAACCATTTTGCGGACGCCCGCAAAACGGTCGGAATTGGAAGTCAGACTGACCGGAAACTTGAGGATTACCACCTTTCACGATTTACATGCACCTCATTGCTCAAGATGGCGATCCCAACAAGCAAGAAATTGCTGATGCCCAAAAGTACTTTGCCATCCAGTCTCGTCGACAAGAAAATGAATAGCCTCAATTGCGTCGTGTTTTTCGAAAGGAAAAACATTCGACTCCTTTTTCGTCCTAAAATTGGATTTAATATTCGCCTGTGCTTCTCGCTCGTAGGAAATCATTACGATCTACAAAATCGCATCGTACGTAATGTTTTTTTTGTACATCATCAAAGCGTTGTTCCCACGATGCCGCACGCATTTTTATTGCTTCCATAGCACGATCCGTCTCTTCCGTAAAAGCTACTGTTTTATCTTCTTTGTCTTTAGCAGGTGTTGTTGTATCCATTTCGAAGGCTTGTATGAATCTCATTTTCTTAGATAGAATAACCTCCATCTCATCTCTGTACCCAAACTGCTCGCTATATACGCGGATGATTTCACGGGCAATTACGTCTGTAACAATTACGCTCTGGGTCAACCCTGTTAGTTTCATATTAGAAATGATAGGGCTTCCCCACGCAGCCGCTTCTGCTTTTGTTACAACTCTCTCATTTGATGCCGCTGACGCCATGCAAGTTCTCTCCATTTTTCAGATTAAATTTCAAAGGGTAGAAGATTACTTTTTATTGGGATTACAGTCAATACTGTAACGGTATAGATAAAGAAGTCGAAATTTTTTCAAAAAATTTGCCGATGACCGGACTCCCCCTCAGCGGGCACGCGAGGCGCGTGTCCCGTCACGCCAGCCCCGAAACGGGGCCCCGGCTTTTCGGGGTCCGAT
>CAYWKW010000010.1:0-36387 GCA_964458995.1 uncultured bacterium | reverse complement strand
TAATTGGGGAAGGGGCGGAGCCAGAAACCGATTGTTCAGGTTGTTTCGGTATAAAGCAAATCACCTCGAATATTTGGGGTAGTGGGGTTCCCAGACGTGCTTTTCGATACTCTTTTCGATTTCACTGAGGGGAACCTTAGATACATTTTGCTCGCACGCCTTTCTGGCTACGGCTGAAGCGATTTGACGGCTCACTTTCCGAACCTCCGCAATGGATGGGAAGAGGGAAGCCGCCGGATCTTTGAGAGCGGGAGAAAAGGTGGAAAGAGTGCGAGCCGCTTCCAGAAACATTTCATCAGTCACTTTGGTTGCTTGGGCGCCAAGAGCTCCCAGGCCAACACCAGGAAAAATATAGACGTTATTGCATTGCCCAATTTGGATCTTCTTGCCCTGATAGTCGACGGGTAAGAAGGGGCTGCCTGTCGCCAGAATGGCTTTTCCTTGTGTCCATTGGATCGCCTCTTCGGGAGTGCATTCGGCCTTTGAGGTGGGATTCGAAAGGGGGAAAATAATCGGCCTTTCCGTATGCCGGGCCATCTCTTCCACGACTTCTTTGGTAAATGCCCCGCCTTGAGCGCAAACTCCAATGAGAATCGTCGGATGTCCATTTTTTACCACATCAAGAAGAGAGATCGTTTCTGAATTGAGCTTCCAATTCTTCAGGGCTGACTGGGGCTGAACGTAGGGTCGTTGGGCATCATAGATCTTTTGACTGCTGAAATGAATGAGCCCGTCAATGTCGATGAGATAAATGCGGCGGCACGCCTCCTCGTGGGAGAGCCCCTCCGCGACCATGGCTGCAACAATAGTATCGGCAATGCCCGTTCCAGCGGACCCGCCGCCGAGAATGGCGACTCGCTGCTGCGAGAGCTTTTGTTTTGTGGCCTTGATGGCGGCCATGAGAGCTCCGACGGTGACCGCGGCAGTACCCTGGATATCGTCATTGAAGGAGAGGAGTTGGTCGCGGTAGCGGTCGAGAAGCCTGCGCGCATTGTGTTTACCAAAATCCTCCCATTGCAAGAGAACCTTTGGGTACCGTTTTTTGATCGCCGCAATAAACCGGTCGATGAAGTCATCATATTCTGCGCCCGTGAGCCGCTCATGGCGCCATCCCAGGTAGAGTTCATCCTTGAGCAGCTCCTGGTTATTCGTGCCCACATCGAGAATGATGGGCAGCGTTTTGGCCGGGTGAATCCCCCCAAATAGAGTATACAGAGAGAGCTTCCCGATGGGAATGGTCATCCCCCCAATCCCCTGATCTCCAAGGCCGAGGATCCGCTCTCCATCGGTTACGACAATGACATCGACATCCTCTTGAGGATAGTTGGCCAACGCCTCATCGAATTTCTCTTTGAGAAGGTAGGAGAGATAGAGCCCTTTTTGATGGAAGTAGATCCGGCTGTATTGGATCGCAGCCTCTCCCACAGTGGGGGTATAGATGATGGGGAGAACTTCCGCCGCGTAGCGCAAGGCGAACTGGTAAAAGAGGAGTTCATTGCGCGAGATGAGACCGACCAGCGATTCATATTTTTCTAACGGAGTTCGTTTTAGGCTAAAATTGAGATAGGAACGTTTGATCTGCTGCTCGAGTGTCGAATAGGCTGTGGGCAAAAGTCCATTGAGACCCAGTTGGTTCCGCTCTTCTTGAGAAAACCCGGTCCCTTTATTGATGAGCGAGGAATTTAAAATTTCCACTCCCCGCTTCCCGACCTGAACCACTTCTTCCTTCATGCCCTCTAAATGGGCGAATCGACCTTTTTCGTCAATCCAGCTTTACATGATAAGCGGTAAGAGTTCCCTTCCATTTAACGCCAAAGACTCTGACGTCTACTTTACTGGTCGGAATTCCTTTCAACAGCTCTTTGGGGTTGTCCGATATCGGAAGGATCGTTTCCATGAACACTCGGCCCGCCTGAAGCATGGGTACGTAATAGGGCACCACATTTCCTTCATCATCAGTTAGATCGAGATTGAGCCCATCATTTTTTTGGACACTAACGACTTTTCCCAATAAATACCGTCCCTTAGGATCTTGAGGATCTCTCACCAAAACTAAATCATCCGGCATTACTTTATACTTGAAGTATTTTCTTCTTATACTCTTTTTAACAATCGGTGTATACCTAGGAGATCTAACGCCATCTTTCGCCGGTCTACCACACGTTAGCCCCTCAACCTTGGAATCGACTTTAGTAACCTCTATCATTTGACTATTTTTAGGATGTCTAAATATTTTGCCAGCATAGAATAAATTGAGCCGAGAATCGGTTCGAGAGCGCTGCGCTTGAGGGGCGATTTCAAATACCGACTGAGATCTTTTTCGGCTGAACCCGGGCGCGCTGGAACTAGGGGCGGGTTGAGGCGGCGCGGAAATTGGGGGCGTTGACATAATAAAGACTTCTTCGTTTTTCAACTAATTATACATTAAAAGCAAATAAATTAAAAATATTATTATTTTACGAAATTGGAATCTTATCCCGTTATGGGTGCGCAGGGAGCGCCATTTTTGACTCAGAGCGGCGTTTTGCCCCTCTTTTCTTTCCCCAAACTTGGCTTTGATTTAAATTCGGCAAATGTGAGAAATTGATCGCATATGCAGACTCCAGGGTTCGGTAAGTGGCGTTCTTTTTTCTGGCCCATACACCGCTCTGAGCTGAGAAAGTTCCTCCCAATGTTCTTCGTATTTTTTTTCATCGCTTTTAATTACAACGTGTTGAGATCATACAAAGACACCATCGTCATCACCGCTTCCCATTCAGGAGCGGAAACAATCCCCTTCATCAAATTGTGGGCTGTTCTTCCAAGCGCCATCCTCTTCACTCTTCTTTTCACACGCTTGTCCAACTGGTTTAGCAGAGAAAAAGTCTTTTATATCATCATGTCGATCTTCATTGTCTTTTTCTTCCTATTTGCTTTTGTTCTCTATCCGGCTCAAGACTTTCTCCACCCGAATGTTTTAGCCAATAGACTGCAGGAGTATTTGCCGGATGGGTTTAGAGGGTTTATCGCCATCTACCGCAATTGGACCTTCACCCTTTTCTATGTGATGTCTGAGCTCTGGTCGACCACGATTTTTACCGTTCTCTTTTGGGGATTTGCCAATGAAGTGACCACCGTGGGCGAAGCCAAGCGATTCTACGGTCTGCTCACCTTCGGCGGCAATATTGCCGGAATGTTTTCTGGCTATGCCGCGATCCACTTTTCGCGCAATCTCTTCATCCCGTGGCTTCCGTACGGAAAAAATGCGTGGGACCAATCGATTTTCTTTGTGACTTGCACAATCATTCTTTGCGGCCTTGCGACCATGGCCATTTTCCGCTGGCTCAATGTCCACGTTATCCTCCCCTCTGAAAAACAGGCAGGCGTCCCGAATGAAAAAATCCGCATGTCCATGCGGGAAAACTTCGCCTATCTTTCCCGCTCGAAATATTTGATCTGCATCGCCCTAATCGTCTTTACCTACAATGTCGCCATGAATCTCGTGGAAGTCGTATGGAAGGATCAAATGAAAACCCTCTACCCCAATCCCAGCGATTACAATACTTACATGGGGCAAGTGATGTTTGTCATGGCCGTCATCGCGAGCCTTGCTGGCCTTCTGACAACAACCAAAGTGATCCAGCGCTACTCATGGACCGCCTGTGCGCTTATTCCAACAATCGTCGTCGCCTCTACCGGCATGCTTTTTTTCCACTTTATCTTTTTCCCCAATCACGGCTTTTCTTGGCTGACGAGCTTTATGGACATTTCCCCTCTTGTGCTTTGCGTTGGACTCGGATCCTTACAAAACTGCCTGAGCAGAGCTTCCAAGTACACCTTCTTCGACGCGACCAAAGAGATCGCCTTCATCCCATTGAGCAAAGAATCCAAACTGAAGGGAAAGGCGGCGATCGACGGGGTGGGTTCCCGTCTCGGTAAATCGGGTGGATCTGTCATCCATCAAGGTTTGATCCTCATGTTCGCCACCGTAGCGGGAAGCATTCCCTATGTAGCAGGCATCTTCCTCATCATCATCTTAGTCTGGGCACTATCAGTGATCGCCCTCGGCAAGCGGTTTGACGAGCTCGTCGCCCACCACACCAAAATCAATATTCCCGATTCTGAGCCCACTTTAGAACCCGTTAAGCAATAAAATCCTCTACTTCTCAAATCCTAGATCAAAAATTTCTTTTTTAACAAAAATCGCATTCCCTTGGAAGTTCTCGTTATACCAATGCGCTAGCAATCTAAACCCCGCCTTTTCTAGAAACGCTTTTAGATCTGGGTATTGTGTTGTCCCCACTCTAAATTGCCGAAAATTAGTCTCCGTATAGATCACTTTGACTTTATCTAAGATTTTTGGAGAACTTTGCACGACCTGAAGTTCCATCCCTTCAAGATCGAGCCACATAAAATCAAAATGATCTACCTGATTGTTTTTACACCAATCATCCAAACGGACACAAAGAACTTCTATTACCGGCCCTACATATGCATTTTTCATCTCCTCAGAGGGTTCTAGTAGCGAGCTTGCCCCCTCAAACAAATGGGGTTTATCTCCACTTGGTCCGTAGCTTAAATTCATTTTGGCTTTCCCATTGTTCGTATTCAAAGCGAGATTGACCCTCTGAATATTTGAAAATCCCTTGGTCGTTTCCTTCGCTATTTCATAAGCGTTTGGATTGGGCTCGAAAGAGACAATTTTCGCTTTAGGCCATTCTTTCGCAAATCGAACTGTATCGGTACCATAGTGGCCACCCGCCTCAAAAATAACTGGGTTTTCCGGAAGATATTTCGCAATTAGTTCTAGTCTACGGTCTTTGTATTCCTCAAAATAACCCTCAAACCGGGGTGGATACATCTTATCGAAAACGCACACTCTATTGGCGTTGACGGTGTTCAAAATATCGGGGGGTAAATTTGGAATTCCCATCAGTTTAAGACAAGCATCATAAGCCTCGTCATAACGCCCTACCCAAAAGGCGCAATTGGAAAATTCGAAGAGCGCACCAAAATCATATATCCACGATTCACAATAGCCATTTACCTGGGGAGGGGCGAGCGTTAGGGCAAATTGCGATGTGAGATACCCCAAAAATGGATTCCCCGAGTTTCGGAAATAGGCAGCCAGCCGATAAAGGGGTTCTGCTCGATTATTGCTAAATTGAAATGCCTTCGTATAGCCGCTAACGACTGTCTCATACGGCTCTCTCATCTCTTCTTGTAATATGGCAATAGAATACAGCGACCAAAAGATCTCATCCTGATTGCCGCCCATCGCTATCCGTTTCTCATAATTCTTTATGGCATCAGTAAATTGCCGATCCTTAGTATAATTTTGAGCAAGGAGAAAGACGTTGCTTCTATCCGCATTTAAGGAATCTGCGGCCTCACTTTCAGCCAGAAGACAAATTGCAAAAAGAACGATGCGTATTTTGGACATGATTCCCTTAAGGTAGTCAAAGTGTTCGAGTTTTATTATTTCAAAATTTTTTGTCGACCTTTTTTTCAATATTTTCCCCATAGGACTAGCCAAAATCCTATTCCAAATTTTGGAGTTCTGTTTAAATGTTTCTTCAAGGGAAGGATTGCGAATGGTCAAATCGCTACTGCTGATATTCATTTTTTTCTCCGTCCCTCTCACAGCCGCTGATGAAAAAAAAACGATCTGTTTGAACATGATTGTGAAAAATGAGAGCAAAGTCATTGAACGGTGCCTCTCATCTCTCAAAGGCTTCATCGATTATTGGGTGATTGTAGATACCGGCTCTTCAGATGGAACTCAAGAAATCATAAAAAAATTTATGAAAGATGTTCCAGGAGAACTTCATGAGCGCCCTTGGGTTGATTTCGCATTTAATCGAAATGAGGCAATGCGTTTAGCCCAAAATAGGGGGGATTATCTCCTCTTCATCGATGCAGATGAACAGCTCCGCTTTTCCAAAGATTTTCATAAGCCCGATCTGGATAAGGACTGCTACTTCATCGCCTGCGAGAATTCAGGAACTAAATATATCCGCTGCCACCTCATTAATCCCCAGTTACATTGGGAATGGGAAGGGATTGTCCACGAAACCCTCCAGTTCTATGAAGGAAGACCCTGCACAGGCGCCCTTTTAGATGGCGTCTCGAACATGATCTCTATGGATGGGTGCCGATCTCAAGATCCGAAGAAATATAAAAAGGACGCAGAACTTCTTGAAAAGGCAGTAGCAATTGACCCCACAAATAAGCGCAACGTATTTTATTTAGCCAAGAGCTACCAAGATTGCGGAGAATATGCAAATGCACTGAAATACTTTCAGATGCGCGCATCTTTGGGTAGCTTTGATGAAGAAGTCCATTGGTCTTTGTGTCAAATTGCCCTCTTGCAAGAAGCTCTTAATTGGAACCAAGAGACCGTTACCAATAGCTATTGTAAAGCATTTTTAAGCTGTCCTTCGCGTGCTGAGCCGCTCTATCATCTGGCCCGCTATTACAATGCAAAAAAAATGCCTGTGATGGGCTATTTAATTTCCAAGTTCGCTCTTACAATTCCTGAGCCAAAAGTGGCTATGTTCGTCGAGTCTTGGATTTATGATTTTGGTCTACTCGTTGAATTCTCGACGGGAGCTTTTCTTAGCGCAAAATACGATGATGCCTACCAAGCTTGCGTAAAGCTTCTTGATAAGCCCAATTTGCCCGCTGAAATTAGAAAATTGGTCGTAAATAACCTCTCCTGCTTCAAACCCCTAAATCACCCGTGAACGTTTCCGTTCTCCGATCTACTAAGCCGCTTGCGCTAAAATATTTAATCCCATAAGCTCTCCACTCGTTTTTTCGAATACTACCTGAGAAGGTAAATATGTACCCCGTCGCAGCCAGATTCTATCATACCTTCAAAACCTGCATCTCTGATCGTTCCATCCGAAGCAGCATTCTGGGGCGTATCGTTATGGGTGCGGGTGCGGAGCTGATTGGTGGAGCGATCGGCGCCTACTGCGGCGGCTCTATTGTAGGGAGAGGTTTGGCCGAACTAGGCTACCATGTCGCCCCTCTAGCAGGTGCAACTGCCCTCTATGGACTGCTAAAGCATCCTAAAATCACTAAAACCGCCATTTTGGGGTTTGTGGCCACGGCGGGGGTTACCGTTCCTGTAGCTTACGCAGCTCTTTCAGCATTGGGAAGTCCGGCGTGTATTTGTGCGGGAACGTGGATTGGAAGAAATGTGGGAACCATCTTGGGGGGCTACGCAGGCTTGAAGTTCACTCAAACAAGCATCCCCTTTTGGGATCGGACTGCTTGGGCCGATTCCTATGCGGTTGGCATGACAAAACATATTGTAGCTGGAGAAATTTTCAATGCCACGGTAGCCAGTTCAACGCTGCCGGTTCTCTGCTATCCGTTGAATATCATCCGTGGGATCTGCGAAACCGTGGTCAGAATGCTCGCCTACAACTCAAACCCCGTGATTTCTGCAGTCAAAACCACCTTCCGTGAGCGACAACTTTCGCAGGAGGCCCTACTTCCTCTTGCTGTAAAAGTTCTCTGCCAAAAATATTGCGAAAAGAACGCAGCTCCAATTACCACAAAATTGCTACAAATCTTTTCTCGCACATTCAATGCAATTCCAGAAGCTGCAAACAAAATGGAATCTCTGCTGCGACTTTATGCTTACGTACCTTGTGAAGCGGCAATTAACAATCTAGGCAATCAATCGGAAAAGGTGTCGATTCTTCTCATGCGCTCTTTTGTTGGATATGCAAATTGCATAGCTAAATATCCCGAGCCAGAAGGAGATTTTGACAGGTTCAAAAGAGCCTTTAAAGCAGAATTTAAAGGAGCAACCGAGATTTCACAATTAATCAGCCCCCTATTACAAGGACAGATTGAAAATCTCGCCCAATCGATCCTGCAAGCCATCCAGGATTCAGAACGGGATTTAACGGGCCATGTCCTTACCGAGAACACCGATGTGCTGAAGCCGCTCCTAGCCTTACATATCAAGTACTTTCTGATCTACACACTCTTAAATCGGGATATAAAACCTTTAACCGTTGATGAAGAAAGGGAATTCTTTGTAAAACTAGAAAAAGCCTTCTTCTCCCTTTATGATAAACAGCCCCTCCGTTCTGTAGAAAAACTAACTCATGCCGCCTTAACCTTCTTTTTCCAGTTTAAGAAATGGGTCTATCCCATGCTTGCGAAGCCTGAGCAAGCCGCCTCAGCCCACGAAAGCTTCACCACCAAAGAGGAATATTTCCCCAAACCTCCTGCAGAAGAGGGCTGGGAAGAGGCCAAATTCTAGTCTTGATTAAATAGGGCGATGAATCAGACGACCTTGCTGGCGGGTGTTTAGTTTAATTTCATCTGCATGACGGTTTGTTTACGGAACAGAATGAGGGCCGTGGCAAACCACGCGACAAAGATGGCTACAGAGATGTAGCCCGCGGATTGCAATAGATAGCTGCCGGCGACGATCTGTAGCAAGAGCAGCCCCAATGAAACAAGAGCTTTTGAGGTGCGATAGGCGAAGACGTCAATGATCGCCTTCGCACGGTATTTTGCATCGAGCTGCAGCGGCACGTAGAGCATCTCTCGGATAACGCCAAAGATGGAAAAATCGGTCGCCTTAAGGAAGACAAAAGAGAATGAGAGCATAGCAAAGGCGGGAAAGAGGATTGAGGAGATGGCCGAAAGAAGGAGAAGAACGGGGATGAGGAAATGGCTGCCGCGTACGCCTAATAGGCGAATGAGCAGAAAGCCGCCTATGAATTGGAAGAGTAGACTGACTATATTCACCACTCCAATCAGCTTGCCGTAATAGGCCGTGCGAAGGTCCTTTTCGAGGATGTTAAGCTCGAGATGGGCGTTGAATTGGTACTCCATCAGGCCGACGGAGACTTGCATGAAGATAACGAGGAGCAATGCGGCAGTCAGGAGCGGCGTGCGCCGGATGAGGGACACGGCTTCGCTGGGGCGCGGGTCCGGAGTGAGGTCCTTCTGGAAGTTCTCCTTCACGCCGGAACGGTGGAAGGCCATGGTGTAGGCGAAAATGAGCATCAAGTAGATAGGCAGGGTAAAATAGAGAATCTGCTCAGAACCGACATCAACGGCTAAAAAGCCTGGAACGAGGCTCCCCGAAATGCCACCCAGTGTTCCCACCCCGTAGACACACCCATAGAGATATTTGGCGCGGTTTGAAGGAATAGTCCCATGGATCATCGACCAAAGCTGCTTGAGCATTAGGAGGATATAGATATCTTTCCAAGCATATTGAAAAAAAATGAGTTGGGGCAGCTGAGAAAAAAACAGTCCCGAAAGAGCATTGATCGCAATGGTCAATAGCGCAAAGGAACAGAGAATCCTATGGGGGCCGAATTTCGGAAGGAAGCGGTTATAGAGATAGACCACAAAAAGATTGAGGGGAACCGTAGCCAGCCAAACCCAGGGCAAAGCCTTGGATGAAAAAAGGGTGAGAAAGAGCGCGTTGCTCGCTGGCCGGGTAACCGAATATTCCCCGCAAATACAAAAGCCAGAGAGCATTGCAAAAAAGATGAACCACTTTTCAGAACGGGTAAAAGTCATGCGTTTTCAAGGAAGTTGACGAGCTCTAAATCCCGCTCCGGAGAGATATAAACCCAATTGGCTTTTCTGGAAGGTACTTTTAATAAAAGGTCGGAACAGTCGCGCGCCTTTTGGATGATCACATGGCGCCGCGAGACGGGAAAAGAGAGGCGGTCGGGGGGGAGCTCCGCTTTATGGAATTCCCAATCGATCTCTGCGTCTGTCAGTTTATTTTTGCTTTTAAACTCCTGCAACTGCTTTTCTGTAATGTGATCAGCAAGGGCAATGGCCCGGAAGCGGTGCTGGCGGAAGATGACACATTTCGCATCGGCATGGCCAGGCAATTTGGGGTCTTTGGCTGCCTTATTGAGGGCCGAGATGACATCGGTATCGCTTAATGAGAGAAAATCGTCGACGCTATCCAATGTCTTTTGGTAGTTGGCTTTCATGTAGCGTCTTAGATGGAAATTGTAGGCTTTGACCGAGGAGTATTGGTAGATGCGGCGGTGCATAAAATGGCGGGCCAAGAGGAGCGCTTCGCATGACTCGAGGCCATTCTCATCGATCCCCAGCTGAAGCTCATCGGCTCCCCGATCCACGCTCGGCAGAATGCGCAGAGACTCAATGAGTTGATGGTAGTCGAAAAGGCCGTAGGCAACGCCGGTGCTCTTCGCGTCGCGCAGGAGATAATCGATCCGGTCAGCTCCAAAGAAATCGCCCGTGATGACTTCAGAGACGATCTTTTCCCACGGAGTAAAGCCGTTTCCGGTGATCGACTTCCACTTCTCCTCTCCAATAGAGATCTTCTTAATATCTTCGATGATATTTCGCTCGATTATATCTTCCAGATAAGCGGGGGCTTTTCGCAACTTATCCCAAACGGGGGCTAAATAGGCGCTATCGATGATTTTCAAAGTCCAATGTTCATGGCCGAACGAACCTGAAAGATCCTTTTCAGCCACATGGGAAAAGGGCAAATGACCCAAATCGTGGCAAAGGGCAGCCATCCTCAAAACGCGGCGCCAGTAAAGGTAATCGGAAGAGCCTTTACGGGGGACAAAATGGAAGACGTCGGGGCGGACCGACTTGCAGATCTTTTCAAACATGAGGGTGGCCAATGACATCACGCCCAACGAGTGCTCAAAGCGCGTATGGGTCGCGCCCGGATAGACGAGATAGGCGATTCCCAATTGATGGATATAGTGCAGACGCTGAAAAGGCAAAGAGTCGATCAGCTCCTTTTCGAATTCATCGAAAGGGATAAATCCATGAACCGAATCATAGATCTTTTTGTCGGCGTAAAGGAAATCTTTTACCATAGGTCCTCTATGGCTAATTATAGTATCTGCTTTCAATCTGGTCTAGGTTTACTCTCCTGAATGTAGGTTGCGCTCACTTGGACGAACTCCGCTTTGCGCTGCAATTCCTTGAGGTTACGGGCCCCTCCATAGGTCATGCCGCTTCGGATCCCCCCCAAAAGGATAGTTAATAATTCTTCGGCAGTCCCCGAAACGGGTCCCCAAAAGTCGATCCCTTCGGCCACGGTTTTGGCCTTAAGCCCCCCATAAAATTCATTTTGGAAGTCGGCCGAAGCTTGCCCCCTAAATTTGGCCTCATAGCCCGACGGATATTTATCGCTCTTTCGTTTCGGGGCGGCCGACTCCTTCGTCTGGGCAAAAAGCTTGCCGACCATCACCGTGCTGGCCCCTGCTGCCAAAGCGAGCACGACATCCCTACTTGTCCGAATCCCCCCATCAGCGATCAGCGGCACGCGCAGTTTTTCAGCGATGCGGGCGCAATCTTGAACCGCGCTGAATTGGGGTACGCCAAACCCAGTCACCATCCGGGTCGTGCAAGCAGCTCCGGGCCCAACCCCCACTTTAACCGCATCGGCTCCCGCATTCACCAAGTCGTGATAGGCCATGGCTGTGCACACATTGCCGGCGATGATCTCTTTGTCGGGGTGGGTTTTCTTCAGTTCTTGGATGTGGCGGAACATTCTATCGGAATGGCCGTGAGCCACATCAATGCACGCCCCAAGAGCGCCCAGATCGAGCAGTTTTCTTATCTCATCCAATTTTTGGATCCCGCACGAAACAAACGTCTTATCGCGAAACTTCTTCACCCACTTTTCCTGTTCCTCAAAAGGGGTGAATCGATGAAAGATGGGGATGGACCCTTGAGCAATCAGAATCTCCGCCAGCTCTTCACAAATGACTGAGTCCATATTGGCCGCGAGCAAAGGGATGCCTATCTTCAGTTTCTTTGTGAGCCAAGACTCCAGCGAAGGTTCGGTGCGCGAAGGGATGTTATTGAATTGCGGCACTAACGCCACATCATCGTAAGTTAAAGCATGTCTCATACACGTCTATGCTATGCGAAATGGCTCTTTTCCGCTATACTCAAGTGAATTCAAAAGTTGGGAATATGCCAAGGAGGCGCCCTGAATTTGAGTCAGCGAAGCGGCGCCGAAGCAGCTAAACTTAAAAAGTTTAGCGATGCAGGCGGATCTCAAATTCAGTGGCTGTCCGACGCAAGCCTAGGGGCCCCTGATTGACGTTTCGTCAATCGGGGAAAAGGCGTAGGCAGAAACCAATTTTTGAGTTTACTTGAGTATATGCTATTTGTATGATCAGCATCTGTATTCTGACGAAAGATTCATCTGCGACTTTGCGCTCTACGCTCGATTCGGTCCGTCCGTTTTCTGAAGTGATCCTGCTCGATAATGGCTCCACAGACGACACTCTTTCCATTGCCAAAGAATACCCCAATGTCCGCATCTTCCATTCTCCGTTCATCGGATTCGGCCCCCTTCGCAATCGAGCTGCCGAACTCGCCACTAACAACTGGATCTTAGCGCTTGATAGCGATGAAATTCTCTCCTCTTTTGACACAAAATTTCCCCTTGATCCCAAACGGGCCTATGTTTTCCCCCGTCACAATTATTACAATGGCAAGAGGATCCGCGGCTGCGGCTGGGATCCCGACCCAGTAGCGCGCCTCTACCATCGCAACTTTTCACGCTATTCGGAGGACCGCATTCACGAATCGCTCATAGCCCCCTCTTTCCAGCCCCTCCCCTCTCCCCTTCTTCACACGCCTTATCGCTCTACCGCTGAATTCCTCTCCAAAATGCAACACTACTCGTCTCTCTTTGCCGAGCAGCATCGAGGCAAAAAAAGCTCCTCCTTTGCCAAAGCGCTCACCCATGGCCTCTATGCCTTCTTTCGCAGCTATTTTCTCAAACGGGGGATCTTTTGCGGCTCAGAGGGGTTCACGATCTCGCTCTACAACGCCAATACCGCCTTTTACAAATACCTCAAGCTCGCCGAATTAACTAACGTTGATAAAGATACCGATACCGGCCCTCCCCCCTTTACTTTATCTTCCAAATAGAATATGGCTCCAAATATGACAGATGAAAATTCGGGAAAGTGGGGAACGCTCCTCAGTTGCTGCCTTAGTTGCTTCGTCGCATGGCTCGATTTTGCGATCGTCAACACAGCGCTTCCAGCAATCCAAACCAGTCTGGGCGCTTCTTTAGTGCAGCTGCAATGGATCATGAACGCTTTTCTCCTAGCTCTTGCTGTGCTCATAGTCATGATGGGGCGCATCTCCGATCACGTAGGGCGAAAACGGATGATCATTTTTGGCGTTATCTGGTTTGGACTTTTTTCTCTTTTTGCAGGACTCGCACAATCCCCTGCCTGGTTGATTATTTGCCGGTTCATGCAGGGCCTTGCCAGTGCGGCTATCATTCCCACTTCGATAGCACTGATCTCTCACGCATTTCCCGGTGAAGAAAAAGCGAAAGCCATTGGAATTTGGAGCGGCGTGACTGGACTCGGCATGGCCATCGGTCCTGTACTCGGAGGCATTCTCGTTAGCGCTTTAAGCTGGCGTTGGATTTTTTTTATCAACGTCCCCTTTTGTGTGATTAGCATCATTCTCAGCCTGATCTATACTAAAGAATCGCGCCATGAAACATCCCTTAAACCCGACTACAAAGGGGTTTGCCTTCTCACTCTGGGCCTATTCTCGCTCATTTTTGGGCTTATGCACGCTCCCGACTGGGGTTGGGGAAACTGGGCGTCGCTTCTCACTTTTGCCATAGCGATCCTCGTGTTATTTCTCTTCTTCTATCTTGAAAAGCGGTCAGCCGCTCCCACCATTCCCTGCGAACTGATCGCCCACGGCTCTTTTCTTTGCGCGACCCTCGTGATGTTCTGCCTGGTTTTCGTCTTCACCGCAGTCCTTTTTCTCGTTCCCCTCTATCTCATCCAAGTTCGAGGCCAACAAGCGTATGAAGCGGGGGTCACCATTCTTCCCATCACTGCAGCCATAGCTCTGATCTCTTTTTTCATGGGACCCATCATGGCTAAAATTCGAACCAAATACCTCATTCGGTTTGGACTTATGATTTTTGGCCTCAGCACGGTCCTGCAAGCCTTTATCACACCCGATAGCTCTATTGCGTATCTACTGGTCGCCTTTGTTTGTTTAGGAATCGGATGGGGAATTACAAGGACGCCTGCGACGACGACCGCGATAGCCGCAGCTCCTGCCCATTTTGCGGGCACAGCTAGCGGAGCGCTTTGGACGATTCAAAACACGGGTGGGGCCCTCAGTATCGCCATTACCATCACTATCTTTCGGAGACTCTCTGAAGGATCTACAGAGGCCTTCATTCATGGGTTTCACACAGCCATGTGGCTCCTCTCCGCGGTCACCGCCGCAACGATCTTGACCCTTTACCTAAAGCCCCAAAAAAAGTAGAAAAGCGTTTCACGACCTCGCCGCCCGCATCTCAGGAAGACGATCCAGTGAGTAGGCCCCTTTAAGATGGCTCGTTAAACACTCCAAGCCAAACATCGTGTCTCGGTGCCGAGGTCGATTGCGAACAATAGTTCCTGCAAAGGCGAGAGGGTCTTGACCCGGCCTGCACCCATGTTCTCTTGCAATAAAATGGCAGGCTTGCCGATAGGCTTCGGGATCCTGATTATATAGAGCTCTTAAATCCCCACCTATTCGAACGGCTTCTTTAAAGCGGGCCACATAAATAATTCGCTCTTGGTATCGGATCGCCTCCCGGATGGCATCCGATGCCCGGAAAAGGCTTGGACGACCTTGGAATTCACTTTGAAATTCATTCAACAGATCTACCTTTGTGGAAAAGGACCAGCCCCAGAAATAGGGGTAGGTGTAGTGTCCTGCGATCAAATATTGCTGGTCGTAGGGTAGTTTCCGGTAGTTATCCCACGTAGGGTCTGCCAGAAGCTCATTCAAAAGAGTCAACGCTCTTTCCTCGCTAGTGACTTCATCGCTGCGGATATTCCGAACCGCCGGCAGTAGCGGCAGATTGATCCGAAACTGCAAGGATTGGGCAGCGCCAACTAGGAAGCAGCAGCAAAATATTTTAAGGAATTGTCCCATGAAATAGAGGGGCAAGGTAAACATCATTCCTATAAATGCAAAGTATCGCATCGCTATATCGGCAATAATGAGATCTCGCGGAATTCGATAGCAGGGAGCCGAAAACCGATTCCAAAACAGTTCGGCGGGACGAGTTAGAACATTAGCGCAGCAGGCCATAAACCCTCCTCGGATTAAATGAGGGAACGATTATAAGGAGACCTAGATCAGAAATCAAGATTTATATATAAATTTTTTCCCTGATGGCGAAAGAGATCTTAAAAGTATTCAAATACAAAAAAATCCGAAAATAGGTTCTTTAAATAATACGCGATTGGTTTTTCGAGACGAAAAAACATCGCCCTCATTTCAAATCACGGACGGAAGCCAAGCAGTTGGCTTCCTCTACCGTCAACAAAGTTGACGGTAGCCGGATTCGAACCAGCGACATGTGGATTATGATTCCACTGCTCTAACCAGCTGAGCTATACCGCCACAAGAAAAGTTGAAAGTAGAAAATTAGCGGGGGTAGGACTCGAACCTACGACCTTTGGGTTATGAGCCCAACGAGCTAGCCACTGCTCCACCCCGCGATAAGAGAAAGTAAAAGACTATCACGTCAAGTGATTTATCTACAAGTATTGAGTAATATTTGTAGCGTTTTGTCGGTGGATCCCCGATTGCTTTGGATAAGCTGGCGGGCAGCCAACTTCATAGCTGTTTCTTGAGCAGGATGGGTGAAAAATTGGGTGACTGCTTGGCGGAGATGAGAAAGAGGGACGCATTGGCCGGCTCCCGACTCAATGGCCTTGGCGGCAAATTCCGCTTGGGCAAAGGTATGAGGCCCGAAGAGAACAGGTATGCCGTAGAGACAGGGCTCAAGAACGTTGTGGCCTCCGACGTGGTCAACATAGCTTCCGCCAATGATGGCGAGACGGGAATGGGCGTAACATATGGGGAGCTGCCCCATGGCGTCGACTAGAAGCACCTTTTTAGGAGGGGCAGGTTGGGTCCAGCGGGTAAAGGGAATGTTTTTGCGGGTGAGAAGCTGGGCGACTTCCTCAAATCGCTCAGGATGGCGGGGGGCTAAGATGACAAAGTAGTCAGAGAGCTGCTCAAGGAGCTGCTCCTCTTCAGGGGCGTGGGTGCAGCTGATGGTAATGGCCGGAGGGAGGGAGAGGGTGGTGTGGACGGGCTGGGGTTGGAGGTCGAGTTTGAGGTTGCCCGTAATGTGAAGACGGGAGGGGTCGACGAGGGGCTTGAAACGGGAATAGTGGGTCTCATTTTGGACGCAAAGGGCGTCGAAATGGGAAAAGAGCTTGCGAGAATAACGGGAGAAAAATTGGAATCGTTTAGCAGAGCGTTCAGATAGTTTTCCACTGACGAGTGTGATGCGGGTTCCGTTTTTTTTCAGTGCGCCGAGTAGGTTGAGCCAAAAATCGCACTCAACGAGAATGAATCGCTGCGGATTGATTTTGTTCACCCACCTCCGGACGACCCAGGTGAAATCAAGGGGAAGATAGGCAAAGGCGTTGGCTTCGGGAAGCGTGCGCTTGGCTTCAGCTTGGCCTGTTGCCGTGGTGGTGGTGATGAGAAAGAAGGTGTTGGGCTCTCTTTTTCGAAGCTCTTTGAAGAGGGGCTGGGCCGCTTTCACTTCCCCAACGGAAATGGCGTGGATCCAGGTGACAGGTTCGTGGGTTTCGGGAATCCGAAGGCCCAGGCGCTGAAGAAATCCAGGATGCCTTTTTCCTTTCAATACCCGGTCCAGAAATAGCTTGGGGGCTATGGCGAGTAGATAGAAAAGAATCAAAATGTTCATTTGAGAACAATGTTGAGCAATTTATTGGGCACAAATATGGTTTTAACAATTTCTCCCGTTAGGTGCTTTTCCATTTCCGGTTTTTGCCGCACGAGACGCATGAGTTCTTCCTCAGATTTATCCTTGGGGAGCTCAAAGCGGCCTCGCAGTTTGCCATTGACTTGCACTACATAAATGGCAGTGTCGTCTACGAGATATTGCGGGTCGACTGCAGGAATCGGGGCAAAGGTGAGCGATCGCGTTTCTCCAAGCTCTTCCCACAGCTCTTCCGCAATGTGGGGGGCAAAGGGATAGAGCATTTGAACGGCCATTTTCAGACAGGTGCGAGGATAAGCGTCGAGAGGAATGAAGGCGTTGAGAAATTCCATCATCCGAGCAATAGCGGTGTTGAATTGGAGGCTATCGATGTCTTTGGTCACCGCATCAACAAGGCGGTAGGCCAGTTTTAAGGCTTCCTGGTTGGTTTCGTCATTCACCTTGTCAGAATAAACCATGTCGTAAAAACGGTTCAAGAAGCGACGGCAGCCATTGACGGCATCGGTGTTCCAAAACTTTTCCCTCTCAAAGGGACCCATAAACATTTCATAGAGACGCAGGGCGTCGGCGCCAAATTCTTCAATAATCTCATCTGGAGAGACGCCATTGAGTTTCGATTTCGACATCTTTTCCATTTGAGAGATGAGCTCTTCACCCGACTCTTTGGAATAGTACTTCTCATTTTTTTCGACGACGTCATTGGGATGGAGGTAGCCGCCTTGGCCCATTTTATAAGAGCGGGCGGTCACAAGGCCTTGATTGCGCAGGGTCATGAAGGGCTCCGCTGTATGGACAAGGCCGCAATCATAGAGAACTTTATGCCAAAAACGAGAGTAGAGCAGGTGGAGTACGGCGTGTTCGACGCCGCCTACATAGAGATCGACCGGCATCCAATACTTTTCCGCTTCTCTACTCCAGGCTTCCTTGCTATTTCGCGGATCGCAAAAACGCAAATAGTACCAGCACGAACCGGCCCATTGGGGCATCGTATTGGTTTCACGGAGAGCCTTTTTGCCTGTTTTGGGGTCGGTGACTTCCACCCAATCGCGCACTTTGGCAAGCGGGCTTTGCCCTGTGCCTGCAGGTTTATAATCATCAAGTGCAGGAGGAACCAGGGGCAATTCGTCGAGATCGAGGGCGCGCATCGTGCCATCGGGAAAATGGAGAATGGGAATCGGCTCTCCCCAATAGCGCTGGCGGGAAAAAAGCCAGTCGCGCAATTTATAATTCACGGTCCGTTTCCCTTTCGAATGGCGCTCGAGCCATTGAATGATCTTCTCTTTCGCCGCCTGTATTTGAAGGCCATTGAGAAAATCGCCATTGACGACGGTCCCAGCTTCATTCCAACATTTCTTCCCGGCAAGAATCTCTTCCCGCTCAGGGTGGGGGCCTGGGTCGTAGACGGGAATGACGGACAATTTGTACTTCAAGACAAATTCAAAATCGCGCTCGTCCCCTCCTGGCACGCCCATCACGGCTCCAGTTCCATAACCCATGAGCACGTAGTCGGCAATCCAGATGGGAATCTTCTCCCCGTTAACCGGACTTATGGCGTAGGTTCCGGTCCATACGCCTGTTTTTTCTTTGGCCAAATCGGTTCGATCTAAATCGGTCTTTGCGGCTGTCGTTTTTCGATACTCTTCCACTTCCTCTTTTTGGCCTGGCGTTGTGATTTGGTCAACCAGAGGGTGTTCGGGGGCCAGAACGAGAAAAGTGGTGCCAAAAACGGTGTCAGGGCGGGTTGTAAAAACGACAATGGGCTCATGGGTGCACTCTTCAACATAAGTGACGAGCGCGCCCTCGCTGCGGCCAATCCAATTCGATTGGAGCTTTTTCAGATGATCGGGCCAATCGAGCAGATCGAGGTCGGCCAGCAGCCGGTCGGCGTAGGCGGTGATTCTCAGCACCCACTGCTTTAAGGGCCTTCTTTCGATTGGATAGCCACCCTCTTTGGAGCGCCCATTTTCAACTTCTTCATTGGCCAAAACCGTTCCCAGAGCGGGACAATAATTGACGTTGATCTCAGCTTCGTAGGCGAGCCCTTTTTCAAACAGCTTGGTGAAAATCCACTGAGTCCACTTGTAATAAAAGGGATCGCTAGTGGCCAGCTCCCGGTCCCAGTCATAGCTAAATCCAAGCGATTCGAGCTGGCGCCGGTAAGTATCGATATTGGTTTTGGTGGTGATTGCAGGGTGCGTCCCAGTGCGAATGGCAAATTGCTCGGCGGGAAGGCCGAAACTATCCCACCCCATCGGGTGCAGTACGTTGAGCCCCCTCTGCCTCTTATAGCGGGCAATGATGTCAGTTCCTGTGTAGCCCGTTACGTGGCCCACATGGAGGCCCGCTCCTGATGGATAGGGAAACATGTCCAAAACGTAATATTTTGGCTTCTTCGGGTCGATTTCCGACTTGTAAATCTTTTTTTCTTTCCAGATTTTTTGCCACTTTCGCTCTATGGCTCGAGGATCATATTTTGGCTTCATGAGGAAAGATTATATTAGATTGTGCGAAAATGATCAACTTGCCAGCGTCCGTTGAGCATATGACCGATTTTTAGACCCCGCTCCGTCTCAGCGCGATTGGAAAAGCATTTTCTGTACACGTTGCGAACGGTACGCAGGAGACAGGAAACAACAGGTCCCGCGCTCGATCTGAGCCGCTCTTGCGTGCTGCCTTTATTGAAAAAATGGCCGTCCCTCTCTTCAGCTGTATGCCCCGTTTTAAGAACATATTTTCCATCCTCTTTGACCCAAATATCGACGTGGGGGTTGGGCCCTTTTCCTATGGCTCGTAAATAGGAGATCTGGACGTTCGGCGGGGCTTTATATCCGAGCTGGACCTGCCCAAGCGAGCTCCACCGGTCGTGATGGGCCAGGTGGATGATCAGCTCTATATTGGGGTTTTTGGCATTGAATTTTTCAACTTCAGACTCGGGCAAACCGGGGCCGCAGAAAAGGTAAGCCTTGCGGATATGATCCATGTTGGCGGCTCTATATTGAACGAGGGTCGAACCTAAACTATGCCCCGCTTCAATGGTGGGGCGAGCCATTTTTTCTGCAATAATGGGTTCATAGATCAGGCCCGATTCATAAGCAGCTCTTCCCAAATCTGTCTCCAAATCGGTAATCACAGTGGAAACGCCATCGATTTCACTATTGCGAGCAGAGGTGCCGCGAAAGAGGCGGATCGGTTCCAAATTCGTATCTCGGGTAGCGGGATGAAAGAGGTAGCTCACCATCCCCTCTCCTGTGACCACTTTGGCGGAAACGTAATAAAATTGGGGTTTGCCGCTCGGATGGTTGGGGGCCGGAACCAGAGTTCCCACATCCATTTCCCTTTTGATCACACGGGCGACCATGTTGTGCATAAACACCTCGAATGGATCGACTCGGTGTTCCTTGGTAAGTTGGGCCCGTTCCCGATCGGCTAAAAACGGGTCGTAGAAAACGCGGGAAAGCCGCTCTGAGGGTCTGCCGGTGATCCGTTTCTCGATGTCGGGAACTTCAAAAAGCCTCCCAAAGGGGCGGCTTAAGTCTTGAACGATGCCTGCAAGAGCTGCGCTGTCCAAATCTTGAAAACAGCCCCGCTTGATGAATCCGTTGATGTCTTCAACGGTCACATTTTTCGCCCCCACGACTATCTGGGCCACATCGCGAGATAAAAGAGGACTCCCCTTCTTCTCCATTGCCTCGAAATCGAGCGAATATCTACTACAAATTCTTTTAAGTCGATCTGCGCCGAGCGTATCTAGGACACATTTTTTGAAACAGGCAATCGTACGCCGATTTTCATCCGAGTAGCTGGCAGGAGACCAAATCCACGAAATAATTCTTTGAATCCAGTCCCAAAAAGAATCAGATACCCTCAACTTTCCAGGAGCATCAGGATCAAAAACCAATCTATCGCTTAAAACGCGATTTACGTTTAGTTGCATATGCTAATTATATCACACGGTTCTACCCACTTTCCATGCGATTTAATTAAATCAATTAGTTTAAAATCTGCTTCAGCAAACTCAATATCCCGTTCAACACAATTTTTTCCTACATAGAGATCGATTTTCCCAGGCTTCGAGCCAACATATCCGAAGTCGGCATCGGCCATTTCTCCGGGACCGTTGACGATGCACCCCATGATGGCGATTTTAACGCCTGCTAGATGGGCGGTTTTCTCTCTGATTCTTCGGGAGACTTCTTGTAGATCGAATAGAGTTCTACCACATCCGGGGCAAGAGATGAAATCGGTCTTGGTCATCCTCATTCGGGCCGATTGAAGCAGGTTAAACCCCAATTTTTCATCGGCGACGCAAACCCCTTCAGCCAGCAAATCACACAGAATGGCCCCGTATTCGATCCCCGCAGAGATCACATCGGGACAATCCAACTCAACAATTAAGGGAAGCGTAGTCCCCTCTGCCTTCAGTTTTTCAACCAAAAAGCGCACCTCATGCACTGCAGAAACCCTGGGACGGAATAGAATGCACTGATCTTCCCCAATCTCCACTCCATCTACAAAGTATTGGCCCCCTTTTTTCACCACGACGCTCCCCTGTTCATGGAAGGGGAACTCATAAATGACTTTGCGCCTTTCCAATTGGGTAAAATCGCGCTGTTTTTCTTCAAATGGCTCAATGCCTCTTCCCAAAACACCTTCCGCATATTTGACGATCTGTTTACACGGATCGATTTCATCCCACGGGTCTTCCGTTAACGAAACCCGGATCGTGTCTCCGAGTCCATCCATAAGAAGGGCTCCGATCCCCATCGCCGATTTAATGCGCCCATCTTCCCCTTCACCCGCTTCTGTAACGCCCAAGTGGAGCGGATAATCCCAGCCGATTTTCCTCATTTCGGCAACCAGCAACCGATAGGCATGCATCATGACTACGGGATTGCTCGCCTTCATCGAAAAGCAAAAGTCATGGTAGTCATACTTTCTGCAAACGCGCGCGAATTCGAAAGCCGACTCAACCATCCCCCTCGGGCTATCGCCATAGCGATTCATAATTCGATCAGACAACGATCCGTGATTGGTCCCGATCCGCATCGCCTTTTTCAATCGCTTGCATTTTTCCACCAAAGGCCCAAATCCGTCGTCGATTTTGGCCAATTCTCTTGCATAGGCCGCATCATCGTATTCGATGACCTTGAAAGAGGCCCTCTTATCGATAAAATTCCCCGGATTGACCCTCACCTTGTCGGCAAATTCGGCGACTAAAAGGGCAGCAGGCGGATAAAAGTGGATATCGGCTACCAGCGGAATGGTATATCCCCGCTTCAAGAGCCCATTTTTGATCCCTTCGCAAGCCTCGGCCTCCTTCTTTCCCTGCACAGTGACGCGGGCGATTTCGCAACCGGCATCGGCCAGCCTCACGATCTGCTCCACCGTCGCATCGACATCCCGCGTATTTGAAGTCGTCATCGATTGGATCCGTACAGGATTACTGCCCCCCACTCCTACCGACCCCACTTTAATTTCTCTCGTTTTGAAGCGGCGCGTCTGATAAACCGATTCACAATACTGCATCAGGGAACCTCTGCAGATCGAGATTAAAGACCGATTTCGGAACATGTGGATCCGTAAGATCGTAACTGTAAACTGAAATAACCGGCCCGTCTTTCGTCTCAATTCTATATTGGCAGACGATTGAAATCGAATTATCTTGCCTCTTAACTTTAACACCGATTAGGGCGTAATTGACCTGCTCATTCTCCAGACGTTCATTTTTTTTATAGGCCAGAGCTATCGATTTCCCTAAAAAACAGATATCATTACAAAGAAGAGCCCTGTAAGCCGCTATACTTGCTCTGGCTTCGGGAGATTGGGCAATGAGCAGCTGCAAGCTTTTTGCCTCACAAAGCGAACCTAAAAGCTCCAACGGGATCTCAACCTCACAAAGAGTTTCTTGAAGAACTGGCCCATCGACGAACATTTCATGTGATTCGTCAACCGGTAGGAATCCATCAGTCTCCACTGCTTCTAATTCAACCGCATTTCGATCAACTTGTGGATCACTCCGCCAAACCCAACTCGCAAAAATTTGAGCAAGGTTTAAAGGGTTTAAGAATCTGGAATAGTACCCAAAACCGCTCACTGGTCTCGAAGATCCCTCTACCATCATAATGGCCTCCTAATAAGGGCCACCATTCTACTCGGGCTCCTCCATTTTTTGCAAAAAGGCTCTCGTCCTTCCCCACGGATAGCGGACCCAAAAACTTTTGATCACCTCATATCCTTCTAGCGGCTCGCTCACCGTAATCACCTTTACGCCAGCCGGCACCTCTCTCTCGACGCCGTAGAGATAAACAACCGTGGCGCCTGTCAAATCAACCTCGCCCAAATCCCCCTTTTCAAATTGCATTCCATCCATCCGAAAGAGCCGCCTAATCGCTTTGGCAACCCCGACAAAAAGGGGCACCCATTCAACCCCAACTACCCTGCACCCGACAAAATGCCTCAACCAAAAGCACCCCTTTCCCCTCCCCGCTCCCAATTCCACCCACACATCATCCCGCCCTATCCCGCACTCCGCCACAATCCGTTGGTAGGTGGAAAAAGGGGTCTCCCCATAGGCATAGACATTCTCTGCCCCCCGTTTCTCTAAAAACTTTCTGCAAATTCTGTAAGGGTTGACAAACAGGCCAACGAACCCGAAACAGAGATCGATCAGGGCAAATTTGCCCTTGTAGTAGTGCTTGAACGTATAAAAACGGTCTTTCCAGATCCGCTTTCTAGAAATTAACATAGGTGCCGATATCAATTGGTAAGAAAGAATCAAAGGAAAGTTGTTTTTCTTTCATAGCCAAATAGAGATCGTAAGGAGGGCGATCGATTGGTTCTTCGGACAAACGAAACGTGTTCCAATGCATACCTAAGCTCAACTTCGATTTCACCTCTTGGTGAATTTGAACCGCCTCGAAAGGATTCACATGCACTGGCTGCATAAACTTCTGCGGCGAATAGGCGCCAATGGGAATCAGGCTCAAATCCATTCCCCCAAAACGGGCTCCAATGGCTTTAAAGTCCTTCCCATTATATCCCGTATCGCCGGTAAAATACAATTTTTTGCCTCCAACTTCGACGACATACCCATTCCAGTGGGTCCTATTCTTATCCCAGAGGCTCCTTCCTGAAAAATGTTGAGCCGGAACCGCCGTAACGGCGCATTTCCCCTCATGCCTTGCCCACCAGGATAATTCTTTCACTGGCCCAATTCCCTTTCTTTTGAACCATCCGCCCAAGCCCTCAGGAACAATCCATTCCACTCCAGGATGGAACTGATGTAAAACCTTGACAGTTTTCGCATCGAGATGGTCGTAATGGTTGTGGCTTAGCAATACGAGATCGACGGGTGGCAAATCGGCCAGAGCAATGGGCGGTTCGCTATAGCGTCTAAAAGGTTTCAATGGCACTGGCGAGCAATGGCTATCCCAAACAGGGTCTGTTAAAATGACCAAATTCCCCACCTCGATCAGATAGGTGCTGTGGCCGATCCAGACAGCTGAGGGGCAATTTCTTACAAAGCACTTAGCAGTTCCTGGATAAACGAAATCGCCTGGCGGCGCTAACTTGGGCGCATCATCATCATATTTCCCCATCACCCACAAGAACAAATCCAACAACGATCTTCTTGAATTTTGGACATGCGGATTTACAAAACGCCCATTTCCCATACCCGCAAAATAATGATTTTCTCTTTATCCGCAATATTTAACATGTCCCTCCCTCATTTCCAATTACTTAAATAAAGATTGGTAGGTGGGGAGATTTTTAAGAACGTGTGTGGTATATTGAACTCAATCCCAACAGAAAAGTTATATGCAAAATTCTCTGACTCGTTACCCCGAGGGCAGCATTCGGGAGCTGTGGAATATTTCATTGCCCTTAATGATCTCCACGCTCGCTTCTCTCTTCATGATCTTTACTGACCGAATTTTCCTCGCACATTACTCTGTCGAGGCCCTGAACGCATCTGTCAATGCGGGGACTCTCGCTTGGGCCATCATGTCGGGCATTGGCATGATTACCGCCATGTCTGAAGTCTTTGTCGCTCAATATAATGGCGCTAAACACTACAAGAGATTGGGCATCCCCGTTTGGCAAATGATCTGGTTTGCCCTATTTTCTTGTCTATTTTTCGTTCCCCTTGCCGTGTGGGGATCCCCCGCCATCTTTGCAGGCGACCGCTACGCCAGTTTAGAGATCGACTATTTTAGGTTGTTGATGCTGTTCGGCCCCAGTTATGCGCTGATGATGGCGTTTTCGGGCTTCTTCATCGGAAGGGGAAGAACCAAAGTAATGATTTGGCTCGCAATCGTCGCCAATTTAATCAATATTGTCTTGGATTGGGCCCTCATTTTCGGAGTTCCAGGTCTGGTTCCTGAGATGGGAATCCAAGGAGCCGCCATTGCGACCTGTTTGGGCTATTTCTTTGAATCGGCTGTATTGGGATATTTATTCCTTAAAAAAGAGAATAGAATATCGTTTGGCGCCGCCAATTGGAAATTCAATTGGAAAGAGATGAAAAAATGTTGCAGAGTAGGCGTGCCGCAAGGAATCTTTTGCGCACTCGAAGTATTTGGCTGGGCCGTATTCTACTGGATGATGACCGATATGGGAGAAAAGCACATCACGATTTCAAGCATCTGCCAAAGCTTCACGATCCTCCTCTCGTTTTTTTGCGATGGGTTGAGTAGAGGCGCCGCCGCCGTGGCCGGGAATTTCATTGGCTCGCAACGGTACGACTTGGTCAGAAAAGTTCTCCGGTCCGGATTTGCTTTAATGATTGTTTTCTCAGTCGCCACTGCCTTTATTTTGGTCGTCGATCCTGTTGATATTGTGAAGGTTCTATTTATCCAAAATCCAGATCCCGCCATTCAAGCGTCACTGAAGGTTTGCATGGTCCTTTCGTTCATCTACATCTTTTTTGATGGATTGCGATGGGTCTTTTCAGGACTTTTGGTCGCTGCGGGAGATACACTTTTCCTCTTAATTGCAGGATCCCTTTCGGTTTGGGTCTTTTTGCTGGCTCCCGTTTATTTCTTCGTCGTCAAGCAAAATCTGCCTATTGAATATGCATGGGGACTTACAGTTCTTTATGCAGCCCTATTTTTCCTCGTCTATTGGATCCGTTTTAAACAGGGCTCATGGCAAAAAATCAACCTTGTCACGGAACAGGCACGTAGCAAAGAAGATAAGCTTGACGAGCCCGCGCGTCCCATGATGCCTGATCTGCAAGAGTAACCGATTGATCATCCATGAAATACTTTTGCCCATTTTTTATGCCCGCAGCCGTATAATGCCCACTCTCAGTAGTAGGGCCCCATTGGTTGACGTAAGTGGATAGACGGTACTTCCTTTTGGTTCCGCCGGCTACGTCGATTGTGAGCTCCTCGGGAACTTCTACTGGAACCTCTCGCTTCACAGCGCCAGGGAGAAGGAAGTTGGGCAGGACCGAGCTAAACCTTCCATCATAATGGTAAAACCTCTTGATCTGAAAGAAAAGAGCTGGGGGCGCTTCCAAAAAACGGATTTTCGTGTGCTCTGGCCGATACCTCCTTGGTTCTCCACCGGCGCTTCTACATAAAACCCCGTTTGTCTCCACGTTATAATTGGGGGGATGCTCCACATCGAAATCGCAAAAATGAGCGAAAAGCTCCTCTAATCGAGCCGATTGCATCTCCTCTTTCAGTTCTAGAGTGAAATAACCAATTCGATCTTCTTTTATAGATGTTCCATCTGCAAATCCGAACATGGGGTGATCCCCCACAGCGTAACGGATCGCTTGTTCTACTTTGGCTTTATATTCATTGGGAAGAATGTCGAGAATCTGCGTCAATATTTCAGGAGCGTCTTCCTGATGCGATTCGGAAGGGCTAATACTAGGGGTGAGCTGACTCAGAGCCAAACGCAAATTTTGCGTTCCATCAACAGGTGTGCGGTTCTCTCGCAGAGCTTGGTCATACCCGGCTAAGAAGTCGGCATAAGCTTTAAGCAGGGGGCCACCCTCTGGTTTTGGAGGATGGCGAAGAAATGCAGCGACTGCGGGGACGCCTTCGAGAAAATGGACCAGTGAATTAAAAGAGCAGTTGTTTTTTAAATTGATCAGTCCGCGGGGAGCGTCTACCGGTAGAGGCGCTAATTGGGGCCGGATTTGCGTCCCTTGAATGGGTCTTATAAGAGGAGGTAACTGTTCGAAATAGGGTCCAGAGGGAGGCTTTTTGGAGGGAAAAAAGAAACTCGAAAGAATCGACGCTCCAAAAGCGACTGAAGGGACTCCGATCGCAGACCATTGGAAGGGGAGTAGTTCAAGAGCCATCCAAACGGCGCCCGCAATGAACAAAACGCGTAGCGCAACTTGAAGGATGACTCCTACAAGTTCGGCCAGTTTGGAGCAAAAACTCGGTTGAGGCGTTGCAACTTTTGGCGCAGTAACAGAAGTTACAGTTGTTGCCATGTTATCCCATCAGGCACTCAGGAACCGAATCAGTGATGGCGGGCTCTCCAAAAAATTGGATCGGCCCCGGATAGCAATACTGATCTTCGATCTCCCAAGACTTTCTAAAGCGGCTAAAGTGTACAAAAAAATTTCCTTTAATGTCTACAAGGCTTTTTTGTATCACTGGCTTTTCTTTTCCTGACCGGACCTCTAAATGCATAAGTTGAACAATGGGAACCGCTTTAAGTTCCCAATTTTTAGGCTCCTTCTTTAAATGCTGCACCGCACAAATGACGCCTGTCAACCCTTCGCGCACGGCAACAGAGGCTAAAAGGCCTAACGCATAGCAGTAATTCGCATCAAAGTTGGAGGGAAAGCAAGCCCTCCCTTCATAGCCGAAAAAGTGTTGCTGCGCATGGAACTTCCCTTTGAATCCCCTCTTTTGGAGTTCCTTTTTGACCCATTCCATGATGAGCACTTCAGTCTCAATTAAAGAGACCTGCAAATTGCCATGAGGATCTTTTTCAGGTAAGTTGGGGATTTGCTCTTTCAAATCGGGGATAAATTCGATCAACCCCTCTGGAATCAGGATGACTCCATATTCTTTTTTGGCCTCATACCGCTTGCAAACCAAGTCGGCGATTTCTGCGATGATCGCATCGAGTTTTTTCTTCTCCTCTCCGATCAGGGTCAAATTAGGTCGGGTCGCCATCGCGCACTCTAAGGCGATGTGGGAAGCGGACCGCCCCATGAGTTTAATGAAATGGTAATATTTCTTAGCAGAGAGAGCATCGCGCGCGACATTGCCAATCAATTCGGAATAGGTTTTGCAGGCGCTATCAAAACCAAAAGAGATCTCAATCTCTTTGCTTCTTAAGTCTCCATCGATCGTCTTGGGAACGCCCACCACGCGCGTCCCGCAACCCTTTTCTAAAAAATATTCGGCCAAAATCGCTGCATTTGTATTTGAGTCGTCCCCGCCAATAATGACAAGTCCGTCGAGCTGATGTTGAGAAACCGTTTTCAAAGAGAAATCCAATTGCTCAGCCGTCTCAATTTTGGTGCGGCCCGATCCGATGAGATCAAAACCGCCCGTATTTCGATAGGCGTCAATCTCTTGGATCTCTTTCCATTTATTTTCGACGATACCGTTAGGGCCTCCGAGAAATCCGATTATTTTAGCGCCCGAATCAAACAGGCCTGCGATGACATTGTGGCCCCCGGCAGCCTGGCCGCCCGAAAAAACGACGCCAATTTTGATCTTCTTTTCTTTTCCCATCCCCTTTTCCAATTGATACGCAGGCTCATCGAAAGTCTTGGGAAACAGTTTTTTCAATTCAGCGGGGGGAGATTGGGAGTGGCCCACCTTCTTGAATCGAACGTGTTTCAGATCTTTCAGAAGGTCGGGAATTTTTGGTTTGTATTCTAACCGTTTTTTATGAAGAGCACTTAACATGATGTCGCCGCTAAGGTGATTTGGTTCGCGAGACCACCTTCTGACGTTTCTTTATACATCTCTTTCATATTTTTGCCAGTCTCTTTCATCGCCCGGATGACTGCATCCAATGAAACCCGATGCTCGCCGTCGCCGCGCAACGCCAGTCGGGCTGCATTGATCGCTTTGATCGAGCCCATTGTGTTTCGCTCGATGCACGGGATTTGAACGAGTCCCCCAATTGGATCGCAAGTCAATCCCAAATGATGCTCCATGGCAATTTCGGCGGCGTTTTCGATCTGTTTATTGGTGCCGCCTAAAATCGCTGTTAAACCTGCAGCGGCCATTGAAGAGGAGACGCCAATTTCTCCCTGGCATCCCATTTCGGCAGCAGAAATCGAAGCATTTTTCTTATAGAGAATCAGAAGCGCTGTCGTGGTCAAGAAAAAAATAAACACACTTTCATCATCATCAAAACCGGGAACGAATTTTTGTGCATAGTGAAGGACGGCGGGGATCACCCCCGCAGAGCCGTTGGTGGGGGCGGTGACGACGCGGCCCCCCGCCGCATTTTCTTCATTGACGGCCAGCGAATAGAGACTCACCCATTCCATCACCAAAGTGGGATCTTCGGCGATCCGGTTTTCACATGCTTTCAGAGCCCGATAAAGAGCGGGCGCCCTTCTTTTCACTTCAAGCCCTCCGGGTAACTCCCCTTCTGTTTGGATCCCCCGGTCTACACAAGAGCGCATCGCTTGCCAAATGCGGTGAATCCCTGCTCGCAAATGGGCTTCCGAATGGTGCGCTTTTTCATTTTCGAAGATGATCTCCCAAATCGCTTTCTTCTCTTTTTGGCAGTGGTTCATCAGCTCTTCAGCTGAGTCAAAAGGAAAGGGGACCTTTTTTTCTACCTTCGCCGACGGCTTTTGCATCGCTTCCTTGTGATCGACGACGAATCCCCCTCCCACCGAGTAGTAAACCTGCGAGTGAATTTGCTTGCCCTGTTTATTTAACACCTTGATTCTCAAGGCGTTAGAATGGAATGGAAGTCTTTTCCCCTTTAAGAAAACGAGATCTGTCTCTGGGTCAAACGGAACTGGGTGGCGTCCAAACAGGCGGATCTCTTTTTTATTTTGAATGGCGGCGACCCTGTGCGAGACCGAATCGGGGTCAACGCCTTCGGGTGTTTCCCCTTCCAACCCTAAAAGGATGGCCGTATCTGTAGCGTGCCCTTTTCCGGTCATGGCCAAAGACCCGTAGAGTTCGATTTTCAAAGAGGCGACATCTTCCAGGAATTCTCTCTCTTTCACTTCCACGATAAAGCGCCTTGCGGCCCTCATGGGTCCCACCGTGTGGGAGCTGGAGGGGCCGATCCCAATCGTAAAAGCTTCAAGTGTACTAATCGATCCCATAAAAATTTCCTTGGATTGGAACTGTCTATTTTCGCCCATTCAAACCGATCTAGGCAAGAAAAAAGGATTTACGATACAATGGCCGCGTATGTTGATCAAATATATCTTTATAACAGGGGGAGTTGTCTCCTCGCTGGGAAAAGGGCTCACGGCGGCCTCTATCGGGCAGCTTCTAGAGAGCCGCGGTCTGAAGATCGCCATGCTCAAACTCGACCCCTATCTGAATGTCGACCCGGGCACGATGAATCCTTTCCAACATGGAGAGGTTTACGTTACAGACGACGGCGCAGAGACCGATCTCGACCTGGGCCATTACTACCGCTACACCCATTCCCCCCTTTCCCGAGCGTCCAATTCGACTTCCGGACAAATTTACGAATCTGTTATCAAGAAAGAAAGAAAAGGAGATTACCTTGGCAAAACAGTTCAAGTTATTCCTCATGTCACTGATGAAATTAAGGCCCGGATCCTTGCCTGCGGCCACCAAGAAAAAGGGATCGAAGTCGTCATTGTGGAAATTGGCGGCACTGTGGGCGACATCGAATCGCTCCCGTTTCTCGAGGCCATCCGTCAGTTCCGCTATGAACGGCCCAAGGATTGCATCAATATCCACCTTACCTACGTACCTTACCTCAAAGCAGCGGGCGAAGTAAAAACAAAGCCGACGCAACATTCGGTTCAGGCCCTTCGGGAAATTGGAATCAGTCCCGACATGATCCTCTGCCGCTGTGAAAAAGCCCTCTCCGAAGAGTTCAAAGCAAAAATTTCTCTCTTTTGCAATGTTCCCCAAGATGCCGTCATCGATGAAAAAGATGTCGATCACAGCATTTACGAAGTTCCGATCGATCTCCACGCCCAAGAACTCGACGCCAAGATTTGTAAAATGCTCGATCTCAAGTCTTCAATCCCCGATCTTTCCCGCTGGAAAAAGATGTTGGACACCGTTCTTCATCCAAAAGGGAAAGTCATTGTGGGCATCGTTGGAAAATACATGGATCACCAAGATGCCTATAAATCGGTCTTTGAAGCCCTCCACCATGGCGCTATTGCCGCTGGCATGGGCCTGGAAATACGCCGCTTTGAGTCGGATCGCATCGATGAATCTGCGCTTCGCGGCTGTGATGGCTATGTGGTCCCCGGTGGATTTGGCGAAAGGGGATGGGACGGAAAAATTCTCACAGCCCACTACTGCAGGGTCAATAAGATCCCCTATTTTGGCCTTTGCCTCGGCATGCAAGTCATGATCGTCGAATTTGCCCGCAATGTCCTCGGCCTGGAAAAGGCGCATTCGACCGAAGTGGATCGCAATACCCCTGATCCGGTCATTTCGATGCTCTCGGAGCAGAAGAAAATTCAGAATCTCGGTGGAACCATGCGCCTCGGCGCCTACCCTTGCGAAATCAAAAAAGGGACCCTCGCCTATGAAGCCTACGGGGAAAAGCTCATTTGGGAAAGGCACCGCCACCGTTATGAGTTCAACAACGAATACAAAACCGCTTTTGAAGAAAAAGGGATGGTCTTTTCGGGCAAATTAGAAAAGGGGGACCTCTGTGAAATTTCTGAAATCCCCTCTCATCCCTGGATGCTCGGAGTCCAATTCCATCCTGAATTTAAATCAAAACCCCTAGAACCTCACCCCCTATTCCGCGATTTCATCAAATCATTAACAGCTAAAGCAAAGAATAGGGAATGGGCCGCGTCGCTAGCATAGACTTCGGCTTGAAAAGAATCGGTTTGGCCGTTTCTGACAAAGAACGAAAAATCGCTCTTCCGGTCGACACGATTGAAGGCGGTAAAAAAGCCCTGCAAAACATCCGC
This sequence comes from uncultured bacterium, assembly GCA_964458995.1. Classification (GTDB taxonomy): domain Bacteria; phylum Chlamydiota; class Chlamydiia; order Chlamydiales; family SM23-39; genus REEB52. Next base: position 4,492 of record CAYWKW010000010.1, on the reverse strand, counting down.
GCTGCCCTGCCGCTCAAAGAGATCGATCTCATTCTCATTGGCCTTCCCCTTCAAATGAACGGGCAAAAAGGTTCCATGGCGCAAACGGTCGAAGCCTTCGCCAAAATCCTTCATGAAGCCCTCGAAATCCCTGTACTTCTCATTGACGAGCGCCTCTCCAGCAAAGGGGCCGACGTCCATCTCAAAGAACTCTCCCTCAATCGCAAACAGCGCACCGAAAAACTCGACATGGTCGCCGCCGTCCTCCTGCTTCAAGTGTATCTCGACACGCTATAAGCGCTTCCGCTTGCAGAATTCTTTGATCTCAAAGAAGAGAAATGAGAAAATCGACGTTGATGAGTACTTTGACTCTTTTAAGTCCTGGCGATCTCTATGAAAAGCTGAAGGGAATTTCTGTAGATAATCCCCTCTGCCGGTACTCGTATGAGCGGTGCGAAAGCTTAACCCCACTCATCAATGAAATCCTGGAGATGAAAGCGGAGCAAAATGCTCTCATTTTGGCCCACAGCTACGTCCACTCCGACATCATTTACGGCGTCGCCGATCATGTGGGCGATTCCTACGGCTTGGCCAAAATCGCCAAAAGGGCCGATTGCGATACAATCCTCTTTCCTTCTGTCCGTTTTATGGCCGAAACTGCCAAAATCTTAAACCCTGAGAAAAAGGTAATCGATCCCAATCCAAATGGAGGCTGCTCCTTAGCCGACAGCATTACGGCCGAAGAGGTCTATCGATTGAGAAAAGAACATCCAAAACACACTTTTGTCTGCTACATCAACACAACCGCCGCCGTCAAGGCCGCCTGCGATGTCTGCGTCACCTCATCGAATGCCTATCAGATCATTGAGCGCCTTCCGACCGATAAGATCTTTTTTCTCCCCGACCGGCTCATGGCCGAAAACGTTCAGGCAAGGACCCGCAAGGAGATTTTAGCCTACCCGGGTACTTGCTATGTTCATGAACAATTTGACCCAGAGGCCATCGATCTGATACGAAGTCAGTATGGAGATGTGGTTGTTTTGGCTCACCCTGAATGCAAACCCGAAGTGATAAGGAGAGCCGATGTGGTCGGGTCTACGACTGAAATGCATCGCTATGTGATGAATCACCGGAAAGAGAAGACGCCCTTTCTACTCGTAACTGAATGCGGCGTTGCTTCGCGCTTAGCCGTTGAGGCGCCCGAAGCCAAACTAGTGGGCGCATGCACCATGTGCAAATACATGAGATCAAATAGTTTGAGCGCCATTGCCAAGGCCATGCGGCAAGGCGAGGGAATTGAAATCGATCCTCAAGTTTTAGAGCGGGCGCGCCATTGTATCGAAAGGATGTTCGAATATGCGGAATGAAAAAAACCCTCTGGAAGAGTCGGGGCGCTCCAATCGCAACGTGGATCCCTGTATTTTAGTGATTTTTGGCGCCACCGGCGATTTAACGGGGCGCAAACTGGCTCCCGCCATTTACAACTTGGGCAAAGATGGACTCCTCCCAGCCAATTTCGCTTGCGTCGGCTTTGCCCGCAGAGAAAAATCCCACGAAGAGTTCCGCAATGAATTGAAAGAAGACATCAATAGCTTCTCCCGGACCAAGCCGATCGATGAGACCTTTTGGAAAAACTTTCAGGAACGGATTTTTTACCATCGGTCCGAATTTGACGATGATGCGGGCTATGAAAAATTGGCCACTTTTTTAAAACAGCTCGATGGCCGCCATGCGACTCGCGGCAATCGGGTCTTCTATCTCTCCGTCCAGCCGAAATATTTTACAACCATCATCGAAAAACTGGCCAAACACGGACTGATCTACGATTCTAACAAAGAAACGGCAAAATGGTCGCGCGTCATCATTGAAAAACCGTTCGGCCACGACTACGAATCGGCGCAAGCGCTGCAAAAAGAGATCGACACCCACCTCGATGAGAACCAAATTTACCGGATTGACCACTACCTCGGCAAAGAGACCGTCCAAAATCTCCTCGTTTTCCGGTTTGCCAATTCGATCTTTGAATCGATTTGGAATTACAAACACATCGATCAAGTGCAAATTACTGTAGCTGAAGATATTGGCATTGGCACGCGGGGCCATTTCTTTGAAGAGGAGGGGCTCCTTCGCGATATTGTCCAAAACCACATGATGCAGCTCCTCTCTTTAGTCGCGATGGAGCCGCCTGTCTCTCTCAGCGCCGATGCCATTCGCGATGAGAAAGTGAAAGTTCTCAGAGCCATCCGCCCTCTCGAAAAAGAAGATTTTGAAAATCACGTTGTTCGGGGTCAATATGGTCCCGGCTTCATCAATGGGCAAAAAGTAGTTGGATACCGCGAAGAAAAGGATGTGAATCCAAAATCGAACATTGAAACCTACTTAACGCTCCGTCTTTTCATCGACAACTGGCGCTGGGCCGGCGTCCCCTTTTATCTGCGAGGCGGCAAAAGGCTTCCTAAGCGCGGAACAGAAATTGCCATCATCTTCAAAGACGCGCCGGGAGTTCTCTTCAATCAATTCGGCCGTAAACACGATCCCAATGTTCTGGCCATGCGGATCCAGCCCGATGAAGGGATTGCCATGAAAATCAATTGTAAAGTTCCGGGCCCAAGCAGTCCGATTCAACCTGTGAAAATGGACTTCCGCTACAGCTCCTACTTCGGTCAAAGTCCTCCCGAGGCATACGAAAGGCTCATTTGGGATTGCATTTTGGGCGATAGCACTCTTTTTGCCCGTGCAGATGAAGTGGAACAATCTTGGGAAAAACTCACTCCGATTTTAAAATATTGGGCTGCCCATCCATCGACCGATTTCCCCAACTATCCTTCGGGCACCTGGGGACCCAAACAGGCCGATGAAATGATTCAAAAAGACAACCGCACTTGGCGTATTCTATGACCACACAACAAATTGTAGATCCGAGCAAAATAGAGCCTGAGCTCATCCGCATTTGGGAAGGCCTTGCCAAAGAGAAAATGCGCGCTTGTCTTTTCAACCTCATCGTCTTCAACCGCATCTCTGAGCGGACCGACTATTTCCGCGACGTCGTCCAAAAAGTATCGGAAAAATATCCTTGCCGCGTCCTCTTCATCACTCACGACCCCGAATCGCAACATCCCTACTTAAAAACGGCCGTCTCTGTTGTCGGCAACGGCAATATTGCCTGTGATTACATCGACATTGGATTTTCCGGTCCCGACATAGAGCGGGTCCCCTTTGTTCTTCTTCCCCACATCATTCCCGACCTTCCCATCTCTCTTCTTTGGACTGAAGATCCGAGCAAACCCCATCCTCTTTTTGATCCTCTCATTAAGCTGGCCCATCGAGTCATTTTCGACTCTGAATCGGCCGACAGCCTTCCCGCTTTTGCCCAAAAAGTCCTCTCCCTCCAATCCCGCATCCACACTGCCGATCTCAATTGGGCGCGCACCGAAGGCTGGCGCGAGCTCATCGCCTCGCTCTTCCACTCCGGCGAGCGAATCAATCAAATCAAAGACATTCGCATCACCTACAACGCGCGCGAAACGCCTTTCTTTTGCCACCTCAAGGTGCAGTCTCTTTATCTTCTTGCTTGGCTATCTAGCCGCCTGCGCTGGTCCTTTAAAAGGGCCGCCAAGCCCCTAACCTTCTCCTTCGAACATCAAACAGCCGAGATTCATTCTACTCTATGGGAGAAGCTCGGCCCTGGAACGGTCATTTCCATCGATCTGGCCACTCAAGACCAGCATCTCTATCGATGTTCGCGCATTCCGACCCAATATCACTATGTGACCATCCAAACCTCCTCTCCTGAAAAGTGTGAGCTCCCCTATCAATTTGTCCTCGGCCGCACAGCAACGGGGCTCTCCCTCGTCAAAGAGATCATCACCCAAGGCACCAGCGAACACTACATTGACATGCTGAAGGAAATTATCAGATTAGATAAGGATAGGTTATGTTGAGGAGAGGGAGAATGAATGACAGTCGGGGCGTTACGCGGACTTCGCCGCTCCACCCCCGCTGCCCGGGAGACCGAATTCTGGCTTCGAGCACCGGGACTTTGTCCCTATCGCGTGCTCGCCCTCGGCCGTGCAGAGCACTGATCCCTCGGTCTGCGCTGCGATTGCTCTTTGCCATAATCGGTCAAGGGCTGCAACTTCGTTGCAGTACCGGGGAAGGGATGCCCTTCCCACCATCCCCGCTTCGCAACCGCCACGTTTTTTTGGGGCAGCGGGGGCTTCACCCGACTGCCCGAGCTGCGATTGCTCTTTGCCACAATCGGGCTGCAACTTCGTTGCAGTACTGGGGAAGGGATGCCCTTCCCACCATCCCCGCTTCGCAACAGCAACGTTTTTTGGGGCAGCGGGGGTTTCACCCGACTGCCTTACCGTGCAACGCAGTTGCACGGAACTCTGCGCCAGGAGGGACCCAACGAAGTTGGGACACTGGTGCAGCCCGAGACCGATTGTGGCAAAGAGCAATCGCAGCGCAGGACCGAGTTCTGTGCTTTGCACGACGAAGGGCCGAGCACGCG
>CAYWKW010000009.1:0-36424 GCA_964458995.1 uncultured bacterium | reverse complement strand
GGGCACGCACACGTTCACGAAAGACAGTCGGGAGAAGCCCCCGCTGCCCCATTACCCAAGAATCCATTTTATTTGAATAATATTGCTTAAGCTGCAATCAGATTCAGAGTTGTTTTGATTTTCAATCAAAATTTTTCGCCATTCTGGTTCAAATTCCTTGCAAAAATCGTCTACATCGCAAAATATTGATACCGATATATAAACGTCGCGTTCGAGCATTTTGACCTCTTTGGTTGTATTTTTCTGTTGGCAAAACAAATTTTCAACCTTATGAGGTCTTTTTTTCAATAACTACCAGGCAAAAATGAAATTTTTTGACCATGAAAAACTAGATGTATATCAAGCAGCAATAGAAATCGTCATTTTGATCGATGAGATTGTTGAACATTTTCCCAGAGGAAGGTCTTATCTTGCAGACCAGTTGCAACGGGCAGGAACATCAATACCATTGAATATCGCCGAAGGTGCGGGAGAATATTCAGTCAATGAAAAGGGCAGGTTTTATCGAATGGCAAAACGTTCGGCAACAGAATGTGCGAGCATTTTTGACATAGGTCGGCGCATTCGAGTTATTGAAGAACAACGATATCTAAAGGGCCGGGAATTGCTAATACGAATAGTGTCGATGCTTACGAAGATGGCGCAGTCGGTGAACAGCAATAGAGCTGTGGAGGTTGGGGCAGCGGGGGCTTCTCCCGACTGTCTTTCGTGAACGTGTGCGTGCCCGTGCCCTTGCCCGATTCCTTATCCAAAACTCGCGTTTTGTTAGCAGAGCAAATCGCACTCTGCCTCAGCCATCCTGTTCCTTTCTTAAAGCTACATAGGCGTTCGCAGTTTTTATCGACTTGGTTTAGTTAACGCCGATGACTTTCACTTCGAATCGGAGAGCTTGCCCCGCCAAAGGATGGTTGAAATCGAGAATGATTTTTTGGTCCTTCACTTCATGAACGCGAATTGGATAGACTCCTCCAGAAGGATCTTGTATCCCCAATACGGCCCCAACATAACGATAGGGTGCAGGGACGGCATCAATATCCACTTCCTTGTAAGCCTCAGGAACAACAGGGCCATACGCCTCTTCCGGCTGCAGATGGATTTGCTTAGTATCACCCACTTTAAGACCCATGAGCGCATTTTCCAAGGCGGGAAAGACTTGATGCGAACCTAACGTAAAAACCAACGGATCTTCGCCCACATTGCTGTCGATCTGCGTTCCATCAGCGAGAAAGACAGTATACTCTAAAGATATTTTTTTGCCGCTCTTGATCATGCAGATCTCCAGGTTGGTTTAATTTTCCTTATTCACAACCAACGAATGCCAGTCAAGAAAATTTATTTTTGAATCTTTTGATATTACCGAATATCTCAAAGACGGGAAGAATACCGTTCAGATTCAGCTCGACCCTTCAGCTCTCTCCAACTACAAGATTAAATATCTCGATATTCAAGCTAGGTAATTCCAATTATTATTTTTAAGCCCGGGTCAGTAAAAAGACGGCAGGTTCTTTTTCTAAATTAAAAGGAAACGATCTCCATTTAGCAACGGATTGAGAGACGACGCGCTGGGTGGCGAGAGTCAAGTTGACAGCAACGCATAGTTTTGTTTGCGGCTGTAGATTTTTTTTCAGCAAGTCGAGCATTTTTGCCGAACGATAGGGCGCCTCAATCCAAATTTGAGTCCCAGATTGTTTCTCCAGGTCCCGAATTTTCGCCTCGACTTGATTTTGTTCGCGAGGCAGATACCCGTGAAAGGAAAATTGCTGCCCTCCCAAGCCGGAGAGCTGGAGGGCCATGATCAGAGACGAGGGCCCCACAAAAGTTTGCACTTCGATTTTCCTCTCATGAGCTGTCCAAACTAAATCGGCGCCAGGATCGGCAATGCAGGGCAAGCCAGCGTCAGAGATCAAACCCCACGTCTCTCCCCGCGAGATTGGCTGGATGAGGTCCTCGATCTCTTTCGTGTGCTCATTGAGGAGTTTCAGGGGCATTTTCGCCATTTCGTCGTGGGATAGGAAGCGTCTTAGGTATCTGCGGGCCATTTTTTCACTTTCTGCAATCAGTCCTTGGATCGATGCGACAGCTTTGTTTACGCTGATTGGCAAAAAGAGTTCCGTCGGGGCCGTCTCGTCGAGAATATTGGGGAGTAGATAGAGTTTACCGGACATGGATTTGAGCTCGGAATAGATCGAGAAGGGCTCGATATTGTGTCGAATTGGTTCGGGAGAGCAGCTCTAGATCGAAAAGCTTTTGAAGTCCTTTGCGAAAATAGGCGGTCCCGAGGCGCGCGGCTTGCGATGCGCGCTTTTCGAGCGTTTTAGGCCAAAGTTTAGGCAGGTAGCGGTTCCATTGGTCGGCAGGACATTTCTCGTTGATCAGAGTCGCCAGCGTCAGCCCTAGATGGAGCTGGCTGCGCAAAGCAGGGATAAGCCCATGAAAAGCGGTGGAATCGATGGAGGGGAAATCGCCTCCCTCCCAAATCACTTCTTCAGCCGTTTGCCAAAGAGTTTGAGACCTGCTGGCAGGAGAAAGAGAGAGAACGTCTTCCCGGGTAAGAGTCGGACGATCGCCCGCATAACAGATCAGCTTATCGATTTCACTCTCCAAAAGGGCTGGATCGGGGCCCAATCTTTCAAGGAGAAGAGCGGCGGCGTCCGGGGAGATCTTTTTTCCTGCATTTTTGGCCCGCTCCATGAGCTGATGCGAAAGCCGCTTCTCCTTATCCCAAGGCTTCTCTTCCAAAAGATCGAGAATCACCCCCTCTTTTTCGATCACTTGAGCCAATGCAGTTTTGGAGCGGGCTCCAAAGAGGACATATCCCGCAGATTGGGAGCAGTGGTCGCAAAGAGTTTGAATCTGTTTTTTTCCCAGTTTCTCCACTTCATCGAGGACAACGACCGATTCCCCGAGGAGCGACAGGCTCTGCATCGCATCCAAACAGTCGCGAAGCTCGCAGTCGACCCCGCTAAATCGTACCGGCGGCACATGCAAATAGGAGAGGATCGCCTCAATGGCTCTGGTCCGTTCAAAATCATCATTCACTTGAATGAGATAGAGGCGGCAAAGATGGTGAGGTGCAGCGCTCGCTAAATGTTTTTGAAACGAATTGAGCTGCGTATACTTCATAACCTGGTTCAGAGCCCCCAAACGAAATCGAGTTCTACCTTGATGTTGGGGTGAAGGCCGTGATGGACGGGGCATTCGCTGGCTGCCTTTTCCAACTTCTCGCGAATTTGAGGATCTGGCAATTGGGGAGAGCGGATGCGCACAATGATTTTTCCCAGCCGGCGATGAGGGACAGAAACCATCTCTTTTTCCACCTCTGCGGTAGTTCCTTTTAGTTCGACGCCAACTTTGCTCGCAACTATCCCCATGATGGTCAACATACAGGCTCCTAAACTTACAGCAAAGAGATCGGTTGGAGAAAAAGCCTCCCCTTTACCCATAATATCTTTGGGGGCGTCTGTTTCGATTTTCGCTCCCGATTCATGGGTGCATTCTGTATGCAAATCTCCCAGATAGAGAACTTTCATTCTTGTCATTTGAACCACTCCTAAATCCCCTATTAAACATGAGAATTGCATTTTTAAGGGATCTTTTTTATACTTTCGGCCGCAAAAACCCATGAGGTATTTTATGTCTGGCCTATTTGATGCTATCGCTAACGGTCTACACGCAACGGCAAACCGCGTTCGGGAGGCAAGCTTAACTACGGAAGAGCTAGAATTTCGAACACAGGCAAAACGGGGCCTGGAATTCATTAAGGTGGCTTCCCTTGTCGCCGTGTTTGCAAATCTTTTTTTTGTGGCTATGCTGCCATGCGTCTTTAACATCTTCTTGCTGGCAGCCGTCTCATTCGGCGCCTACGAAATCTATAACGTGGCCAATAACGTAGTCGAAATGTTGGAAAAGTCCGCAGTTGAAGTCGTTGCTCGCTGCTCCCGCGAAAACCTGATCGCACAAGTTACTAAAAATACTTTTGTAGCTAAATCGATTATAAATATAATTAACCCCAATTTAGATAAAATTATATTTACCACTAGACAGCAGACTTGATTCCATCTATTCTGTCTGCATGTTTTTCAAAAGAAAAAAAGCAAATGCAGCAATTAAAGCCAAAAAACCGGCCGAGCGTATATTAACGGCGGAAGGATGGAAAAGGCGCGCAGTTAGGAAGGTGCGGAAGGCGCGATAGACGGAGCTGGTAGATCCCGAGACATCAATTCTTGGGCCAGTTTTCTGTAATCGTGAGCTCCGTTGCAATTCGTATCGTAGGCCGTTATCGGCTTTAAATGGAGCGGCGCTTCAGCAAGGCGGATGTTTTCCCGAATGACTGAGGTGCAAACCTTTCCTTCAAACCGGGTTCGAAGCTGTCCCAGAACTTCGGAAGAGTGCTTCGTTCTATAGTCCACACGGCAGGCCAAAATCCCTGTAATTTCCAATTTTGGATTCAGTCGCTGTTTGACCAAATTGATCGTTCTCAAAAGCTGCACCAGGCCATGCAGAGCCATTACGTGAGCTTCCACGGGCACTAGCACCTCTTTGGCCATCGTTAACGCGTTGAGCGAGAGGATCCCCAGCGTGGGTGGGCAGTCGATGAGCACATAATCCCAAGGCTTATTGGGTATGCTCTCCAATTTATTTTTTAAAATACTTTCTGAGGCTACTTCATTGGCCAGCGCCTTTTCTACGCCCGAGAGTAAAACTGAGGCAGGGACAATGTGCAGGTCATTGACATCTGTTTTTTCAATGACATTTTCGAGTTTTTCTTCCTCTGTCAGAACGTCAAAAAGTCCTTTGCCCTTGTCTTTGAAGCCATACCACATAGAAGCCGAAGCTTGAGGATCTAAGTCGATCAACAAAACTTTTTTATTGGCTTCTGCTAAGGCGGCCGCTAGGTTGACAGCTGTTGTTGTCTTCCCCGAGCCTCCCTTTTGGTTGACAATGGCAATTGTTCTCATAATGAGCACCTCTTTCCCTCACGTATAGAATTTTTTTTCCCCCATATCAAGAAAAAAGTTCTCTAAAAACCTTTTTTTTCTTCCAGCCAGCCTCAACTTATGGTATATTCTCACCCGCGAAAAGCGGAGAATTTATGTTACAAATGGACTTGAGAGGAAAAAAAGCGCTTATTGTCGGAATCGGCGATGACCAAGGATTTGGGTGGGCGATTGCCAAGGCCTTAGCCGAGGCGGGTGCAGAGATCCTCATTGGGACGTGGGCCCCCATTGTCAAGATTTTCAAGACCTCCTGGGCCAACGGTAAATTTGACGAATCGCGCAAGCTCTCCAATGGCAAACTCCTCGAGTATTCCAAACTTTATCCGATTGATGCCGTCTTTGATAAGATGGAAGATGTGCCACAAGAAGTCCGTGAGAATAAGCGGTATGCGGAACTCACTGGCTACACCATTTCGGAAGTGGCCAAGCAAGTGGAAACCGATTATGGCCAAATTGACATTCTGGTACATAGCCTAGCCAACGCCCCTGAAGTGACCAAAAATCTTCTCGACACCTCCCGCAAAGGCTACCTAGCCGCCATGAGTTCGTCGGCCTATTCGCTCATTAGCCTCATTGCCCACTTCGGCCCCCTCCTCTCCGAAGGCGGCTCCGTCCTCTCTCTCACCTACATTGCCTCTGAGCGGGTGATCCCGGGCTATGGTGGCGGAATGAGTTCAGCCAAAGCGGCTCTTGAGAGCGATACGCGCACACTCGCCTGGGAAGCGGGCCGCAAGTGGAACATTCGGGTGAACACGATCTCTGCTGGAGCACTCCGCAGCCGTGCGGCCAAAGCGATCGGGATGATTGACGACATGATTGCCTATGCGAAGGCCAATGCTCCCCTTACCAAAGATCTCGAAGCGGAAGAAGTGGCAGCAGCCGCAGCCTTCCTCCTCTCGCCTCTGGCCTCTGCAATTACTGGAACCACGCTCTATGTCGACAACGGCATGCACGCCATGGGCCTCGCCGTCGACAGCAGCGCCATCCAAAGCAACGCAACCTCCAAGCCCATGGTCACCGCCTAAGCCAAACAGGGCTTTTCCTGGCGGGCCAAGGAACAGGATGTACAGGATGAAAAAGATACGCCTGCTTCGCAAGCTACAGGATTGCGGGGAGGCCCCGCGCCCCAAAAAAAGAAATCATTTTTCCTGTCCTTCCCATCCGTCCTATCTTGTTCATCCTGTTCCTTTCTAAAAGCTACAGTGGATCTGGATTTGGGCTTGGGGAGAACGGCGCAGGGTGCGAAGCCCGATTTGCCAATCGTAGGTTTCATATCCTTTCGTGATTTGTTCGGGACGATTCGCACGGAAAATATGCCCGCAAAAATCCCCCACCCCTCTTGTTAGTTCAAAGATCACTTGGATGGTTTTTGTTGGCGTCTGAATCGTGACCGTATCGCCCAATTGGAAGGAAGTTGCCTTCCGCCCGTTCACAAAGAGCTCCGTTTCGGGTGATATGTCCGTATAGAGAACAGCTTCAAAAAGATCGTTCCGCCCCAACTCAACTTCTTCCAGATCAAAGATTAGGCTTTTGGCAATGAGGCTGTGAATCGTCGCCCCTTTCCAAATGAGGCGGAATGAGGCGGCCGTGTGGGGTATGGCCGTAAAGGTTATAGGAAATAGCGGGGCGCATAAAAGCTGCTGGGGATGGTCGCGTAAAAGGCGCGGGGTATAGTTCCCTTCCGCAAGCAGCCACTCGATGGGCGTCGGCCGCGGTTCGTTTTTTTCTTGGATTTCGTTAGGCAGAAGGGTTTGAGTAAGCTCATCATAGGGAATCGAAAAGTGGGTTTGGCCCGCAAGCTGCGCCGTAATCAAATGTTCCGTCCAATCGGTGACGTTTTCCTCCGGTAGGAGGGGGAGATTCTTGCAGGCCCGATAACGGTTTTCCCAAGAAGGCTTTTCTGGAGCCTTGAGATGGGCGATAAAGGCCTCCAGTTTCGGTTTTAGATCTCCCAAAACGGGGCTAAATAGTCTCAAGAGATGGATACAGAGGGGGGCGATTTTCAGGGACATTTGAAAATCGTAGCAACGAGGATAATCGTGTAGATGGACGGGAAACTGGCCATCGACTTGAAAAGCGAGAAGCTTTTCTATCAGTTCTTTACCCTCTTTGACGCTTTCTATTGTTTTTTGTCGGAAGAGCGAAAAAGCAAAACAGAAGTTTTCATAGATGGGGATCACCTCTTCATCATGGATAAAATGGGTGCGCGCGCTTTGCCGCTTCCTTCCGGCAGAGAGGATCAGGTCATTAAGTTGCATTGCGAAGCGCCATTTGAAGTGCTTTGATGATTCCTTGATCCTCTGTGGGAGGAGCAATGAAGCTGGCCACCTTTTGTAAAGATTCGGGAGAGTGGGCCATGGCAATCGGAATGTCGGCAGCTTGCAAAAGCGTGATATCATTTTCATCATCGCCAGCTGCGATCACTTTCGCTCCCCGCCCCTTCAATTTAAAGATCTCTTTGAGAGAATCTCCTTTGGTAGCTCTGCTATCGGTGACGAGGAGGAGATGATATCCTTCTGCGTGTGGATCGCGGATTTTACTAATTTGAAAGTCACCCAGCGTTTTCAAACGCTCCATCACCTTTTTCATTCGAGTTTCATGGCCAAAACATTTGATCAGAGGAAATGAATCGGTATCAAATCGATCGGTGGCTTGCCACTCCTCTTTTTGTCTGAGCTGCAAATCGTGCAAATATTCAAGATCTTCCGGAGAAAACCGGTGGGGGCGCCAGTAACAAAAATCCCCTTTTTCAAAACCTGCATAGATCAGAAAATCGCTGTCGATCCCTTCATAGGCTCTGTCAAGAATGGGGATAGCACTTGAGGTGAGATATTTTTTAAATAGGATCTTTTTGGAAGGCATCTCCAACGCCAAAGAACCATTTTGAGCCAAAAAAACGTAGGGAAAATCAAAGTCAGTCAGAGCCATAGCCGCGAAAGCAAAAGGGCGCCCCGTAGCCATGGCAATATTCCAACCCTCTTTATAAAGGCTGCGCAAATAATCTGTGACAGCCTGGGGCACACTATACTTATCTAAAGTGATCGTGCCGTCAATATCTAGAGCAATCCAGCCTTTCATACCCAATGAGGATACCATTTTTGCACTACATAAACGAAGATTAATTTTTCCCTGCCATGGCATAAATAGCAGGTAAAGAATATATAAAAATTTTTTGCTTGTAGGAATTTCTTGGAATGGCGTATAAGTGCCTATCGCTTTTTGAAGTTTTCATTAACCAGCCCGCTCCGCGGGCTAAAACCCCAATGAGGTAATCATGGCAACATCACCAGTCCAACAAACACAAAGCAGCTCAGCTTCTTTTTGTTCGACTTTTCAAACCAAGTACAACGGATATGTTGAATGGACAACAAAATACACAAGTAAGTGTGTAGGAAGTACGTTTTCTCTGAAGCTAACTGGAACAGAAGCTGCTCCAGCTGATGGAACATTGAAAAAAGTGGCAAAAGTGTTCTTCATGCTCTTGTCTTCTATTGCCTTGTTCCCATTGGCTTTGGCTATTTGCGCTATCAGCTGGGTAAAAGACTGCCTCTGGGGTTCAAAAACCGACGAAAAGGCCAACACACAAACAGCCCCTCCCGCTACTACAGCTGCAACACAGCAGGCAACTCAAGAGGCAACTGTTCCAACTCAAAAGCAACAGACTGAGACTGTCCAAGAGACGGCTGCTACTACAGCTGCTATCAAAGTATAGACCTAGGTCTATCAAAGACCCGCGGAGAAATTCGCGGGTTTTTTCCTTTGATTAGAAAAGGGGGATTCCCCATAGTGTTATCATGCCTGTATATGTTCCCGATGAGAAGGGCGAGTTAACGGCCCTTGATCAAGTTGTCAACGAGTCTGTCTCTCAAATGCCTGCTGGCATGTCCACTGGGGATTTGGGCGCCGCCTTTGCCAAAATGTTCATCACCTTGATCGTCCTGGTCCTACTACTTCTTGTGTCTTATTGGTTTGTGAGAAGATTGATTCAAAACCGGCTGCAAAAAGGGGTGGGTGACGCATCGATTCAAATCATCGAAAAAAGGATGATCAGCCCCAAAACGATGCTCTATCTCATTGAAGTGGAGGGCAAAAAGGTCCTGCTCGCTGAGTCGCAGCTCGAAATCAAGCGCCTGGAGGGGTTTGGGCCTGAACCGGTCGAACACTGATGATGTGGGGGTCGGTAACCTTCCCATACGGCTGCATGCAAAATCCAATAAAGAACGCATAGGGATCAACCTTTTTAGAAAGAGTATCCCAGCACATCTTCAAGCACATCTTTAAGACAGGGGGCGCATTTTTTTCATGCTGTGCGGCATCGCGGACGGTTTTGCCGTCATGCAGGCTGCTCTCTATTTCCCCAAAGAGCGCCCTTCCATCCAGAGGTTTAAAAATCCCATAAAGGGCCGCGCATTCTAAGCCAATCAAATAAAATGGAATCCGAACAATGGCCCAAATCTGTTTGAAAAGGGCCGTTGGAGAGCCGTTCCAAAGAGTCACAATGGGCAGGCGAATCAGATGAACCGCTGTATAAACCAAAAAGTAGCCGGGCAGCCCGACGAAAAAGAGCAAAAAACACTTAATGGCAATTACAAACATCGGCTCTTGCCAATACCGATTCCCCTTCATATCGAGAATCTCAATCCTCGTATTTTCCTTTCCTTGAGACAAATAGGTCACTTCTGCGTTGGTCCACCCTTTGGGAAGAACTTCTAGAGGATATTTTCCGGTGGTCTTGTCAGCTAAAGCTACACATTTATCAGGAATACACCAGTCTATATAGGCAGTCACACAACCCACGCACCGGTCAATGCAATTTGGAACACAGCTCATAAAAAGTTTTTAATAAAAGTGAGGACATATTTTACCGCCTCATCGATATGTTCGTCAAGGTGGACCGAGGACATGAACCACGCCTCATGCGACGAGGGGGAAATATAGACCCCTTTGTTAAAGAGATACTGGAAAAATTGGATAAACTTCTCCTCATCCAACGTTTTCAAATCTTCTTTACATTGCACTTTCTTTACGCCAAAAAAGATATTGAACATAGAGCCCATCTGCTGCAGACAGGCATTTTTCCCCTTCAAAGCTTCCACGATGGGCGCTGTCATTCGGTCGGTCTTTTTCTGAAGGCTTTCATAAAACCCTTTTTGCTCAATCAGACAAAGTGTCTCCCATCCCGCGCGCATAGCTACCGGATTTCCCGACAAAGTTCCCGCTTGATAGACCTGCCCCAACGGAGCTAAGCAATCCAAAATCTTTCCCTTCCCTCCCACAGCGGCAACGGGGAATCCCCCGCCAATGACCTTGCCCAAACAAGTGAGGTCGGGATCGATCCCATAAAGACCTTGGACGCCTTTCAATCCAACCCTAAAGCCGGTAATCACCTCATCAAAAATCAATAGGGCGCCAGCTCGAGCCGTCTCTTCGCGAAGCATCTCCAAAAAGCCCTTCTCCGGCAAAACAACTCCCATGTTGCCCGTAATCGGCTCTAAAATCACACCGGCGACTTGACTTGCCAGCGGCGATGTATGGAAAAAAGACCTCACCGCTTGAACATCATTGAAGGGAAAACAGATCGTATCGGCGATCGTACTCGCATTGACCCCTTTTGAAGTGGCCAATGGATTTAAACTCGCCACGCCAGATCCTGCTTGGATCAGCAACGAATCACTATGGCCGTGATAATTGCCGGTAAACTTAATGATTTTGGGTCTTTCGGTATAGCCTCTTGCGAGCCGCATGGCGGTCATTGTGGCTTCCGTTCCCGAATTCACAAACCGCAACTTTTCTACAGAGGGGAGCAAGCTGACAATTTTGGAAGCAATCCGCTCTTCAATTTCGGTGGCGATCCCAAAAGAGGATCCTTTGGCCATCTGATCGCAAACGCCTTTCACCACATTTGGGTGAGCGTGTCCTAAAATGAGCGATCCCCAACTGCAGCAAAAATCGGTGTACCGGTTTCCGTCGACATCGCAAATCGTATCTCCCGCTCCCGATTCGACAATCAGAGGCGCCATTCTTAAATGCCTAAACGATCGAACGGGCGAATTGACTCCGCCCGGAATGACCGAGCAGGCTCTTGCATAAACAGCTGCCGATTTTTTTCGCATGGGAGCAGTCTAATGAAAAAGATTTTTTTTGACGAAGACTTTTTCTTTCGGCACAATGCAATAGGATGAGATGTCTTGTTTTTTTGCTACCTATCTTCCTTTCTGCGATTGATTATGAGCTCAATTTTGTAGGATTGAAAGATAAGGCCGCTTTGAAAGCGATCTTTGATGTTTCCGATCTCGTTGTATTGCAGGATCATCCGCCCGCTTCCCTCAATGGCCTTCGCTATCGCATCGCTTCTGATGTTCCCGAAATGTTACGCGTCTTGCGCGCCTACGGCTACTACGACGCAACGGTCACTTCCGATGTGCAACCAGAGAACGACAAGGCTCAGGTTTACATTTTAATCCATCCAGGCACGCAGTATCTCCTCACTTCTTACGATGTCTATCATGGAGACTGCACGGCGCCAGCCCTCATTCCCAATTGCGCTCCCTTCACTCCAGACAGATTGGGGCTAACGCTTGAAAGCCCGGCCATCTCGGTGAACATTGTGAATGCCGAATTGGAGCTTCTCACGGAACTTTCCCGCTGCGGTTATCCACTGGCCAGCGTCGAGAAAAGGCGCGTTGAAGTCGATATGGCTACAAAAACCGTTCAGGCTGCCGCCTGCATCAATGAAGGGCCCCTTTCTAAATTTGGACCGATCGCCATTCATGGGCTCAAAAATGTCAAAGACCGCTACATCTTGCGCCGCATCGCGTGGAAAGAGGGCGACATCTATAACCCCGATCTGGTCGAAGAGACGCAAAAGAGGCTTCTCAATAGCGACCTCTTTAGTTCCGTCCTGATTTCACACAATGACGAGCTCGATGCGGTTGGCGAACTTCCTATGGCGATGCGCCTCTCGGAAGCCAAGAATCGGCAAGTGGCTCTGGGCGCCTATTACGCAACGGTCGATGGTCCTGGCGCCACTTTTTCGTGGACCCATCGCAACTTGCGCGGCATGGGGGACATTCTCAGCATCGATGGCGACTTTTCCTTTCGCTACATCGCAGGAAAAATGACCTATAAGAGGCCCGACTTTTTGAGGATGGATCAATCGTATCGCGCTCTTGCGGCTATCGAACGGGAACACATCCACGCCTACATCGCCTTCTCTTATAGCTTTTCCAACTACATCGACCGGAAATTCAGCAACCGGCTCAACACTTCCATTGGCTTGGACGGAACCCACACGATCGTCTCCAATAGCGCGGCCAACGGCACCTACCTGTTAGCGGGACTCCCCTTTCTTTGCCGCTACAACGCCTCCAATGATCTCCTCAATCCGACAACCGGATTCACGATTGTCTATCAAGCCGTCCCGTTCCAATCGCTCTTCCATGCCAATCAACACTTCTTTAAGCAGCGATTGACAACCACTTTTTATATCCCGATGGGAACCAAAAAATTTGTCTTCGCCGGAAAGATCCAACTCGGTTCCATTGTGGGCGCCCGACAACACAACATCCCGTTGCCGCTCCTTTTCCTGGGCGGCTCTGAAGACGATTTGCGTGGCTATCGCTACAAAACCGTGAGCCCTCTGAATGAACACAGAAAGCCTTTTGGGGGCAGATCGGCGATCTTTGTCAGTGCAGAAACTCGCATCCGCCTCACCGAATCGATCGGCGTTGTCCCATTCGCCGATTTCGGGACAGTGACTTTCGAACAACTCCCCCAATTCGACGCTAAATGGTTTAAATCGGTCGGCGTCGGCTTGCGCTATTTCACTTTTTTTGGTCCTCTGCGGGCCGATGTGGGCTTTCCGTTGGACCGGCGCAAAGGAGTCGATCCGGCGTTTAGAATTTATGCATCCATAGGACAGGCATTCTGATGAAAAAATGGCTTATTCTCTTCTTCATCCTCTTCATCTTTGTAGCTGGCTTCTATGCTGTATTGCAAAGCGGGCTTGGGAAAAACTACCTTCGCGATCTCCTTTCCAATGCTTTGCATGAATCGGGATTTGATGTTCAAATCGACCGGATTGAAGGGACGCTCCCTCACCAAATCGACCTAAAAGGGGTCACTATCCGCGGGGAAGGCGTCGACGTTACGATCGAAGAACTGAATCTACGCCCCGTCCTTTGGCGCCTGATTCAAAGAGAAATCGCATTCGATCACATCCATGCAAAAAACATCTCCCTTTCTCAGGGCTCCCCTTTTGATTTCGATGGCCGATTCCGACTCACCAAAAAAAGGGCTTACCTAAATGGCAAAATCTTCGATTGGACTTTTGATAGCCGCTTTGATCGAAGAACTCGGCTCATTCAATTTGCAGGAAAAAATCCGATTTTCAACGCCAAAGGCAAAGCTTCTCTCGATACAAACTACAAACTCGCCTCATCGAACATCCAAATCACGTCGGATCGACTTCTATCCCATCTTCCCATTCAAGCTGCGGGCAGAATTTTAGTCTCCCTCATACTCACTCATGAAGAAAATGGGTATCAGGCCCGTATCCAATGGCAAATTCCCAATTTGGTCGTCGACAACCAAAAAATCGGACCCGTCAGAGGCAAAGGGAATGCAACCCTCGCCGATCGCACTCTGCAAGGCGATTTTCTCATCGATCCTTACGCAAAAGCCTCCTTCAACTTCACTCTTCGCCCCGATTGGCTCCTCGAAGGGACCAGCGCCATCGACATTGAAAACCTCCAAGCGCTCCATCTCCCCAACATTTATGGACAGCTGCAAGCCAAGGGCACTTGGCACGCTATCGATTCAGTCCAGGGACTCCATCTCGATGCGACTGCCACCGACTTTTACTACGGTTCTTTTTACGCGCAAAGGGCCTCGCTCTATTCCGACTTGCTCGATCCCTTCCACGCAATCTCAGGCCTCATCGACATCGAAGTGGAAAAGGGGAAATGGCACGACTTAATTCTCGACGCAGCCAGCATGGAAACAACTCGAGGGACAGAAAGCTGGTTTTTCAAACTCTTTGCCGAAGGGAAATGGAAACATCCCCTTGAAATTCATATGAACGGATCGTGGAGCGACCGATTCAAAGCCGACATCCAAAGCCTGACGGGAACATTTTACAACCACCCCTTTACTCTTCTCGATCCTGTCCATCTCGAATGGACTCAAAACACGTTCCGGCTGCCCAACGTCGAAATTGCGATCGGCGACGCCAACGTATTTGTCCACATGGAGCGCGATCACGACACAACGGACGCGCGTCTGAGGTTCAATCGTCTTCCGCTTGACTTCCTCTCCCTCAACCCTCTCGATGTTCCCATTGGCGGCACCCTCGACCTGGAAGCCGACATCCATGAAGAAAACAATCGTCTCAAGGGCTCTCTCCGGTCATCGATCACCCAAACTCTCCCCCTTCCCGCAACAGGGACCTTTCAAGGGCAATTTGACCGTGATCTTCTCAACCTCACTGGCAAACTCCTCGTTCGCGAGCGCCCCCTCGTTGATGTCGACCTGTCGCTCCCCATCCATCTCTCTCTGTGGCCCTTTGAAGCCACCCTTCTCACTCACAAAAACGCCAAAGGGCGCGCCACCTTCAATGGCCGAGTCGAAGAGGTGCTCGATTTCTTCGACCTCGGTCCCCACCGCCTCACAGGCCAATGCACCTGCGATCTACGATTTACCAACACGCTCTATCGCCCCCTCGTTGAGGGCTCCATCCTCTTTGAAGATGGATTCTATGAGAATTATTACACAGGCACTCAGCTCCGCAATATCAAAGCCGATTTCCTCGCCGAAAAAAACAGAATCTACCTCCGCAACCTCACTGCTGAAGACGGCGCCTTCACAGCCGAGGGACAAATCGATCTCCTCCAAGCCGATCTCTATCCATTCCGTCTTGATGCGACCTTCGCCAACCTCAAGTTTGTGGAGATCGATCTTGTGACAGCCACAGCCAATGGCAAAATCCACATTGAAGGCAATACCACCTCAGCTGTAGCCAAAGGGGACGTTGAAATCCTCAAAAGCGAGCTCACCATCCCCGACCACATTCCCCGGCCCATCCCCGATCTACAAGTCGTCTACAAGAATCCCACTCACCCCGTTCCCCCGCCCCAAACCGAATACCATCCCTATCCGTTCCATCTCGATCTACACGTTTCCGCTCCCGAATCCATCACCATTTCGGGGCGCGGCCTCTCTTCCGAGTGGAAAGGGGATTTCGATCTCGGCGGCACCTACACAGCCCTTGCAGCCAAAGGAAAACTGGAACTGATCTCGGGCGAATTCAACTTCTCCAGCCGCAGCTTCCGGCTTACTGATGGGGCACTTTCTTTTTCAGGCGTTGAGCACGAGATGCCCTATTTGAATATAGCGGCGGAGATGGAGACCAAAGGGATAGTTATTACGGCTAGGTTAAAAGGGGCGCTTGACAATCCGCAGATTACGCTGCAGTCTTCTCCCCCGTTGCCGCTTGGCTCCATTATGTCGTATCTCCTTTTTGGGCAAGACATGTCGGAGATTTCGGGCTTCCAAGCCCTGCAGCTCGCCACTTCGCTTGCCAGTGTTGCGGGAACGGGCCCTGACATTATGGAGAGCACCCGGAGATCACTTGGAGTGGATAGGCTGAGGGTAATTTCGGAACCGACGGAGGAGGGCGGAGAGACAGTGGCATTGCAAGTGGGTAAGTACATTTCCAAAGGGGTATTGGTCTCCTTTACGCAAGGGGCGGAGGACAGCAGCACCAATGTCAGCGTGGAGGTGGAGCTGAAAGGCAATCTTGTGTTCCAGGTGGAGAGCGATCAGAGACAAGAGCAGGGGAAATTTACCTTGAAGTGGAGCTGGCACTACTGAGGATTAGGATGGGGGTGGAATGGCAGACGGTCTCCAGCTTGAACTCCCATTTTCTTTCATCAGCACAGAGATCGAGGTCGAGGCACAGAGGACACAGAGAAAGGAAAAAATTTCGCCGGCGGCAAAAAAACTCCCCCTCTGTGCTCTCTGTGTCTCTTTTTCTATCTCTGTGCTGATGAAAAAAAATAAGACTCCAAGGACGCAGAACTTCTGCCACCCTCTCCATAGGAATTGCTTTAAAATCAAGGCTTCCCTATAATTCCCTCCTTCATAAGTCTAGATGTCCCAAGTATCTAGAGTTAAAATATTTGCTCGTCTGGCGCGGTTATTCTGCAGATTCTATAGTAGAGATGCGTCAGATAGAAGTTATTGAAGAGGAGAAGAAGTTATGTCGGCAGTTCCTGGAGTAAGCTCATGTGGAGTAGAAGAAGAAGAAAAAACCCGCCGCGTTGGTGCAAATCCTGACGAAAGGGCCGTTCACCGAATCATGGCAATCGCGAACCATCTTGCCCCCGATATTCCCTCCCCCGCCGATACGCCACTGACAAAAAAAGCCGCCCCCATCGATGTGGAAGCCTTAACCGCTCAAAACGAACGATTGAATGGCTATGTTGACCAATTGGCAACAGACAAAGCCACTCTAGAAGATTATCACCCTGCCAATACTGCCGCTCCATCCCCGATCTTCCCTTTCCCCAACCTGGCTTGGGAAGCGGTAAAAGCGGGCCTTGCCAAAGAAGAATTGACCAATAAGCAGTTGAAGGCCCACATCGCGGAGGCTGAAAAGCACCAAAAAGATATCGATCTTCTCCTCGACCTCAGCGCCGAATTGACATCCTACAAAGAAGACACCGAAATGCCTGAAAAAATGCGGAGTCTCTTAAAAGAGCTGAAGGAAAGGGGCATTGACCTTTGGAAAAGCGAAGAAACTGTCCTTTCTAAAGAGAAGATTGCAGAGCTTAAGTCTCTCTCCAGCGGCCAGGTGGATAAATTGAGATCGAACCTGCAGATCATCTTCACGACGAAGATCCAGTCTCTGATCCAGTCCATTGGCGCAATCATGGAAACGCTCAAGGAGATCATCCGCAACAACACGAAGTTGATCAACACCGCAAACAGAAAAGATCATTAAGCATGGAATTGAGTCCCGAACACCTGCTTTCCGAGGAAGAAGTCGAGAGATTCTACGCTTACGGATTTGCCCATTATGGGACGGGCAATTGGAATGAGGCGGCCGATGTCTTTCGCGTTCTTTGCACGAGAAGGCCTCTCGAGCCCCGTTTTTGGTTTGCTCTGGGCGCCACGTTGCAGGAAGCCGGCAGCTATCACGACGCTTTGCACTCGTGGGCCATGGCCGCGCTACTGCAGAAAGACGACCCCTACCCCCACTTTCATGCAGCCGAGTGCTGCTTTTCTCTTCGGATGGCGGGAGATGCAGCAAAAGCCTTAGTTGAGTCGGAAGTCAGGATCAAATCGAACCCGGCCCACCCGTTATTGCCCAAAATTGGCCTATTGAAACAACAATGGAGACTATGAAATGACAGCTCTTGTTGACGCAATTGGTTCACTCGATGAAGAGGAACTTCGCATTCGTTCGCTTCAAGGCGCGGGCGGGGTCCATTTCACTCCCGTCGCCAGCATCATGGCGCCGCAGGGCATTTCCTCAGTCTCCTCCATCGGCCCCGCAGAAAAAAGAGAAGTCCCCCAGCACCGCCCCGCATTGCCCACACCCAGACAGAATGTCATGATTGATGTATTGGGAGCACATAGAGAGACCGAGCGGCTTATGGCCAAAGGGGCCAGGGTCTTTGATGAGGAAATCGTAAAGAGCATGGCCGATGTGGATAAGCTCGCTGCAGAAAGACAAGAAGCTTTGGAAAATGAGGCAAAGAATGTGAAGGCCCGTACCACTTGGAGCACCTTGTCCATAGTAGCCCAGTATATTTCCGGTATTGGTTTGATTGCATTGGGATGGGCTTGCGGAGGTTTACCTGCATTTTTATTAATCGCTGCCGGCGGAGTGGGTATTGTGAACCGGGTTATCCATGACACAAACTTTTTGCAAGCGGCTGTGGCCTGGTGGACAAAGTCTGTAGAATTGCAGCAAAAAATTGTTCGCAATATCGAAATGGGGGCTTTCTTCCTGCAGATGGGACTCGGACTTGCGGGCGGATTTGCCGCATGGCAAACGGGAGCCCTGGCCGCAGCCCATATAAACAGCGCCATCATTAAAGAAAAACTGGTATCCACTATAACGGGCGCTGCGGGTGTTTTGTCGATGGGAGCGAAAGTAGGTTCTTCCCATTATGACAAAAAAATTGCCTATATACAGGCTCGAATGAAAGAGATTGATGCGCAGACAAATATTGATCATTTAACGATGTATAATGACAGCATTCAAATCAGTAAAATGGTCGATTCTACGCAATCGCAAACAGAAGAACTTAGAAAGGCCATTCGCGCCCAAGAAGTACCACAGGATTAATAGGAGATAAAAAATGTCTGGAATTGCAGGATTAGGTCTTTATGATGATGAAGAAGCGAATGGATTAACTTCGGGTGGTGCTTTGCCGCCTCACCTTTTAGATCAGAGTGCAGCGAGAGCCAACCAAAGAGTTCGAGCCATTATGGGACAGATGGCTTCCCCTTCCACCCCTTCAAAATCACTGGTTGATCGGGCCTCGATCAAAGCATCAGAATCAGATGCTCCAGTTTCTGCTGAACCAACTCCCTCTCCCAAAGACCAACTTATGGCTATGGATCCTGAAATCCTCAGAGCAATGGACAAGGCATTAGAAAATCCCCCCACCGAGGAAGCGGAGGTTAATTACCTCATTCGGGTTCAAAGTGTCATTGGGAAGATTTTGGCGCAGTTCATCCGAATTGCTGAAAAAGAGCGCGTTCAAAAAGACGATCAAAAGGTCAAATACAACAAGGCAACAACAGAATGGGGCAAGTACCAAAAAGAGGTGGGTGATCGGGGCTTTAACTTCACTTGGATTGCTTTGGGTGTCATGGTTTCTCAATTTGCCTTCCCGCAAGCCGATCGTGAAATTATTTCTTTCCTTGGCAAAGAGGGGTGCAACAACCTTTCCAATATGTTCAATACGGAAACGCAGTCTAAGCAGAAGATGGTCGATGCGATCGGTCAACTTGCTTACGCTGAAATTCAGGCTATGATGAACAAAGGGGCATCTGATTCCAACAAACAAGAATTTATCCAATTATTGGATAAAATCCTCAATTCCCTGAAAGAGGCCGCCCGAAACGGATAATGAACCTGAGTTGCTCTTGCTTAAGTTCAATTTTTTATCGGCTAATGGGGGGCCTTAATCCTTGTCCCCTTTTTAAAGCGGTAAAAAATGACGATCTCAAATACGTCTTTCGAGGATCGCGCAGCGAAACCAAATTTAAAACAAAGTGCCTTGAAACAGCAGATGCCCTGTACGGGGCCCCTGCGCTTTGTCGCGTGACCGCAGATCTGCATAGGATTACTTGCGAATATGCCGGCCGCGGGGATGTTCCCTCGGGCTGGCAATCCCCTTGAAAGAGGCCGCCCGAAACGGATGCCGAGAATCTTAGGAGCACGGTTTAGCCCCTAGCCTTATCATTTGAAAGATATGTCCTAGCTATGTACACTACTGATTGTAGTTTTAAAACTCGGTTTTGTAGTTTATGGTGCCTATTTTTGCCAATCCTACTTTAGTGAATGTCTTGACCCATTTTTTTATGAACCCCCATCAGGAATTTTATCAGGCGGCTATAGTTAAAGAAACTGGCAACGCTCTGATCCAAGTCCAAAGAAGTCTTAAGGTGTTGGAACACACCGGTATGATTTCTAGCAAAAAACGGGGACGCATGGTTTTTTATCAGGCAGATCGGACACATCCAGCTTTCGATGACTTGAAACGGGCCTTTTTAAAAACAGTCTCAATTGGAGATGATTTACGAACTTTACTACGCAAACATCATAAACGAGCCGATTTAGTATGGATATTTGGATCTGTGGCCAGAGGTGAAGAAAACGTTGATAGCGACATCGATCTTATTTTCATCTCCAAATGCTCTCTGTTACAGATGTCTAAGATTGTCGGGCCTATATCGAGAAAAATCAAAAGGGAGCTCAACGCTGTATTTCTGACACCTGATGATCTGGTGAAAAAATACGCTTCAAAAGATTATTTTATTTCTGATATCATCCAAAAGCCAAAAATTTGGTTGATAGGGAATGATCAAGAGCTTAGAGAGTTACTTGCAAGAACATCATCTCAAACTTCAAGCGCCCACTCGTGATGAGATTGAACAACACTTCAAAATCGTCCTGCGCGACTTACGAGATGCTAAATTCCCGGAATTATCCCCCGACCGCAAATTTGCAACAGCCTACAACGCATCGCTTCAATTAATTGAAGAAACTGAGAAATTTCATATCGAAGTATTGAAGTGGTTAAAAGCCCATTTCCCTGTCCTCGTCTGAAGTCGGGCAAGGGCATGGGTTTTGCCCTTTGACCGGAATCACCTCTTTTCATAGAATGACCCTTTGGCCCAGAAGGCCGTGAGAGAGGCCCCTATGATTGTCCTTGTCAAAAAACATTCGGTAAAAGTGCTGGAATTGATTGGCGACTATGTCTCCATGGTTCTCGATGTCTTTGCCGCCGCCTTGAAAAAACCCCCTCCCTGGGGCTTAATCCGCGAACAACTGTACCATATCGGAGTGATGTCCCTATCAGTGGTGGCCATTACAGGTTTTACTACCGGTTTTGTGCTGGCCGCCCAGTCCTTCTATCAGTTGGGGGAAAAGGGGATGGCAGGGGTCACGGGCGTGCTGGTGGGCAAGTCGATGATCACAGAGCTGGGGCCGATATTGACAGCGTTCATGGTGACGGGGAGGGTCGGCTCGTCGATGTGCGCCGAATTGGGGACAATGAAAGTGACGGAGCAAATCGACGCTCTGAAATCGATGGCCATCAACCCAAACGCCTATCTGGTGGCTCCGCGGTTCATCGCAGGGATTTTTATGATCCCGCTTTTGACGCTGTTTAGCACGATGATGGGGATCTTCGGCGGCTATTTGATCGCTGTGGATCTGTTCCATTTGTCCGCTGCCACCTACTTCAACCCGATGCAGGTGCATATCACCCTTTTTGATGTGGCTACGGGGTTCATTAAGTCGTTTGTTTTTGGGGTGCTGATGGTGACTGTTTGCTGCTACCGGGGGATGAAGACGACGGGAGGCGCCGCAGGCGTGGGCAAATCAACTACGCAAAGCGTGGTGACGAGTTATATTCTGATTCTGGTGGCCGACTTCTTCTTGACAATGGGTCTAAACATGATCCACCAACAGCTGAAATTCGACTGGATGAAAGGGGCATGATCAAGATTAAGAATCTCTGGAAACGCTATGGGAAGATCGATGTCTTGAAGGGGCTCAATTTAGAGGTCAATCAGGGCGAGATTTTGGTGATCTTGGGCAGGTCTGGAGTCGGTAAGAGCGTATTGTTGAGACATATCATTGGAATCGAGAAGCCCGATCAAGGATCGATCGAAGTGGACGGAGTGGTCATCTCCACTTTGAAGAAAAATCAGATCTATCAAGCGGTCAAAAATATGGGGATGCTCTTTCAAGGCTCCGCCCTCTTTGATTCGATGACCATTGAGGAAAATACCGCTTTTTATTTGAAGCAGCATGGCGATCCGGTTACGGGGAGGCCCTTCTCTGATGACATCATTGCGCAAAAGGTCAAAGAGGCGCTGGCGATGGTGGGCCTTGAGGGGACGGAAAATAAATTGCCTTCCGATCTCTCGGGAGGGATGAGAAAAAGGGCCGGTTTAGCGAGATTGATTGTCTACCGGCCGAAGATTTTGCTATATGATGAACCGACAACGGGTCTTGATCCGATCACTTCGCAGCAGATCAACGATTTGATTGTGAAAACGCAGAATGATTTGAAGGGAACGAGCATCGTCGTGACTCACGATATCAATTCAGCCCTTTTCATTGCCGATCGTTTGGCCCTGCACCAAGATGGGCAAATCGTCCATGTTGCAGATCCAGAAACCTTTATGAATATTGACGATCCGGTCATCAACTTTTTAAGAGAAAATTTGACTCATAACCAGAGGAAACATCAATGAGCGATCATGTGAAAAACATTCTCATCGGCCTTTTTGTGACGGGAGCTTTGGCGATCATGATCGCCCTAGTCCTCTTCCTCAAACCGACTGTCGGCGATGGGAAAAAGTCGCTCCAGGTGCGCTTCACAAACATTACGGGTATTTCCATTGGAACTCGAGTGACTTTCGCAGGAAAACCGATCGGCGAAGTGACCCATATTCGAGAGCTTCCCAAAGCCCGCGATGAAGCCGATGACCAGGGGCGGATTTACCTCTATCAATTAACCCTGAAAATCGATTCGAGCGTCGATGTCTACAGCAACGACGAGATCGCCATCAAGACAACGGGTCTTATGGGAGAAAAATCGATCGCCATCTTGCCTAAAACATCCACCAAGGAAAAACCGGCCCTCTTGATTACAGATCAAATCGTCTACGCCAACTCGACAGATGCTCTCGAAAATACTTTCAATACCGTCTCCAAAGTGGCCAACCGCCTCGATCTCGCTGTCGGGCGCCTCGACAAATGGTTTGAGGAGAATAACAAGTTTGTAACGAACGCGCTTCAATCGTTTGATGGGGCGATGGGCCAAATCGATGCGCTACTCGGGATGGTGGAGGGGGAAAAACTGGTCCCGGCTGTGCGCAAATCGGTCGATCTCCTGAGTGATAATATGGAGCTGATCAGAACCAGTTTGGATGATGAAAAGCTGCTGCACAAGTTCGCCTCCCTCACCGACAATTTGGACACCGCTGTCAATTCCTTCAACAACGACGGGGCGGCCACCATGCGCAACCTGAGCCAAATCACGCGCGATGTGGCTGCCGGAACAGGCACGGTCGGCCGCCTTCTCGTTGGGGATGACTTTTACCTTCGCCTCGCCTCGCTGACGAATAAGTGCGAGACGCTGATGAATGACATCAACCACTATGGCATCCTATTCCAATATAGCAAGCAATGGCAAAAGACCCGCACCAAGAAAGCGACCCTCTTAAAAGCCCTCGATACGCCGCAAGAGTTTCGCAATTACTTTGAGGGAGAGGTGGATGCGATGACGACCTCGTTGGGGCGCCTCACAGAACTTATGGAGCGGGCTGGCAACGAAGAGAAGAAAAACATCATGCAGAGCGACGCCTTTAAGCGCGACTTTGCCGCCCTGATGCGCCAAGTGCAAGGCTTGACCGATTCGCTGAAGCTCTACAATGAAGGTCTCGTCGCTCAGGCGGAATGAAGATATACCGAAACTACTTGAAGAATCGGTATACCTAAAGATGTTTTACGCCGAGGGTTTTGAAGGTTTGAGGATGGTAGAGGTCCTCAAATTTCTTGAGGATTTGTTTCCCCCTCTCTGCCATCTCTCCATCGATGCGCTCAAGAGCTGAGATGGCGCGATTGAACCGCTCAGGATCGATGGCCCTCTCCCGAACGAAAAGGGCTGGCGTATAGAGAAGCCAGCGGAGAAAATCTTGCTCTTCTTTGGCCGAAAAGTCAGTTGTGAGCAGCTTGATAAACCCATAGAAAGTCCCCTGCTCCGCAGCTCCCGTATCAATGGCATCTTTGCAAGTAAAGCTGATCGAATTCGGATCGATCATATCGATGCATTTGAGGATCAGAAACTGATAAAAAATCTCAATGAAGTCTTCCCGGTTTTTTCTGGTGAGGCTGTTCTTGCCATGGAAAAAGAGCTCGTGAATGGCGGGGATCGCAGTATCAGCAAACCGGTTGATTTCCGTTTGCTTAATTTGAGGCGGGAAGAAATACCCACACTCTGTACAAACTTCCAGCTGATCTTGGAGCGCTTTGATAAAGTCTTTCGCTTGATTCATGTTGAGATATTCGTTGTTCTGGTAGTAAAAGTCGGTATTCTTTGGCAAGGATAGCGTGAGAAGCTGTTCATTGAACTCGGCGTTCATTTGGAGCGTTTCCAAAGCCTTGCTCCGCGCATACTCTTTCCAAGAAGTGCGATCCTGCAAGTTGATGATCAAATGCTTTCGGTGATCTGAAGAAATGGCTCGCAAAAAGCCTTTAAACTCGTCGACAACTTCACATTTATTGATGACTACTTGCCTTGTGGGCGAGGGGATATGCAGCACATCGATCTTTTTCCCCTTTCTTTGGATCTCAAAGATCCTGGAGGGAAGATTTTCTTGACCAATGGGATCAAACGGAACGACTGCATCCTCATCTTGCTCTTCTCGAATTAAATCTAGAATCTTAAATAGGGGGCCATTTGGAAACGTAGTCAACAAAGTGCGGTATTTGTCATCATCCAAGAGGAATTGATTCCAAACTGTTTCCCCTTTTAATAAGTGTTCTTTCCCCTTTTGCTTAATCTCCTCTCCTCTTCGCATGGTCCGGTGGATGAGGCCGATTGCTTCCAGCTTAACTCCGCCGACCCGGTCGAAGAAGCTGCGGCAAAGGGAATGGATTAAATACAACAGCAAATGGGAAGTTCTATCGCTCTTATCGGGTGGGTAGGCAATCAATTTTTGGTACTCAGAGGTCTTCATTCCCCTTCTTAAAAATCGTTGGAAGTCATCGAAGTACAGTAAACAGCTTTTTCCCGTCGTGTTCTGCAGCAAGTAGCGGGGATTGGCAGCCAAAAAGAGGGCGATGAGCGCCATTCCGATCGACTGAGCCAACTCATTTTCTTCCAATTTCTGAACCGTCTTGTAAAAATCGGAAATCGCTGCGTGGCATTCGCCCAAAATCTGTCCTGCCGAAGCATTCAAGTCGCGATCCTGCATGGCACGAATCTTGAGCAGAGGATCCTCTTCAAAAGATTCCCCCTCAACATCAAAATCGCAGCTGAGTTTGATATTTCTCAATAGTTCGGCATTGAAATAGGGTTTTCCATCTTCATTGCGAATGTAGAAAAGCTCGTATTCCAAGTCTTTCTTGACTGTTTCAAAGTCTTTCAACCCTGTTCTGGTCAGATCGAGCAGCGGCGCCTCTTCATTGTCGCTCCACTCTTTTTGCCAAGCCTCATCTCCCTCGATTCCGCCACTAAATTTCGGTGCGAATTGATGGGTGTAGAATTTCAATAGCGATTTATATTCTTCCCGTTCTGCAATTTTGCCGACCTCTCTCCCCAATCGGAGAGTCAGGAAGGCCTCAATTTTTGCGACCGATTCGCCCACCAAGTTCATCATGGCGGCGATCCCTTTCTTGGTCTTTTCATTTTCCCAATTCATTTCGGGGCTTTCATAGAGCCGGTGCAGGTATTGGTGAAGGGCGCGGTACGTGACATCCAAGATATCCAGGATACTCTCTACTCCCTCGCCGCTCAGCCACTGGACGGTATCTGGGCCGAATTCCTCTTCGCTCGTTACGATCCGATGTTTTTTTACAATGCCCAAAGGTGGTGGATTTTCTAGATCGATACTTACGATGGCGGCTAAATTATCCATCGCATCTTTAATATCAATAGTTTCTTTAATCTTCTGAATCATAACTCAATTATCACAGTTAATTACATTTTCTATCAACTAAAATATAAACTACTAATAACAAAAGATTTAAATTAGTATAAGAATGACAATCGGGGGGAACCTTCAGGCGTATTCGCTTCTGCAGCCCCGCGGCCCCAAAAGAGCAACGCCATGCGAAGCGGGGATGGGGGTAAAGGGGGAAGGGCTTCCCTTCCCCCAATTCTGAATTGCGATTGGGGTCCCCCACGAAGTGGGGAATCGCAATTCAGCCCTTACTGGCCCGACTGTCTATATTTTACATTATTTTTCCACCTAAATGCTTCGGGCACAGAGAGAGTGGAAATTAATTGGGTACTATAATAGATGAGGTCTATGGTCGCTTTGCTGAAAAGTTTGTTCGCTCCCCTGCTTAGCTTGGTCTTTATGATGTGCGCCAGCGGGCTGTTCAATACGTTCGTCTCCGTTAGATTGGAAATGGAAGGCTATGGAAATGAGGAGATTGGCATTGTCACTTCAGCCTTGTACGTAGGGATCTTGCTGGGCTCGCTGTGGATCGATCGGTGGATCTCTAGAGTGGGTCACGTGAGGGCCTTTGTCACTTTTGCCATGGTGCTGACCGGGCTGACTCTGGCGCAGGCCGTGTGGGTCAACTCTTGGTATTGGTCTGCACTTCGGGTTGTCGGGGGCATCTGTACGGCTGGCGTCTTTGTGGTGATCGAAAGCTGGCTATTGATGATGAGCCGGCCCGATCTGAGGGGCGCTGTCTTAAGTATCTATCTGGCCGTCTTTTATGTGGCTTTATCAAGCGGGCAACTGCTGATCGATGTGAGCGATCCGGGGGGAAGAGTTCCGTTTTTCATCACCGCTGGCTTGCTGATCCTTTCGGTTTTACCGCTGGGTGTGAGAAAGGTGGCGGCGCCGAAGTTGGGAGAGACGGCGCGATTGAGCCTGGTTCAACTCTTCCGGATTTCCCCACACGGCTTTTTAGGCGGGGTGATGTCGGGGATGCTGTTGGCTGCAGTTTATGGGTTGGGACCCGTTTTTGCCAGCGAAGCGGGGCTCAATATCTCGGAGATTGGGCTCTTTATGGCTGTGCTCATCTTTGGAGGGTTTAGCTTGCAATGGCCCTTCGGCAGATGGGCCGATAAAACCGACCGGAGAAGAGTCCTCAATATTGTGAGTTTTGCAACGGCCATTCTCGGTATAATGATCGGCACTTTAGGGGGAGGGTCTTTTGCCGCGCTCTTGATTTTGGCTTGGCTCTTTGGAGGATTTTCGTTCACCATTTATCCGATCAGCATGGCCTACGCTTGCGAACGGGTTAAAGAACACCAGATTGTAGCCGCTACGGGTGGATTTGTTTTATCGTACGGAATCGGAGCGATTGCGGGCCCATTGCTCGCGCCGCTTGCGATGAACGCTTTTGGACCAGAAGCTCTCTTCTTTTTCCTCTCTTTGATCTCGTTTCTTTTGGGACTGGTTGGACTGAAACGCCCCGCTCCTGCTATCTTGGATTGATGGTTTTTTCAAAATGTTATTCTTTTAGGGGCGCAAGGTGGGAAGAGAGAGACGTTTTTCCCTTCAACGAGTTGATTTTATCTTGGAATGGAACGAGACCGCGGGGCAGGTGGACTTTTTGGGTGAGCTTGAAAGAGGGCGAGTGGCTGAAATACGCCGAGTGGGGCGAGGGTGGGCAAAGATCGTTTAAGAGCGAAGGGACCTTTGCCGAGAGCTTTCAAGATGTCGTGACGGCGAAAGAATTGTGCCGCGAGTTTCGGGTAAAAGTCGAGGGCGATGAGCTGGAAAAACTCGACGCTCTTCATGTATGCGTCTCCAATTTGGCGCAGTACAAGGCGGAGAGGCCAGAAAAATTGGAAACGGTGATTTTAGAGGGGATGCCCAGGCAATCGCAAATGACGATCGATCATCCAAGAAATAGAGATCTCTGTTCGCCCACTTCGACAAGCACAGCCCTCCGTTTTCTTTGCAAAAAGAGGTTTGATCCGATCGCTTTTGCTGCACGAGCCAGAGATGAGGGCTTTGATATCTACGGAAATTGGGTTTTGAATGTGGCTGAGGCGTATAATCAGAGCCAAGTTCCCTGCAGAGTGGAGCGATTGGGCGATTTTGGCGCTCTGCATGGTCATTTGATCAAAGGGAAACCCGTCGTGGTCAGCGTAAAGGGCCCTATTCCAGGTGCGCCGAGCGCTTACAATTTCGGCCATTTAATGTGCGTTATCGGCTTCGACGGGAAAAAAGTCTACTGCATTGATTCTCGATTTGAAACGGATGAATCGACTTTTTTTGGCTACGCATTGGCCGATTTTTTAAAAGCTTGGGGAATCAGGCGCAATTTGGCTTATATTTTCTTATAGTGCTTATATTCAAGATAATTGGTGAGGAAGGAGACAAACCAAACAAGGCCGCCGCCCAAGATAACGCCCCAGGGATTGACGATTCGAACCCCAAAGGGAACCACTGCAATGATCAGGAAGGCTCCGAAGCTAATGACAAACCCGATGAGGGCCATATTCAATCGGGTGATTTTGATCTCTAAAATCACCAAAAAGAAAAAGATGGAGGCGTTGAGAAATCCGACAATGAGAGAAAAGAGGATGTCGGCGCCGATGTTGGGCACATTTTCATAAGAGGTGATTTCAACCCCAGGCATCACGCGATCCACAAAGAAAACAATGAGGAAGTTTAGAAAAAAGCTTCTCAGATAATTCATTGCGGCATGTCCATTTTATGGGTGCGATGGTGTTTCATTTCAAAATAGTTGGTGAAAAAGCTGCCCAGTGTAACCACTGCAGCAACGATGACATATCCTTCAACGCTCTCAACGACAATTCCAATGGGGATTAATTTGATAATCGCATAGGCAGCGAAGTTCAAAATGATCGCAATCAAAGCCAATCGCAGAGCCGTGGCCTCTTGACGAATCAGCCTCAACACGGGGAAAATGAGCGAGTTGAGCAATCCAAGGACAACCGCAAAAATCAGATCTCCTCCAATGTGAGGAAGGCGGGTCTGATTCGTTACATTGATTCCGGGAAGGATGTGGTCGGCAAAGAAGACGATTAAGAAGTTAAAACTTAAGCTCTTGAAATAATTCATAGGGAACCTGGTATACTCTATCCATAGTTGTACAAAAAATGATTTACTTTTACAAGAAAATGAGATGGTTTTTGTGTCTGCTCCTGATAGCCGCCTGTTCAACGGCGCCCAAATCTTCAGGCGCCCTACGCATCTCCTTCAACATGCAGCCAGCGACGCTCGATCCGCGCAAGGCGGGCGATTTTGCCTCTTCCACTCTCGTCTGCATGATTTACGAAGGGCTGACCCGCTGTCTTCCTGGAGGTGCGGTAGAGCCTGCCTTGGCAGAGTGGACTGAGGTATCGAGCGATCAAACGGTCTATACTTTCCACTTAAGAAAAGCCTATTGGTCGAATGGGAAGCCCATTACAGCCTATGACTTTGAAAAATCGTGGAAAGATATTTTGGATCCGCCTGGCATCTGCGCCTTTCTATTTTATCCCATCAAGAATGCGGAGCGGTGCACGAAAAAAGAGGTTTCGATCCATGAAGTGGGCATCCATGCCCTCAATGACCGCACTCTGCGAGTCGAGTTAGAGCGTCCCACGCCCTACTTCTACTCATTGACCGCCTTTCCAAGCTTCTTGGCGGCCCCTTCCGACGAAGCCTTTAGCGGCCCCTTTATCATAGACAAAATGGCCAACAATTCAGAAATCGTCCTGGTTAAAAACCCCTCCTTTTGGAATCGTCATCACGTCTTTCTAGATGAAGTTCATATCAGCATCGTTCCTGACGAGATGACCGCATTGCAAATGTTCGAGCGGGGCGATCTCGACTGGCTGGGCGGCCCCCTCTCTCCCCTTCCCCCCGACGCTCTAGAGAAGCTCAAAGACCAACTCACCTTCATTCCCAGCGCGGCAACCACTCTCTGCACTTTCAATACCCAAATTTTCCCCTTCAACAATCCCCATCTGCGCAAAGCGTTTTCCTATGCCATCGACCGCACTGAAATCGTCGAAAAAGTGACCCAATCAGGTCAAACTCCGGCCGTCTCCATGCTGCCCCCCACCTTCACAAGGCAAAATAGAGTTTTCTTTGACCCGGCGTTGGCTAAAGACCATTTTGAGAAAGCCAACATCGATCCAGCTGAATTGGAGGCGCTCGTTCTCTATTACAAACCGAGCCAAACGGAAAAACGGCTGGCTCAAACACTTCAGAGGCAGTGGAAAGAGGTTCTTGGCGTGAACATTCAACTTGTCCAACTCGATTTTAAAAGTCATGCTCAAAGGCTGCACCATCGCGATTATCAAATTTGCCTTGGCTCCTGGATTGCTCAATTTGACGACCCGATCAGCATTCTCGATCGTTTTAAAAGCGGGGCCCATCATAAAAATTATCCGGGGTGGGAAGATCTGCGCTATGTTCAGCTACTCGATGCAGGCGATTTGGCGGCGGCTGAAGAGCGCTTTGCCGACGAGATGCCTCTCACTCCGATCTATCATTGGAGCTCGCCCGCCCTCTGCGGTCCCCGCATCCAAGCCACCGCCTCGACCCCCTGCGGCGGCGTCCTCTTCGAACGCTTCCGCCTCTCTAGATAGGAGGTAAGTTGGTTTTTCTTGCAAAAAAATAGTAAATATTTCATAAGTTTGTCCTCAACATTGTATGAAAGCCGTTGTATGACCCTGTACAAGCCTAAAATAGTGCCCTTTTCCCATCTCTTCTTGATCCAAGCGACTGTTGGTTCAGATGATCCCCACTGCTATTTCTTAAACGCTGTGCAGCATATAGTAGATACGATCATCCCTGAATCGCTTTGGCTCGAAATCAAAACGAATCCCGAACCCGAAGCCATTTTTTATAAGCTCCTCTCCTTATTGCCGATTTTCAAACACTCAGAGCTGAATGAAAATTCTGACTCCTTCACGGTCACCTATCTCTGCCCAGCTGAGTACACCCACCATGCGAGACGCTATATTTCCGAAACGCTCAGCAAATGGCTAATCCCCGGAAAATTACTCGATATCGCGGGGGGAATGAGCCTCAATTTCCAGTTTGTCCAAGATCCCTCCCATCCCTTTTTTGTCGGCCAGGAGATCGTATCGATCCGCAGCGCGCAAGAAAATGTTCTAATACGAAGAAATTTGCCCGATCTGATTTCAGAGTTAAAACAAAAATTGCCCTGTGAATTCCTCAGGTATTCAGACAATATTGTCCACCCGATTTTCATGCCGCGCAACGAAGAGGAACTCATTCGCAATTTGATAGTGCTGGCCAATCAAATCAAATATGTTCGCGACTTGCCTCAGGTTAGCATCCACTACGAGAAACAGACCGATTCCGATTTGACTTTTACGGTCGTTGCCGCCCGCCTGCTGAAGGGAAATATTGAGCCTTTGCGGAAGATTCTCGAGAGGAGCTCTTTGAAAATGGATATCGATGATGTCCGGGTGATGGGCTATTTGAAACAGAAATATGCCAAAGAGGCGGCCATTTTGCGGGTGACTGTAGATAAGAGGCCCTTTTTCCGCGCCGATTATTCTGTCGATCTATTGAGAGCCAGACAAAAAATCGTTTCTGAATTGAGCCAGTGCCTGGGAGAATTTAGGGACTTCAATGGCGGCATGATCCTGAAACAGGATGAAGCGCTGGGTCAATTGAGGCAAGAGCTCGGAACTCTATCCCAGGAACGGGAATTCCTGCTGGAAAACTACTTCTATTCGCTGAAGCCTGGCATCATGCAAACCGTGCACGACTCACTGGTGTTAAAGAAGCACTTTGAACTGCTCACCAAGGTTCTCAGCTCAGAC
This sequence comes from uncultured bacterium, assembly GCA_964458995.1. Lineage (GTDB taxonomy): Bacteria > Chlamydiota > Chlamydiia > Chlamydiales > SM23-39 > REEB52. Next base: position 5,169 of record CAYWKW010000009.1, on the reverse strand, counting down.
TTACAATTGCAACCCTACCAGATGGAAGCGGTGTCAATGGGCAAATTTTTCCTCTGCTTTATTGCCGCCACCTCGCCGACCTACAAAGAGGGCGTTTTGAATGCGATTGCGCCGCTTGAGATCTCTTCGCGCGATCTGACCACCTCGTTTCTTAAGATTGAGGATTCATCGGCGATGGGATTTATTCTGCGCATGGAATCGCCCGAGAAGGCGCACCAGTTCCAAGAGGCTGTCCTCGGGGCCTTCCACGAATGGAGCCACCGGTTCTACTGCCCCGTGGGATGACGGAAAAAAAGGAGCTCTTGATTCCAATCTAGGAATTCATTGCTTTGGGTTTTGACAAATGCACGGATTTCCTCATCGATAGCGACCCGTTTTTCTGTAGGAAGAGCCGAATAGCTTTCTGGTGTAAAGCAATTTCCTAAGACGAGAAAACGGCAAAGAGAGAAAAGATCATCCGAATTGTCTATCTCATAGAAATATTTGGAATAGACTGCCTCTACATCAAAGCATTGCGCATTTGCCTCTTTGAGAACGGAACCTAAGTAGTTTTCATTGAATTGACGACGGAACAAATCCGTTTTCGAACCGGGACTTTCCATGGCAATCACCAAGACGCCATCAGCGGAGAGAAGCTGCATCATCTTATCGATGGTTTGCCTCCACTCCTCTTGCGGAATATGATAGAGAACGTGAGAGCAAAGGATCAAATCAAAGCGAGCATCTGTATGGAAATCTTTGAGGGAAATCGGATGAACGGAGACAGTTTCTTCTGAAAATAAAGAGGCAAATTCCCGATTAGGTTCAACGACGGTTGTTGAAGCAAAGTAGGGCATTAGTTCCCGAGTAATGGTTCCAGGTCCACACCCTATATCTAAAAAATTTCCTCGCTGAATTTCCCCTTTTTTAATCCGCTGTGCAATTTCATCGGAGATCAATCGTTGGTGATGCGCTGCCTTAGTCAGGATGGCAAAAGAAGTTTGATATTCTTTATCACTAAGAAAAGAAGGGCTTTCAACCCCTAACAGAGAACTAAAACAGACTAAAAATTTCATTATTTCTTTTGCCATTTGATCCAAAAAAGTGGTTACAGACTTTTATATTGTAATAAATTGGGGAATTTATTACAATTTCTTCAAGAAAACAGAGGAGAAAAGGTAATTATGGCACGTTCTTGGCTTTGTTCTTTGCTTATGCCCGTTTGGTTATCGGGGAGTGATGTCCCTGACGAGTCAAAACAATACAATGCTTTCGCGGACAAGTACTCAGAAATTTTTGCGGAAAACAACCAAGACAGCATCACCGCCTACTTCCGCCAATTTGATTTTTCCTTGGAAGGAAAAAAGGTTCTCGATTTAGGCTGCGGCGACGGATTTGACTTGCAAGAGATGAAACGAAGAGGAGCTATTATCTATGGCATCGACGCTTCGGAAGAAATGGTTCGTCTCGCCAAGGAAAAACACACCGACGGCCATATTCAAATTGGTTATTTCGATCAGATTCCGCTTCCTGATGCCTCTATGGACGTAGTCATTAGCAAATGGGCTCTACAAACATCTCCTGAAATCGATCCCATTTACAAAGAGATTGCCCGCGTTCTCAAACCAGGAGGAACGCTTGTCTACCTTTCGAGCCATCCCATCCGCCAATTCATTGAGAAAAAGAGGAAAGGAAAAGATTATTTTAAGAAAGAGATCGTCGAATCGATCTTTTTTGGTGGCCAGGTGACGGCTAGGGAACCTTCCCACACTTTAAATGAGTATCTGAGCCCCCTGTTTTTCAACCACTTTGCTCTCATGAGCTATGAAGAGGGGTTTGATTCGGGTGCAGAAAAAGTAGACGGAGACCTCTTCCCCAGTTATTTTATTCTCAAAGCGACGCGTAAAAATTAATTTGGATGCTTGCTTTTTTGGAGCCATTGTCCTATGATGGTTGCAATTGAAGGAAATTCTTCTTTCAAAGGATAGGTATTTTATGAAAAATAGCAAAGTTCCCTTCTCTTCTTCTTCAGCCTATTCCCTCCACCATCACCATCATTTCCACTCTTAATTTTCCCACTGCTTTTTAGCGCGCGTTTAGCGTATTTTATCTCTACATATTATTGGAAGTGTTATGGAAATCGGATTTAAATTTATTTTTTTACTCATTGTTCTACAGGCGATCTATTGGTGGATTGGAAAACGGTCGTCGAAAAATGTCAAAAATCAGGAAGACTACTACCTGGCGGGCCGGAGCGTGCCGTTCTTTCCGCTGATGATGACTTTCTTAGCCACTCAAGTGGGCGGAGGAGTCGTCCTCGGGGCTGCTGATGAAGCCTATAAATTCGGATGGTCGATCATCCTCTATCCGCTGGGAAACGCCCTTGGGCTTATTTTTCTCGGCCTCGGCATGGGACGCAAGTTGGCTCAATTCAAAGTCACCACGGTCGCCCAAATTTTGGAAGTGGTTTACCGCTCCCCCTTCTTGCGAAAGACAGCTTCGGCCCTCTCCGTCATTTCTCTTTTCATGGTTCTCGTGGGGCAAATCGTCGCCTCCAAGAAATTCCTCATTGCCCTGGGCCTGCCAAATCCGTTCCTTTTCATCGCCTTCTGGGCCACGGTCATCATTTATACCGTGCGGGGTGGACTCAAGTCTGTCATCTCCACCGACATGGCTCAGGCGACCGTCTTCTCCCTCGTCTTCCTTTTCTGCCTCTCTTTTGTCGCCCTCGGAGGCAATATCCCTCCTTCGATCGAAACCTTTGCGGTGAGCACGAATAAGTTAACTGGCTGGCTCCTCATGCCGCTCCTCTTTATGGTGATCGAGCAAGACATGGGACAGCGTTGCTTTGCGGGCGATTCTCCCCGCACTGTCTCAAAGGCCGCCTTTTGGGCCGGCGTGATCGCTCTGATCGTCACCATCGTCCCCGTCTTTTTTGGCGTTCTTGCCAAAACACTCGGCCTTTCCGTCCCTTCGGGAGCCAGCGTTCTGATGGTGGCCATTGGCGCCCTGACGAATCCTTGGATTACGGCTCTTGCCGGCTGCGCCATCCTCGCCGCCGTCATCTCAACCGCCACCTCCCTCATCAACGCGATCAGCTCGAATCTCTCCAATGACTTTTTCCCTGCTAGAAAAGGTCTTGGCAGCATGCAATTCCTAACGGCTCTTCTTTCCATCGTAGCCATCTTTTGTGCATTTTTCCTCAATAACGTCGTAGACATTCTCATGCAAAGTTATGAGCTCTCTGTGAGCTGTCTTTTTGTTCCCATTTTCTTAGCTCTCTTTAAGAAGGAAGGATCGTTCCTTGCGGGCCTCCTATCGATTCTCTTTGGGATGTTTGGGTTTTGTCTTTTCAAACTCGCTCCCCTTCCCTTTTCTTCAGAAGTGGCCAGCATAGCCCTCTCTTTCCTCGGCTATTACACGGGCGACTTCGTGACCAAGAGGCGCCTGCAGCAAGCCTGAAACAAAAATGAGGGGGAGGGCACGACTTACCAGGCTTGGAGTCTTATTTTCTTTCATCAGCACAGAGATCGAAAAGGAGACACAGAGAGCACAGAGAGGGGGGGATTTTTTCTTCCCTCCGTGTCCTCTGTGCCTCGACTTCTATCTCTGTGCTGATGAAAGAAAATGGGAGCCCAAGCTGGAGACCGGCTGCCATCCACCCCTACCCCTCCCACTCCCCACTGTGTTAGTGGATCGTGATGGTTTCTTGGACTTTGTTGAAGGAGCCGGGGACCAGCTGGTCGTTTTCATCGAGGAGTTCGAGCCGTATGGTGTGGCGCCCCCTTTTAAGGCCATACATGTAATAGGGCTGCCAGGAGGTGATTTTGCGATTGGCTTTGCCGTCAATGGTGAGGAGCACCTTGTAGCCGTCGGGACTGAGTTCCGTGTTAGTCACGTAGAAATCAAGAAGAACGGGCTTGTCCTGAGTGAGAACCATCTGATTGGAAGGCTCGTTGTAGGTGATGTAGGGTTTGGAGAGGTCGACGTTGATGTTGGGTTTGTTGCTGCCGCCAACATAGAAGGCAATGGCTTGGAAAGTCTTATCGCCTTTGAGGCTCTCACCAAATGAGCGGGCCGGAAACATCCGGATAATGTGACCGCCCTCTTTGAGACGATAGGGCAGTTCGAATTTGAAACTCATGTCGTAGTAAAAGCCGTTTTCATTGAAGGGATCGAGCGCAGGTTCATTGACTGGAAAATAGGGATGGTCATCGATGAGAACGTGGACGGTTTGACCCATTTTTGTCTGCGCAATTTCATTGGCCCTCTCAAATTGCGAGCCCGACCCAAGAGCAAATCCATCAATGCGGAATTGGACCCAAACAGGGGTGGAAAGATGTTGCCCATCTTGGGGGACTGCAATGACCAACACAATGGTATTCGATTCGGGGGTGCGAGCCACAGGCATAGTGCGTATATAGGATTCGGTCGGTTCCGTAGAGGTTCTGCTGGCTGCCATGGCTAGCAAACAAGCGGCGATCAGAGCATTCATGAATCCATTTCATATCTGCTTCAGAAAATTTTTGCAACAAATTAGGGCTTTTTGTGTATAGATTGGGACATGGATTCAAAATGGTTCTTTCATCTCATATTGGTCATCGGAACCGTTCTCACTTTTCTGGGAACTCTTCTGTTTTTCAAACAGGGCGCCTTCCCTTTCATGGCGAACAATCACCACGCTTTGGTTGCCCAAAACACAAATACCTATCTGGGCCCTCGTGCCCCCGTTTTGGGAAATCCGCAACTCGTTCGCGTTCAAATTCTAGTCTATAATGATCCAAACCCAAAAGGGCTTCAAATCGTGGAGGCGAGCTTTGATGGAACCGATATTCCATTAAAACCGCGCGATATTTATGGCTTTAGAGGCCAAGCCAGCTTCCAAAAGCCGCCCGGCCAATATACTCTACGCTGGAAGGTGCAAAAAAATCAGCGCATTTGGCCGAGAAAAGAGTCGTATGAAGAGGCGGTAACCTTGGATCCGCGCGATCTGTGGATCCAAATCACGATTACGGGCGATAAAGCGAAGATTACTTAATCTGAGTTAGCCATTCAGCGAGTTTCTCTGTCACTCTTTGCGAATAGAGGAGGCTGGCATGCCCAATGTCGTCATAGATAAAGTGTTCGTGAGTGGAAATGGTCGCCGAACCGCCAGGGGTAAGGCTGGAAGTGCCAATCGCGGGGCCACCG
>CAYWKW010000008.1:0-37160 GCA_964458995.1 uncultured bacterium | reverse complement strand
CAAATTCAGGGCGCCTCCTTGCCATATTCCCGATTCTTCAAGTGGTTTCGGTATAGCCTAAATCGAGGATTCCATGTTTCAAAAAAAGACCTTAACGGCCTCTATGATCGCGCTGATCAATGTCTGCGCCATTTGCAATATTAAGAACTTTCCCCTGCTTGCCGAGTATGGGCTCGCCGTTATCCTTTTCTTAATTCTCTCGGCGATTTTCTTCTTTGTTCCTGTAGCGCTTGTCTCGTCGGAGCTCGCCTCGGGCTGGCCTGAAAGGGGGGTTTACACATGGGTTAAAGTGGCCCTGGGACCTCGCCTTGGATTTCTAGCCATTTGGCTCGAGTGGATTGAAAATGTGATCTGGTACCCCACGATTCTCACCTTCATCGCCTCCACCTTTGCCTACATCATCAATCCCGACCTGGCCAATAACAAAATCTACGTGATGATTGCCGTCCTCGTCGCATTTTGGTCGATGACCTACGCTAACTTTTTTGGCATGCGGGCATCGGCTTGGATCAGCTCCATTACGGCCCTTCTTGGCACCATCATCCCCATCGTTCTCGTCATTTTAATGGGAGCCATTTGGGTTTTTGGAGGCCATCCCCTCCAATTTGAAATAAGCTGGAACGCGCTTCTCCCCGACCTCACCTCGATCAACCAGCTTGTCCTCCTCTCCGGCGTTCTCCTCGGCCTTGCCGGCATGGAGATGTCGGCCGTTCATGCCAAAGAGGTGCGCGACCCCCAAAAAGACTATCCGCGCGGCATTTTCCTCTCCGCCGTTCTCATCCTCATCTTTTCCGTACTTGGCGCCCTCGCTATTGCCGCCATCGTCCCCAACAAAGACATCCAGCTCGCCTCGGGAGGCATGGAAGCCTTCAGATACCTCTTCAGAGAGTTCCATATGCCTTGGGCGATGCCCATCATAGCCGCCATCACCACATTTGGGGCCCTCGGCATGATGAGCACCTGGATTGTCGGTCCCAGCCGTGGGCTCTACGCCACCTCTGAACATGGCGATTTGCCCCCCATTTTTCATAAAACTAATCAACATGGCATGCCCACCAATATTCTCATAACCCAAGCCATTATCGTAACGGTTCTCTCCTTCGTTTTCCTATTCATGCCCTCTGTCAACAGCTCCTATTGGGCCCTCCTCGCCCTCGCCTCTCTTCTCTACATGATCATGTACATACTCATGTTTATCTCCGCCATTGTCCTGCGCCGCAAACACCCGGAAGTCCCCCGCCACTACAAAGTTCCCTATGGCAATGTGGGCCTTTGGGTCGTCTCCCTTCTCGGCATCCTCGGTTCTGCCTTTGGCGTCGTCATCAGTTTCTTCCCACCCAGCCAAATTGACACAGGCAGTCTAATCATTCTCGAGGCCTTCCTCATTGCCGCGACCATTATCTTCTGCGTGGCGCCGCTCCTCATCTTTGCCTCCCGCAAACCCCACTGGCAAAAAAAATAGAACGCTATGGCAAAAAATTGGGATGCATCCGAAAAGTGGTACACCTCGTGTGTGGGCGAAAAAGGGCACTACTATCACCAAGCAGTGGTCCTTCCCAATAGCTTGCGCCTGTTAGGAAAAAGCGGCTCTCTCCTCGATCTCGGCTGCGGACAAGGCGTGCTGGCCCGACATCTGCCAGAAGAGGTGGAATATTGCGGCGTCGATCAGTCCAAAGCGTTGATCGATTCGGCCAAGCGATTGACTCCCGATCGGCAGTTTCTGATTGGAGATGTCACTCAAAGCCTCTCCGTAAAAAAAGTCGATTTTGATCGGGCCGCATTCATTTTATCCCTTCAGAATATGGAGGATGGAAAAAGCGCCATTCAAAATGGAGCGAGGCATTTGAAGGCGAAGGGCAAGATGCTGATCGTCTTAAACCACCCCTGTTTTCGCATTCCAAGGCAAAGCGGGTGGGGAATCGACGAGCAGATGAAACTGCAATACCGCCGCATGAATGGATATCTGTCGCCCCAGAAAATACCGATTCAAACCCATCCTGGAAAAGGGGAAAAGTCGGAGAATACATTTTCTTTTCACCACCCATTAGCAGATTATGTAGAATGGTTGAGGAGCGCCAAAATGGCGATTGTGGCCATGGAAGAGTGGATTTCCGACAAAAAAAGCGAAGGGGCAAGAGCCAAAATGGAAGATCGGGCAAGAAAGGAATTTCCCCTGTTTTTAGCAATCGTTGCAGCCAAAGAGGAATAAGATGTGCGGAATTTTTGGATACATTGGGTTGAAAGATGCTCTTAAAATTTGCATTGCGGGTTTAGAACAACTCGAATATAGAGGTTACGATTCTACAGGTATTGCAGGGATTTTGAATGGAATCATTGCCGTATGTAAAGAGGTCGGCAAACTCTCCCAATTGAAACAAAAATTGACGCTAAAAACCTTAGATATCGCAATTGGGCACACTCGCTGGGCCACTCACGGAAAAGTAACTCAAGCCAATGCCCATCCCCATCTAGATACAAACGAATCGATTGCGCTCGTCCACAACGGCATCATCGAGAATTACGACTCGATCCGCGAAGAACTCAAACGGGGCGGGGTCCGATTCGTCTCGGAGACAGATACAGAAGTCATTACCCAACTCATCGCAAAACACTATGCGGGAGATCTCGTCGATGCAGTTCAAAAATCGCTCCCCTTTTTGAAGGGCCATTTTGCGATTGCGCTCATTCATAAAGACCATCCCGATCAAATTGTGGCTGCCGCTCGAGAGTGCCCCCTCTCCATTGGAACCGATGACCAAGGATCTGAATCGATCATCTCTTCCGATCCCAATGCCTTTTTAGGAAACAACTGGAATATCGTCTTCTTGCGCAATGATGAGATTGCAAAGGTCGAAAGGGGAAAAATCACCGTTTTTGATCGCAATCGAAAACAGATCGTCAAGAAAACGGAGAGGTTGGAGAGCCATTTCAAGCCCCCCTCAAAAGAGGGTTTTGAACACTTCCTGCTCAAAGAGATCTATGAGCAGCCCTCCACCATACAAAAGGCGATTTTAGGTCGTTTTGAGGATGGGAAGGTGCAATTTGAATCGCTTCCCAAAGAGTTCAATAAAGCCAGCAACGTTTGGTTCATTGGCTGCGGAACGTCAGCCCATGCGGGGACGATCGGCGCTCTCTTTTTAGAAGATATGGCTGGCATTCCCGCCCATTGCGAAATCGCCTCCGAAGCGCGGTTTCGGATCATCCCCCCAGGCACACTGGTGGTCGCTATTAGCCAGTCGGGAGAAACGGCCGACACGATCTCCGCTGTCCGAGAAATTAAAGCGCGAGGACATCAAGTTTTAGGCATTTGCAACGTGAAGAACTCGACACTCACGCGCGAAACAGATGGGTGCATCTTTCTCAAAGCGGGTCCTGAAATGAGCGTCTGCTCAACCAAAGCCTTCACTTCCCAGATTGCCGTCCTCTATCTCCTTGCCCTCCACCTTTCCAAAAAAGGGAATATCGATGCCCTCCAAAAAATCCCCGCTGCCATCGATCAAGTTTTAAAAGCGGCTCCGCAGATTCAAAAGATTGCGAAAAAATATGCCCGCTACAACAACTTCTTTTTCATGGGAAGGCGCTATATGCTCCCCACCTGCATGGAAGCGGCCCTGAAACTAAAAGAGATCTCCTATGTGAACGCCAATGGTTATCCTGCAGGCGAGCTGAAGCATGGCCCCATCGCCCTCATTGACGCCCAATTTCCGGTCATCGCCTTTTGCGCCAATCACAAAACGGAAGATAAGATCCTCAGCAACATCCAAGAAGTGAAAGCGCGCGGCGCGCCCACGCTCGCCCTCGCACCCGAAACGTTAAAAGCGGTCGCAGCCATTGCGGACGATGTCATTTGGCTCCCCCCCACTACCGACGAACTCTCCCCGTTCCCCTCCACTGTAGCTGGCCAACTGCTCGCCTACTACATAGCGAAGGAGCGAGGCTGCGACATTGATCAACCCCGAAACCTCGCCAAATCGGTCACTGTAGAATGAGTAGGTCGCAAGCGCAACGAGAAAAAGAGAAGCGAGCCCATATAAAGACCGAGTGGATTTATAAAGGGCGCGCCGTCAAATTGAAGCTCGAGACTTATCAATTCGACAAGAAGACAAAAGTGACTGAAATTATCGTCCACCCTGGCGCGGCAGTCATCTTGCCCATTGATCCGGAAGGGCGCATCATTCTGATTAAGCAGTGGCGCCGAGCTGTAGATGACATCATCCTTGAACTTCCTGCGGGAACACTCGAAGAAAATGAAGATCCTCTCGACTGTGCGAAAAGGGAATTGCAGGAAGAGACTGGTTTTGCCGCCAGGAAGGTGACCCCTATGGGCGGCTTTTTTAGCGCTCCTGGATTCTGTTCAGAGTACTTGCATCTTTTTTTGGCGGAAGACCTCACTCCCTCTCCTCTTGAGCCTGATGAGGATGAGATGATTGATCTTGTGCCCGTTACCTTGAAAGAGGCGAAACAAATGATCGAGCAAAACAAAATCCGCGACGCCAAGACAATCGCCGGCATCCTCCGCTACCTCTGCGCAAAATAACAAGATGGGTCAAAACAGGATGGCCAGGATCGGCTTCGCCGGCAGGATAGCCAGGATGGGGAAAAAGAAATTGATTTTCACCCATCCTCTTGGGGTGTGGGGCCTCCCCACTATCTTGGTCATCCTGCCGGCGAGGCCGATCTTGGCTATCCTGTTCCTTTCTCTTGCCTGCAAAGCCCGCACTTTCGCCTACCCCATCCTGCGGCTTTCTCTAGCCCGGGGCGGCGGCGTCTTGCCAGATTCGTGATCCTTCTTGTATCCTGTAGGCATGCGTAAATGGCTAGCCGCTTTTTTTGTTGTTCTGCTCATCCTCGCTTTCCTCCCCAAAATTGCCTCGACGCCATTGGGTAAACCCCTCTTTGTAAAGGCCTTGGAGAGAAAAACCAATACACAAGTAACGGTTGATAAGCTCAGCTTGTCTTGGTTTGGCCCTCAAAAATTCCATCATGTGACCTTTACTCATGACAGCGTCACTGGAACCGTGGAGGATTTTGAAATCGATGCCCCCTTCTGGTCCTTTTCAGGCGCCTTTCGTCTGAAAAATGGATCGATTGTTTATAGAGGAGGCCGCGTTGAAAACATCGAAGGGCAAATTGAGGGAAATGACTTTGAGTTGAATGGCGTCACAATGCAGGGGCATATGTCTCTCAAGGGGCAGGTCTATTCCAAGATCCACTTTAACATCCAAATCGATATCCAAAATTTCCCCCTGGTTGTGCTCGATCAAAGATTAGATCAGATTCTGGGCCCCACCCTCAATCTGAAAGGGACGGTTCGATTGGAACCTTCCGACGGCCGTATCGATCTCGAAGTCAGCACCGCTAATTTGAAAAGCCATCTGATAGGAGTCCTATCGGAGCATTCGGTCACGTTGAGCGAGCCGTTGGTTGCCTCGATCCGCTTGACACCAGAGCTGAGCAGCCTACTTTTAAAAGATGCCAACCCCCTATTTTTAACGGGTGTTGAAGCCAAAAACCCAGTTACTTTAAGGATCGAACCGAACGATTTCTATTGCCCGCTCCCCTTTTCGTTAGAAAAACTCAATGTGGGGCAAGCCACCCTCAATCTGGGTCAAGTTCGCTGCCAAAATGGGAAATCGTTGGCCGCGATCATCACCCTTTTAAAAGCAACCCGCCTTTCTGAAGCTGCCACCATGAACGCCTGGTTTACCCCCATTACTTTCCATATCCACGATGGGATTCTAGATGCTGACCGGATGGATGCCCTTTTGGCCGACTCGATCCATGTGTGCACTTGGGGCAGCGTCAATCTGATTAAAGATGAGCTTCACATGAATTTGGGCCTTCCAGCCGACACGCTCAAACAATCTTTTGGTATCGCAACGCTTTCTGATAGTTATGTTTTGAAAATCCCCATTCGGGGAACCACCAAAGATCCCGACATCGTGAAAGGACCTGCCGCGGCCCAGATTGCGGCCCTCATTGCAGGCAACCAGATCCCCAAAAAAGGGTTCTTCGGCGGCCTCGCCGAACTCTTCTCCCACCCCAAAGAAGATAAAGATATCCCCCCAGCCAAGCATCCCTTCCCCTGGGAATAAAGAAATTATAATTATATAATTAGCAATTATTTACCGTTTGATTTATTAAGCCACATTAATATAATAGAAATGTTCAAAACAAAATTAAATTAAAGGTTATTCATGAAAACAACTACTACTCCAGCTACAAGTACAACGGGTCATTCTTCTTCTACAACCCCGTTTTCTCCTAGCTCAACAACTCAAGCAACGTCTACAACAACTTTAGACACAACTAACAACCACACTTCTACTACTATTTCTGAATCTACATCTACACCGAATACCTCTTCTACAACTATGTCTGCGTCTACAACAACTCCAAACACTTCAACATCTACTCCTGCTGCTGCTCAAAGAGCGCTCAGAAGATGCTGCGGAAAGTGCTAAGTTTTTGAAACTACAATCCGGGTCTTAATAACCCGGGCTGTTAACTAAGGATTTCATGGAAATACAAGAAATTCTCAAAATGCATGCAGCCCTTCTCTCTCAAGAACAGGCAGCTCTCCGATCTAAAGAGCCTGTGTATGTACCCTGTTGTGAGCTGCAAAGCCACCCGCTAACTATTGACTACTGGTCCTTTGGACCTTGCTGGGAGCAAGTAAAAAATACCTATGCTACCGAAGAAAACCTCTTCAATGCCATCAAAGACCGCAAAGATAAAATTGAACAAATTCTCGAATCGTTCCGCACGCAAGCAACCGTCATCGATCCATATGAACTCGAACTGATCTCAAAAGGAATCAGCGGCTCCTACTTTCTCTTAAATGAGGAGGGCATCCCCCAATATATCGTAAAACCAATTGATGAAGACGCCGGATGTCTCAACAATCCGAAAAAATACCGCTCTCCATTCGATATGAGTCCGGTGCGCTCCAATATGCCGCTCTATTGCGCACCGTTCCGGGAAGTGGCCACCTATGACATCGCCTGTATGATCGGAGTAGAGCAAATAGCTCCCAAAACCGTTTTGGCGATCATCCAATCGGAAACATTTTTTGATTTTTCCGAAGCGATTTCTTCTGAAAAACGGGACGAATATCTCCACCTAGTTGGGCCTTCAAGCAAGGAAAAATTGTGTTCGGCCCAGGAATTCGTTCCCAATTCCAAAGCCCTCTTTACAGCTCTTCAGGAATTACAAGCTTTGGGGCTTTCAGATGACGAAATTGCAGCCCGCTTTGACCAAAAGGATTTTGAAGATGCCAACCTTCTCCTTTGGTGTACCTATGATACCGATGGGCACTCAGGGAATTTTTTATGCTATCCGAAAGGGGTCGATGCATTGGGCAACGAGATTCTGGGCATAAAAAAGATCGATAATGGCCTCGCTTTTCCTGAAAAAAACAAGCAGCTTCGCAACCATCTGGCTAACTTGCCCAACGCAAAACTCTCTCTTTCTGAAGGCGCGCGCGCTAAAATCGCCGCCATCGATGTCGACGCCATTGCGCAAAAACTAGAAAATCACCACCTTGAAACGTCTGTAAAGGCTTTCCGTGAAAGGATGAGCGCCTTAAAAGGGTTGGCTCAAGATCCTTCGTTGACGATTCAAGAGATTAACCGTAAAATGGGGAAAATATGAGTGCATTTCTTCCAAAATTGATCCTTTGCATCTCTTCGTTAGTCCATTCGACTTCAGGCTTTGTCGTCGTGGAATTTAAAGAAGATCAAATTGTGTTCAATGATCGCTTTTTAAAAGTAGAAATGGAAGAGCAGGGGATCTTAATTCCACCCGCTCTCAAAGATCAATTCAACGGGAAAGAAGTTGTATACATTGATGATCCGCTATTCCGGAAAGCTTTTGTTGAGGTCTACTATCCCCTCTGTATTGCCGATCCTGCATACGTTTGGCAAACTCAACCAAACGATTGAATTTTTGCGGAACATCCAACTCCGTTACCGGTCTTGCCGTTTTAATAATGTGGCACGCTTCCCTTGCGCTTCTGTTTTTATATTTAATTAAATAGGCGGCTGCCACTTGCGCCGAGCGCCCTTTTCCCGCTTTACAGTGAACTAAGACTTTCCGCCCCTGCTGGATTTGTTCATGGATCCAATCGGCGCCTCGATGCAATTGGGCATCGCTTAAGAGAGAGTAATCGTCTTGATCTAGAACATGATAAGCAAATCCTAACTGATGCCAATCGGCAGCTTTAAATGGGAGAGATAGACCCATTGGTTCCCGTTCCCAAGGCTCATTGACAGAGAGGACGGCTCCGATTCCCGACTTTTTCATGGCTTTCCAATCGGACTGCAAGCGGTTGGGCTGACCTCCCAAAAAGAGGTCCGTCCCTTCGATTCGGTCGTATTTTTGCGCCTTAAACAACCTGCTAATAGCCGATAACTCAAAGATGATTTGTTGGAGCGCTTTTGCCGGTTTTTGTGGGTTTACGATCCATGCCGTCAAAGCAAAAAGAGCGATGGCTGATGCAACCAGGATCCACGCAGGGGGGTGTAATAAAAGGGCCAGCGTTGTGATGACTGCTGAAGTGAGAACAACAGCTTTTAAAATGCGGGAATTCCAAAGCCCCACAGCTAGATCTGAAAAGAGATTTTCTTGTTTATTTGAAACGCAAATCAACTAATCACTCTCCCCTGCTTTAGAAGCAAACAAAGGAAATGTTCTTGCTGCTAAAGACATAAGAGCCATGCCGCCAAAAACACCTGCAGCAGGAATGCCAGCTTCGACGGCGGCCACTCCCATCAACCAAGCGGTATAACCAAAATAGAAAACTGCAACACTTAAAGGAAGAATGAGTGAAACATCTATTACTCTATTCACAACGACTTCGGCCTGTTTCTGGCTTTTATCAATATCCTGGATTTTCTCTATTAGCCGCCTCTCTTCACTTGAATCCCCAAGGATTTTGTACTGATTGGCAATTTTTTGAAATACTTCTTTCTGTTTTCCAAAAGAGAGATTATCAACGGCATTTTCAATCAGTTTCAGATCTTCTTTTTTCAACCCTTTTTCTTCCATTTTCCCAATGATCTTTAAAAAGAGCCTCTCAATACAATAGAGAAAACCGGCAATAGATAATAAATTCAGAGCTCCAGCAAAATCGCTTTTCTCTAAGAAGCGATCGATCAGGAGTTCTAATGCTATATCTTTATCTGAGGTATAAAAGCTCATTTGAGAGAAAGCTCTTTCGGCCAATTTTAGATCGGAAGTCTTTTGAATGATGGCAAGCAGAGCGGCATTGATTTGATTGCCCAGATTCATCTGAGATGCCGTTTCAAGGGCTCCTTCGCAATCGTTTTTCTCCAATTTGATTTGGATCACCTCTTGATAGGCTGTATCTTGATCCACACAATAAAGCATCTGAGCTGCGGCCTTTTCTTTCATCGACAGGTCAGGCGCCTGGCGCAGGATTGTGAAGAAGGCCTTATCCGCGTTTGCAAAATAGTAGATTTTTGAGGCGCTTTTAAAAGCCTTCTCATATTCTTTATTTTGCAGCTGTAAATCAACCAGCTTCCCATAAATCGCATCGCTACTCCAACAGGAATAGCTATTATCAGCTAGTTTCTCTAGATCTCTTTGTGTTAAAGAATAAATATTTGCCATATAATCTTTTTTTATTTAATAATATTATATCACAAAATATACATGAATTCTATGCAAATATTTTCTTTAAATAATGCGCCCGATATGGTATAAAACATTTTATGCGACACAAGGTCACTCTTAGCGAGATTGCCCACCTAGCGATGTTGGAGAAAGGTTTTCTGCCCGATTTTTCTGAGGCAGTCATGGCAGAAGCAGAGGCGATCAATGCCCCTGCTAAGCCCCATCAACCCTATCGCGATATGCGCAATCTTCTCTGGATTTCCATCGATAATGAAGATTCGCGCGACCTCGATCAACTGACCTTTGCGGAGGAGGGGAGGATTTTTGTAGCCATTGCCGACGTCGATGCGCTCATTAAAAAAGGGACCCAGATCGATCACCATGCGGCCCACAACACCACCTCTGTTTACACCCCTTCGAAAGTTTTCCCTATGCTTCCCCTTAAATTCTCCACGAACCTCACCTCTCTCAATCCCAATGTGGACCGCTGCGCCATCGTCATTGAGGTGAAAGTCGACCATGATGGCCGTTTTGATCTCATCGACATCTATCACGCTCTCGTCCACAATCAAGCAAAACTGAATTATCCTTGCGTAGGCGCTTGGTTACAACACCAAATTTGCAAAAGCCCTCTTCCTCCCGTTCATGGCCTACGAGAACAACTCGCCCTTCAAGATCGGATCTCGCAAAAAATCCAACAATTCCGGCAATCTCAAGGAGCCCTAGAATTTGGGGAGATCAAACTCCAGCCCATTCTCGTCAACGGCGTTCCCGTAAGCTTAGAGGAAGAAGAGAGGAACAGAGCCCATCGTCTCATCGAAAATTACATGATTGCCGCCAACGTTGCAGCGACCCGTTTTCTCAAGAACCGGAATCTTCCCACCATCCGCCGTGTCGTCAAAACTCCCAAACGGTGGGACCGGATCATCGTCCTGGCCAAAAATCTTGGAACTGAATTGCCCCCGCGTCCCGATCCAAAGGCCCTGCGCCAATTCCTTCTCGACCAACAAAAAAACAACCCCCTTCACTTCCCCGATCTCTCCCTCGCTATGATCAAACTTCTCGGAAGAGGCGAATATGTTCTAGGCCTACCTGGCAAAGCCTCACCCGGCCACTTTGATCTAGCCGAGCATGAGTACACGCACGCCACCGCGCCCAATCGCCGTTTTCCCGATCTTCTCATGCAGCGGCTCCTAAAAAGCGCGCTCTTCAACCTCAGCGCCGCCTATCGCAATGATGAGCTCGCCCAGCTGGCCCTGCACTGCACCCAAAAAGAGGATGATGCGACGAAAGTGGAGCGGCGCCTACTCAAATGCGCGGCGGCCTTTGTCATGGAAAAGGACCTCGGGCGCACCTTCCCCGCCATGGTTACGGGAGCGGCCCCCAAAGGAACCTGGGTCCGCCTTCAAAAGCCTCCCATCGAGGGCAAACTTGTGAAAGGCTTTGAAAAAGTGGACGTTGGCGATTTTCTTAAGGTAAAACTCATACACGTGGATGTTAAAAATGGGCACATCGACTTCGCAAAAGCGTAGAGTAGTCATTACAGGCGCATCGGCGGGAATAGGCGAAGCGACGGCAAGGCGTTTTGCCAAAGCTGGCTTTGACCTCGTCCTTATTGCCAGGCGCAAAGAGAAATTGGAAACCTTACGCAAAGAGATCGGCGGTACAATCTACGAGCTCGACGTCACTTCGCTCAGCCAAGTGGAGGAGACTATCCAAAAGATTGGCCCCATTGACATCCTCATCAACAATGCCGGGCTAGCCCTGGGACTCGATAAGGCCCAGCAGAGCGATTTGGAGGAGTGGGAAAAATGCATTGATGTAAATATCAACGGCCTTGTTTATTGTACTCATGCAACTTTGCCCGGCATGGTTCGGCGCAACAAAGGGCACATCATCAACCTCGGCTCCACAGCAGGCACCTATCCTTATCCCGGCGGCAATGTCTATTGCGCCTCCAAAGCCTTCGTGCACCAATTTTCCCTCTGCCTTCGAGCAGATCTTTTGGGAACCCCCATCCGGGTCACCTGCATAGAAGCGGGCCTTGTCGGCGGGACCGAGTTTTCCAGCGTCCGCTTCCGGGGCGATGCAACCAAGGCCAAAAGTCTTTATGAAAAAACCAAGCCCCTCACGCCCGAGGACATCGCCGAAACCATTTTCTACTGCGCCACCGCCCCCGAGCATGTGAACATCAATACCATTGAGCTCATGCCCGTTTGCCAAGCCTTTTCCCCCCTCGCCATCCACAGGGAACCTTGAAAATAGCCGACCTCCATTGCGATCTTCTCCACCATCTCATTCAGGATCCCAGCCGTTCCGCCGAAGATCCGCAATGCCGCGCCTCCATTCCCCAATTGCTTGCTGGACAAGTTGTCCTTCAAACAATGGCCATCTTTGAAGTCACTCAGACTAACAGCGCTGTCAACGGAGAAAAGCAGTTCCAAGTCTTCAAAACCCTTCCCCACAAATACAAAGCTTTTGCCCAACAAATCCACCCCTACCTCTCCATTGAAAATGCCTCCGTCTTCTCTGAAGAAAATGAGCCTCTTCAAACAGGTCTCGATCGCATCACACGATGGAACCAAGAAGCTGGCCCCATCCTCTACATCAGTCTTACCTGGAATGATGAGAATCGGTTTGGCGGAGGAAATAATTCCAAAATAGGGCTCAAGCCCGATGGCAAAACCCTTCTTCACTGGATGCATGGCAAAGGAATCGCCATCGACTTGAGCCACACTTCAGATCTCCTCGCTCATGACATTTTAAACACAATCGACGCCAAAAACTACTCAATCCCCGCTATAGCCAGCCATTCCAACTTCCGAAAAGTGGCCGATCAACCCCGCAATCTCACCGACGAAATTGCCAAAGAGATCATCCATCGAAAGGGTCTTATTGGGCTCAATTTTATCCGTCGTTTCCTAGGCAACCGGGGACCCGACGACTTTCTCCTCCAAGTGGAACATGCCCACAAACTCAACGGGCTTTCCTGCCTCTGTTTCGGTGCCGACTTTTTCAACGATACCGATATTCCCGAACTGGCCCATCTCCATCCCTTTTTCTATCCCCACTTTGACAATGCCTCCTGCTATCCAGCACTCCTCAACCTCCTTCGCCCCCATCTCACTGAATCCCAACTTGAAAACATCGCCCACAAAAACATCTTCAGAGTGTATAAAGAAAGAAAAATTTATCCCTTGTAGCTTTTTCATTTCCAGGAGTAAAATGCCCAGCTCTAACCAGGAAGGTCTATATGGCAAGCGGCGTCAACATTAGAGCGATTTTATCTGCTCTGCCTGTAGTGGGGCCAGTTGTAGGAGCTTACAACGTTGTAACATCCAAGCTGGCCATTTCATCTTCTAGATTTATGCTACTCGTGTCCGAAGCTGCCGCTTCTCATGCCTACGCAAATGACAATGATAAGTCCTATTCGCAGGCGGCTGAGAATTTTGAAACGCACAGACAAGAGTTGATAGAAACTTTAAAGAGAGAGGTCGTTTATTCGAAAGCGGCCCTCGTCGGTCATCTGGTGAATCTGATCGGCATCATTGTCTTAATCGCTGTTGGCGTTTTCACGGCGGGTCCTTTGGCGGGAGCTGTTACAGCGGCTCTTGCTGTTGGATCAATTTATTATGCCTATAACGCCTATCTCGCGACAGAAAAGCTAAAGGGGCAGGGAATCGGCCCGATGCGTTTCATGGACAATCCGTGAGGGGTTCAGGCCACGGTGATCTCTTTGCAGAGGTAGACGTCTTGGATGGTGTGGAGGAGCTGGACGCCTTCGGACATGGGCTTTTGAAAGGCTTTGCGCCCGGAAATGAGGCCGATGCCGCCCGCGCGCTTGTTGGTGACAGCCGTAAAAGTGGCTTCGTGAAGGTCGTTCTTGCCCGAGGCGCCGCCCGAGTTGATGAGGCCAATGCGCCCGGAGTAGCCGTTGATGACTTGGTAGCGGGTCAGGTCGATGGGATGGTCGGAGGAGAGGGAGGTGTACATCTTGTCGTCGGTTTTGCCAAACTTAAGAGCCTTAAAGCCGCCATTGCAAATGGGTAGCTTCTGCTTGACGATGTCAGCTTCAATGGTAGCACCGAGGTGGTCAGCTTGGCCCGTGAGGTCGGCGGCTTCATTGTAGTCTTTGTCGGCGGTCTTGAAGGCGGAGTTGCGGACGTAGCACCAGAGAACGGTAGCCATGCCGAGCTCGTGGGCATAGGCAAAGGCTTGGCTCACATCGACGATTTGACGGCGCGATTCGGGCGAGCCGAAATAGATGGTAGCGCCCACGGCGACGCAGCCCATGTCGTGGGCTTGCTTGATGGTTCCAAAGAAGATCTGATCGTGAATGTTGGGATAGGTGAGCAGTTCGTTGTGGTTGAATTTGACGAGGAAGGGAATTTTATGGGCGTATTTGCGAGCGACTGAGCCGAGGACGCCGAAAGTGGAGGCGACGGCGTTGCAGCCGCCTTCAATGGCGAGCCGGACGATGTTTTCTGAGTCGAAATATTCGGGATTGGGTGCAAAGGAGGCGCCGGCGGTGTGCTCAATGCCTTGGTCGACGGGAAGAATAGAGAGATAGCCAGTGTTGGCTAGACGGCCGTGGGAAAAAATCGATTGAAGGCTGCGGAGTACGCGGGGGTTGCGGTCGCTGGGGCCAAAAATCCGGTCGACCCAATCGGGGCCTGGTATGTGGAGCCGCTCCTTGGGAAAGGTTTTGCAGCTGTGTTTGAGAAGTTTATCTGCATCGGCAGCGAGGATTTTTTGGATTTCAGCGTAGCTCATGATTTTTTCCAGAAGCTTTGGATTTGCTCAAAGGTTTTGCCCTTCGTCTCTGGGACTAACTTTATAACAAACCAGAGGCCCAAAAAGCAAATGATTGCATAAAGCCAGAAGGTTCCCGAGCTTCCTAAAACATCGATGAGCGTGAGGAATGTGAGGGAAACAAAGTAGTTGCAAACCCAGTTGGAAAAGGTGGCAATCCCCATAGCCCTGCCCCTGATACCGAGAGGATAAACCTCAGAAATAATGAGCCAGGCAACAGGTCCAAGGCTAACAGCAAAAAAGGCGACAAAACAGAGCATGGCTGCGACAGCGGTGAGGCCGGCCGATTCGCTTTGCCAAAAGAAAGAGACGCCCAGGACGAGGAGCGCGGCAGCCATGCCAATGAGGCCTCCAATAAGGAGCGGGCGACGGCCAATGCGGTCAATGAGCCAAAGGGCAACGATCGTGACAAGAACATTGACGACGCCAACCAGAATGGTGGCAAAAAGAGCTGTCTGCGCAGCTTCAAAACCGGCATGTTGAAAGATTTGTGGGGCGTAGTAAATGACCGTGTTGATGCCGGTGATCGATTGAAAAACAGCAATGCCAATGCCAATGAGGAAAGGCCTCTGCACGTCGGGATTGAATAGCTCTCTCCAATTTTTCTCAGTGGGTGAATCTTGCTCCTCTTTGACAGTTTCTAGCTTTTGGTTCGGGTGGGCAATGATGACGCGGTGGAGAATTTTTTCCGCTTTTTCTTTTTTGTTATGGCTGATCAGCCATGAGGGGGTCTCTGGTATGAAAAAGAGGCCGATAAATTGAAGGATGGCTGGGATGAAAGCAAAGCCGAACATCGCGCGCCATGATCCGGTGGTGGAGAAGGCATAGTTGACGATGTAGCAGAGGAGAATGCCAATGGTGATGCAGAGCTGGTTGAGCGAAACAAGCGCGCCGCGATTTTCAGGTGGAGACATTTCGGCAATATAGAGGGGAACTGCCATGGAGACAATGCCGATTGCCAGGCCCGAAATAAATCGACCCGCGAGAAAGGAATCGTAACCTGAAGCATCGGTGAGAGTAAAGATGCCGATAAAAAAGAGGATCAGGGTGAGGAAGAGGGTCTTTTTTCTCCCAAAATGGTCGGCGATAAAACCGCCAAAAAATGCCCCTATCAGTGCGCCGATTAAAAGAGTGCTCACAATGAGCTCTTGTTGAATCGTTGTGAGATTGAAATCGGTCGAAATGAAGAGAAGAATGCCTGAAATCACACTGGCATTGTAGCCAAAGAGAATCCCGCCTATGGCCGCAATGCAGGAGACAAATAGGGTGTAATTAGTGAACTTAAACTTTTTGTTCATCAGATAGCGCTCCGTGTTATCTGCAGTGAAAAGGATTAAAGATATTTTTTCAAGAGGATCTATACCGAGAGGGATTCAAAAATCGGAGTATGCCAAGGAGGCGCCCAGAATTTGTGCCAGGCGCAGCCGGCGCCGAAGCAGCTAAATTTAAAAAATTTAGCGATGCAGGCGGGTCACAAATTCTGTGGCTGTCCGACGCAGGCAGAGCCGATTTTTCAATCACGAGCGGTATAGTCTGCATAAAGAAGAAAGCTTTTGAGATAGCAGCTTTCAGGGTGGAAAATGGAGATGGGGTGGTCGTGCGCTTGGCGGTGCCGCTCTAGAATGCGGACTTGGCGATTGGCTTCGTGGGCGGCTCTGAAGAGGATGTTTTGAAAGAGGGTCTCATCGACATGATAGGAGCAGGAGCAGGTGAGAAGAAGGCTGCCAGGGGCCATTTTTTCGATGGCGTGCCGGTTGAGATCTTTGTAGGCGCGGAAAGCTTTGGCAATGTCATCACGCTTTTTCACAAAGGCGGGCGGATCGAGAATAATCAGATCGTAGTTCCAATCGGTAGTCTTTAGAAAATTAAAGACATCGCCGCAAATAAATTGGTGGTTTGCAAGGCCGTTGAGCTGCAGGTTTTTTTGCATGCGGGGCTCACATTTGGGACTGCTGTCAACGCTTGTTACATGTTGAGCGCCTCCTGCAAGCGCGGCAATGGAAAAGCCGCCTGTGTAGGCAAAGCAATTGAGAACTCGTTTCGCTCCGAGATTGCGGACAAGCGCGCGCATCTCCCTCTGATCGAGAAATAGGCCCGTTTTTTGTCCTTCCAAAACATCGACAGAGTAGCGAAGACCGTTTTCTAGAACTTCAATTTCAGGTTGATCTACGCCATAGAGAAGCCCTTTAATTTCTTCGAGCCCCTCTTTGCGGCGCATAAACGAGGTCGACTTTTCATAGAGAGAGCGGGGCTTAAATTCAGCGATGAGATGGGAGATGATTTCGGATTTAAGGCGTTCAATGCCTGGATTGGCGACCTGCATGACGAGGACGTCTGCATAGGCGTCGACGATGAGGCCCGGGATCCCGTCCCCTTCCGCGTTGATGAGGCGGATGGCATTGGTCTGAGCCGGATCAAACCACTTCCTGCGCAATTGGGCGGCCTCTCTAATCCTTTTGGGCAGCGCTTCGGCGAGGGTTTCTTTGCCAAAGGCGAGCATGTGGCCGATGATGGAGCGCCCCTTATTGAGCATGGCGATTCCTAAGCGGTCGCCCGCGGCTGAAAGAACATCTACGAGATCGCCATCAGAAAAAGCGGGAGCCGATGCGACTGCCCCGGAGTAGATCCAGTGGTGGCGCATGCGGATGGCTTTCTCTTTTCCCTTTTTTAAACTAATGCTAATTTGCGCACCTCTTTCTTTGCTCCGGCAGGGCCGAGAACTTTTCCAATGAGGTCGTAATCGGTCGCATCGGTGATCTCCACTTCGTAGCGTTGACCGAAACCGGTGACTTTGCGCCCGTCATTGATGATGATTTGCCCATCGATTTCGGGGCATTGGCCGCTATAGCGGGCTTTTAATAGCATGTTCGATTCGGGATGGAATCCTTCAACGACGGCAGTGAGCGTACGGCCGATCATCTGTTTGGATCGTTTGCGAACCATTTTTTGCTGAGCCGCAGCCAATTTTTCAAAGCGGGCCTGTTTCACCTCTTCTGAGATTTGATTGGGCAGCTTGGCTGCAAAGGCCTCTTTTTCGAGGGAAAACTTAAAAATTCCGACATTGTCGAGGGGAACTTTTTGGACGAAGTCAACGAGTTCCTTAAATTGCTCCTCCGTTTCCCCGGGGAAGCCCACCATCAAACTGGTGCGGATGACGACGTGCGGGATCTCTTTGCGCAGTTTGGCGAGGATCTCAACGATCTGCTCCTTCGAAGTGGTTCTGTGCATCGCCTTGAGCATTTCGTTATTGATGTGCTGGATGGGCATATCGAGGTAAGGGCAGATACGGGGATCGCTTTTCATGATCGCGATCAGTTCATCATCGATTTCGTCAGGATAGAGATAGAGCAGGCGGATCCAAAAGTCCTTTTTAACTTGGAGCATCTCTCTTAGAAGGACGGCAAGAGCCCCTTTCTGTTTCCTATCTTTGCCAAAATCTCCCAAATCTTGAGCGATGAGGATGACCTCATAAACGCCTTGTGACAAAAGGGCATTGAACTCTTTCAGGACTTGTTCATTTGTTTTACTTTTGAGCGGCCCCTTAATCGTCGGGATGATGCAAAAGGCGCACCGTTTTTTACACCCTTCGGCAATTTTGAGATAGGCGTAGTGTTTGGGAGTCGACAGCGTCCGGGGAACTTCGCCCCATTCGAGGTAGCTGCGGGCGGAGGTGACGGCTTCGCCCTGAGATCCCGATTGGACGGCAACTAAAATTTTTTCTACATCCCCCGACCCAAGCATATAGTGAATATTTGGAAACCGCTCCTTCAACTCTCCGCTATGCTTTTGAACCATGCAGCCGGCGACAATGACCTTCGCATCCTTTTTTTTAAGATCGAAGAGGTCTTGGATGGTGTTGATCCCCTCTTGACGGGAAGACTCGAGGAAGGCGCAGGTATTGACCACGAGGAAATCGGCCTCTTGCGGCTCAGGCGTCACTTCATAGCCAGCCTGCAGGAGGATTCCGATCATCACCTCGCTGTCCACGACGTTGCGTGCGCAGCCGAGGCTGGTAAAGTGAAATTTATTGTTAAAATTGATGTTTCTTTCAAGCATGGGGCAGAGTATACTCTTTCTTTGTGATTTATGTCAGTACTAAAATGTGCTACACTGGTTTGCATGCAGATGACGATGATCAATGAAATTGAAGGATCTCAGCCCTCCCACCCGTTAGAACGGATGGGTGATTGGCTCCTATCCCCTGCCCGCCTCTTCTTTGGAAGGAGCTACACTCTGGAAGGAAAGGTCCTAAAAAGTCTTGAAACAACCACAGGTTTTTTTAGACTGATTGCCAAAGTGGTAGCGATTGTCCTGTTTCCCCTCTCCATTCTCTCTTCCCTGGCGGGCTATGGACTCAAAAAAATCGCGCACCGCCTCGAGCCCCGCTTGCTTGAGAAATATTCTTTGCCCGCCATCCTCAACGCCCGAACGGAAAGCAACTTCGCTGGCCGCCTTCCCCCCAGTCCCTATTCTCCCAACTGTGTCAATAGCCAAGCCAAAAGCTGCTGGGGCCAGCTCTACAACGTCGAGCCGATCGCCATTCCCGCACACATCGCAGACCCCATGGCTCAAATGAAGGCCCTTTTCCAAACAGCGGATAGACCCTTCTTCAAAGCCGCCAACGCGGTCCTCACTGAAGAGAGAGAAAACTACCTCCACTATGAATATACAGTCACAATCCCCTCGGGCCCCCTGAAAGGCGTTTATATTGACGACGTAGATCTCTTCTACGATCGTGACAAACAGCAGTTTGAAATCCGCTCTGCATCGCGATCCGGATTTAGAGACGCGGTCCATTTAGACTTCTCAAAGCCTGGCGCAAATAAGAACCGCGTCGAAGCCATCCGCGCCACTTTCGCGCAAATCTAGAACCATTTTTTTCTGAGAAATGATATCTTAAGAGCAATGATTCAGTATCTCGTTAAAAAGGGGCTCATCCTTTTAGTTTCGCTCTGGTGCGTGGTCACCGGGACCTTTTTTCTCATGCATGCGATTCCGGGCGACCCGTTCATTGGCGACCGGATCATCCCTCAAGAAGTGTTGAAGTCACTCTACGCCTACTTTGGCCTCGATCAGCCACTTTGGGTTCAATATGTTAAGTATTTAAAGGGGCTTTTAAGCGGAGAGCTGGGCCCTTCCATTGTCTATCAAGGCAGGTCGGTCAACCAATTCATTGCCGAGGGGTTCCCCATTTCGGCGCAGCTTGGGCTACAGGCTCTTCTTCTCGCCGTCCCCACGGGAATCCTCCTCGGAACCTGGGCGGCCATGAGACGGGGCCAGTGGCAAGACAATTTCGCCATGATCATTTCGACCCTGGGCGTTTCGGTCCCCAACTTTGTCCTCTCCAGCTTGCTGCAGTTTACTTTTAGCGTAAAGCTCCATTGGCTTCCGGTGGCGCGGTGGGGAGACTTTGAGCACACCATTTTGCCAACCATTGCCTTGGCCGCCCTGCCCACGGCCTTTATTGCCCGGCTAACCCGCTCCAACATGGTGGAAGTTCTCCAGCAAGATTACATACGAACCGCCATGGCCAAAGGGCTTCCCCTCTTTCAAATCTCCCTGCGGCACGGATTGAGAAATGCCCTCCTGCCCGTCATCACCTACCTCGGTCCAGTGACCACCCATATTTTAACCGGAAGCTTTATGATTGAGAAGATTTTTGCCATTCCTGGCCTAGGGCAATGGATGATCCACAGCATCAATGGCCGCGATTATCCGATGATCATGGGGCTCACGATTTTCTTCAGCAGCTTCCTCATGGTCATGATGTTCCTCGTTGACATAGTTTATACCCTACTTGACCCAAGAATCCGTTTGAGGAAAGAGGTTTATGCTTAGCCTTTTCAATATCTTCAAGAAAAAATTCAACATCACGAGACACGAATCAGATCCTTTTCAATAATCGCTTTCAATCTTGGGGATACTGCTTTTTCTGTTACAAGGTCTACTTTACGTTTAACTAGATCTTCTAAAAAAAATTTTAGATCCATATAACCGTCGAAAGTACCTGGCCCATCAAAACTTACAAGCACATCTAGGTCACTTTCTGGTTTTTCTTCTCCTCTGGCAATGGACCCAAAAATGGATAAGGAAGACACGTGAAAGCGGTGCTTTAGATCGTAAAGATGCTTTTTTAAAAGCTGAATGATCATATCCTTTAGCATAACTTCAATATAGAGAAGGTGCCATTTTTTATGAAACGTGATATTTTGCATGTACTGAGAAAGGAACATTATGCCTAAGGCGAAGTTTGCTTTGGTGACTTTGGGGGTGCTGCTGGTCATGGCGGTTGCGGGGCCGTTCATCTCCGCTTATGACTATTCGGACATTCAGTTGGAGTTGAAAAACACGCCCCCCTGTTGGCAGTTTTGGTTCGGAAGCGATGAGCTGGGCAGAGACATCTTCACGAGAATTTGGTGGGGAGCTAGGATTTCACTGTTTGTGGGGATTACGGCTGCGACGATCGATATGATGATCGGGGTGCTTTGGGGCTCGGTCGCCGCTTATGTGGGGGGGCGGGTCGAGGAATTGATGATGCGCATTTGCGATGTGTTGCATGCCATCCCCTACTTGCTGGTGGTGATCTTGCTGACGGTGATTCGAGGTTCGGGCATTGTGACGATTTTGATTGCGATGACGATGACAGGGTGGATCAATATGGCCCGGATTTGCCGGAGCCAAATTCTGCAGCTGAAACAAAATGACTACATCACTGCCGCCCGAGCTATTGGGGCGTCGCCTGTGAGGATTTTGCTGCGCCACCTGATTCCGAATGCCATGGGGCCGATTATTGCGGCGATGACACTGACGATTCCGACGGCCATTTTCACCGAGGCGTTCTTGAGCTTTTTAGGGCTGGGGATCCAGGCGCCCGCGGCCAGCTGGGGCGTGATGTTGAACGATGGTTTGAGCGCCATGAGATACTACCCTTGGAGACTCTTTTTCCCAGCAGCGATGATCACTTTGACGATGCTATCGTTTAATTTGCTGGGCAACTCGTTGAGAGATTCTCTAGATCCGAGGTTAAGGCGATGAGTTTGCTCGAGGTGAAAGATTTAACCGTTACTTTTGGCGCGCTGCATGCGGTGCGGGGCATCAGCTTTGCGGTGGAGGAGGGCGAAGCGGTTGGCATTGTGGGCGAATCGGGATGTGGCAAGAGCGCCGCCGTGCAGGCCCTAACGCGCCTAACGCCTGGCAAGGTGGGCGGGAAAGTCTTGTTCGAGGGCAAAGAAAATGTGGGCCCTGGCAAAAAGATCGGCATGGTGTTCCAAGATCCGATGACTTCTCTCAATCCCACCATGAAGATTGGGGCGCAGATTGCGGAAGGGCTCATCTATCACAAGATGGCGAGCCGCAAAGAGGCGCAGCAAAAAGCCATTGAGCTTCTAAAACTGGTGGGTGTAAACGAACCAGAGTTACGCATCGCCCAATATCCTCATCAATTGAGCGGCGGAATGAGGCAAAGAGTCCTGATCGCCATCGCTCTCGCCTGCAATCCCCGTCTCCTGATCGCCGATGAGCCGACAACTGCCTTGGACGTGACGATCCAGGCCCAGATTCTCGACCTGATCAAGCGGATGAGACAGCACTTCCATATGAGTCTCCTCCTCATTTCCCACGATTTTGGCGTTGTGGCGGCCATTTGCGAAAGAGTCCTCGTTATGTATGCGGGAAAAATTGTGGAGAGCGGCCGCGTCGAAGAGGTTCTGAAAAGGCCCCAACACCCTTACACGCAAATGTTACTCAACTCATTGCCCAGACTCGATAAGCCCCGCTCCGAGCCCCTGCAGGCGATTGAGGGCTCTCCCCCCAACCTCTCCGTTTTGCCCAGAGGCTGCGCCTTCAAAGAGCGGTGCCCCTTTGCAGCCCTGAAATGTCGCGAAGAGCCCCCCGGCCCCATAGCCTGCTGGAGGGTCCAGTGATCAACATCAAGAATCTGACCAAGATCTATCCAATTGGGAAAAAGAAGCTACTCAAAGCCGTCGACAATGTGAGCCTAACCATTCAGCGCGGAGAAACCCTAGGTCTTGTAGGCGAATCGGGTTCTGGCAAATCGACCCTCGGCCGGATGCTGCTGGGCTTAATCGCCCCCACCTCAGGCGAGATATTCTACGACGGACACCCAATCACCGGTTTGCTTCCCAGAAAGATGCAAATGATCTTTCAGGATCCCTATTCCTCTCTAAATCCGCGGATGAGCGTAGGCTCTATTTTACAAGAGCCGACCCAGATTCACCGCCTTCCAAGCCGTGTCGACGAGTTGCTCGACTTAGTTGGTCTGCCCCGCCACTCTAAAAAGCGCTATCCTCACGAGTTTAGCGGCGGGCAAAGGCAGAGAATCGGAATCGCCCGAGCCTTGGCTCTCAATCCTGAGTTTCTCATTTGCGACGAGCCGATATCGGCCCTGGACGTATCGATCCAGGCCCAGATCGTCAATCTCCTACAAAAAATCCAACGCGAACTCGGGCTGACGATTCTCTTTATTGCGCACGACCTGGCAATGGTGCGCTACCTTTCCAATCGCGTGGCCGTGATGCATCAAGGAAGAATCGTAGAGCTAGCAGACACGGATGAGCTATTTACCCATCCGCGCCATCCCTACACACAGATCCTCTTCTCTAGCCAACCTTTCTTCCAAGCTACCTACCATGTAAATGTCCCTTCCGCCCGGGCAGCAACGTTTTTCGCAGCCTTTATCCATTCCTGAAGGAGTTGATCAAAGGCAGGACGTGGACAAGCAGCAGATGTCCTGCCCCTATCTCTAGGATCGAGATCTGTATAAGACCGATCACCGGCAATCACGGTAATAGGGGCTCTGGGTACATGAGGAGTAAATAACGGATCAGAGGGATCAAGCCCTCGCTTCCGGGCTGCATTTACTGGCTCAGGCGGTTGCTGAGCCGGGGCTGGACTTGTTTGACCACTGGAATCAGAAGCTGGCTCTGCAGCTTCAGCAACAGGAGGCAATGGTGGAGACGCAGCTGGACTTCCTCTACCGCCAAACTCAGGACCAGTCTCCGCAGTCGAGGAAGATTGTTGATCCGGACCTGGATTTATGCGACCGTCAGAAACAGAACCCTGCTCTGCAGCTTCAGCAGCAAAAACTTGTGGACCCAACAGGGAGCTGCTTCGATCGCCAGAAACAGAATCTTGGTCTGCAGCTCCATTATCTAGAGACTGTGGTTGACCCGCAGCTACTGGGCTTGATGGCCGAGAAACAACAACGGCCTCTTCACTTAAAACGGCAGAAGCTCGTTCTCCAGCTAGAGTTTGGCTTAATAGAGCACTAGAGACGTCTGGAGGCTGTGGCTGGGCTAGGGCTGGGCTTGCGACTTGAACGGGGGAGGGTTGTTGTTGAGCTCTTGTGAAGCCCGACCCTGCTCCTCCTATGACTGGTCTTGGAGCTGGTGAAGTGGAAGAGGGAAAACTGGTACCCCCTGGAATGATTTGCTGCCGAACTTTTGAGCCGCCATCTCCAGAACCAGAAGCTGCCATTGCAGATCTTTGTAAAACTCCGTCAGATTTTGCCACCATAGCATGAGTCTTACTCGCCTGGGCAACAGCCATACGTTTTCTCTCATCAGCAGCTCCCTGCAAAGCCATGCGCTCCCACTCACGACCAACAGGTACGCTCCTAGATCCAACTGGCCTTCTCGTCCAACAACCTGGTTCGACGAAACCCATAGAATGCGATCTAGTAAGAGGGTGGGGAAGTTGAGGACCGACTACAGTTGCCATAAATTGCTCCTTTGAGATTAATTTGAGTAATAATTCTAAACTGAAAGAGAATTTTTAACAAGTTTGCTTTCGCTTTCCCTTTCCATTTCCTGTTGAATTTTAGGACCTAGCTCGTAGTATAGTTGGGGATAAATTGTATAAAGCTCAGCTAATATCTCTTTCATTTTGTTAACTGGGGTGACAAGACGTACACACCATTGTTTCTCTTGCGGTGTCTCAGGGGAACTGGAAGTTAAGGGACACATTCTTGGTTTTCCACCACTTTTTCTAACGGACTCAAAAGCGGTCGTAACAGCAACCATTAACTGTAACATTCCAGCAGGACGTTTATAGACAAAATCAAAAAACATTAACGAACGATCACCGGGTAGAAAACAATACGTAGGAACGACCTTTTCTGGATATGTTGTAATGCGACCCACCTTCGATGAAACCTCACCTGGGAGATGAGCCCAGGGCGCTGGCGTATCTCTTTTTGTTGAAGTTACTGGCACAGGCATAATTTCCCCTTGTTGCGCTTCTAGTTTAAATAACGGGGGAATATTTATCAAGATTTGCAAAAGAGAACGCGGCAAGGAGCCGCTTTTAGTAGCTTTTCCGCTTGCACAGCAAAGGACTCTTTCTCTTTCAGTTCGTCTTTGCGCGTTCCTACAATCACCATGTCGTAATTTTCATGCGCAATGAGATCGAGGATCGCACCCTCGATGGAACGAGCGCGGACGAGTTTCAAATTGATCGAGAGTTGATATTCCCGAGCCACCGCTTCGGCCCGTTTGAGCGCAGCTTCGCCTTGCTCCTCGCGCTTGAGCATCGGCGCGTGCATGGGTAGGCTGGGATGAATCTCAATGATGTGGACGGCGGTCAGCTTGGCGCCAAAACTTTGCGCGAGTTGACAGGCCGTTTGCAATGCTTCGGTGTTGCCGAGAAGACGCGCCGTCACCAGAATGTTCTTCAAATGCATGGGGTGATATTCGGGAATCTTCACTTTCTCAATTGACAAATGCCCCGCGAGGGGAAGCTGCTTTTTTTTGCGGTAAAAAAAATACATCGAGAGTCCGACGAAAATCCAAATAAGACCGAGATTGCGCCCAGCCGGTTTGGTAATGATAACAATAAGCCAGACGAAAAATGTGGCAAGAGCGCCTATGAGGGCGGTTAGAGGCCAGGAACGCCCTTTGCCCAGCGGAATGTTGAAGGGAGCTTTGAAGGGGCGCTGCAAGGTGGGCTTTTTCCAGCGGAGAACGAGAAGCGACATGTGGGCGGAAAAAAAGGCGATTTGCGCTCCAAAGTTATAAAGGTCGGCCATAAAGAGCATCTTCCCTCGGCTCAAAATCACGATGATGATGGAGAGGCCGGCAAAAACTCCGAGCGAAATGTAGGGAGTTCTGAAGCGGGGGTGCATTTTGTAGAAAAAATGGGGCACCTGGTAAAATTCACCCATCGAAAAGGTCAATCGGGAACAGCCGATAAGCCCTGCGTTTGAAGCGATGAGGAGGATGAGCGCGGCAATGAGGCCAAACCAAGGCGCTAGCCAATTCCCTCCAAAGGGAAATTGGGCGACGATTCCTGCAATGGGATCATTGATATAGGTGGTGCCGAGTTCATGCGGAGAGATAACCGAAAGACCTACGACAGATATGAAGAAATATAAAATCACGAGCGTATACATGGTCCATTTGATGGCTCTCGGAATGGCAATCGAGGGCTTGCGGGTCTCTGCTGCTAATTGGGCGATCGATTCGATCCCCGTATAGGCCACCATCGCCATAGCAGTGCCTTTCATAAATTCCCACCAACTCGGCGACCAGTCGGCGCCAGGAACGTTGATGCGCAAATGGCTGATGATGTAGGGCACGTTAATGAGGAGGACCGCTGCCATTAGAATGATCAAGGCCTGCGATAGAATCGTAATTATGGCCAATATCAAATTAAAGCGGCCCGAATGCTTTATCCCTACCACGTTGATTAAATAGAGAATCAGAATGATGGCAACAGTGGCCACAATTTGCGAAAGGATCGAATTGGGATAGGGAATGATGTATTTTACGTAGGAGGGGATCGCAAAAGCGGAGATCGCTACGGTCACAATGTAGTCGAGAAGGAGTCCCCATCCGGCGATGAACGAAATCAGATCGTTAAAAGCGTAGCGGGAAAAGGTGGCCGACCCACCTGGCTCGGGGAAGGTGGTAGCCATTTCAGCATAGGTCAGCGATGTGCAGATAAAAACAAAACCGGCAATGGCCAAAGCGATTGGGGTGGCGCCCAAGGCATAAAGAGCGGTCAATCCAAGCGCGTAGTAAAGGGAGGAGCCCACATCTCCATATCCCACTGCAAAAAGCTCTGACGCTCCGAGGACTCGTTTGAGACTCTGTTTCTCTAAGTGGACGACTCGTTCGGAGGGATCTGCCATTCCCTCACGGTATTAGACGAGCACCTGTTTTGGCAATTGAAAAAAGACGTCTTCTTCAGTAAAAACAACCTCTTCAACGTTTTTCAGTCCCATTTCTTTCAATCGGGCAATGCAGCTTTGGACAATGGCTTCGGGAGTCGATGCCCCCGCAGTCATCGCGATCACTTCGACATTTTTTAACCACTCGGGCTGGATCTCTTTCTCTCCGTTGATTAAATAGGCCATCCTCCCTCTGCGCTGGGCCACTTCTCTCAACCGGTTGGAATTGGAACTCTTCGGATCGCCCACGACCAAAACCAAATCGGCCTGCTCCGTAATCTGCCGAAGAGCCATTTGCCGGTTGGTCGTCGCATAACAAATGGATGAGCTGGGCAGCGTCTCGACATTTGGGTATCGCTTTAAAAGAGCTTCGGTAATTTCTTTGACATCGTCGAGACTCAATGTCGTCTGCGTCAAATAGGCCAATTTCTGCTCGGGGCCAAACGGCAATTGTTCCACCTCTTCAGCCGTCTCAACAATGGTGGTCACTGTGGGCGCCTCCCCCGCTGTGCCGATCGTCTCCACGTGTTTCCGATGGCCAATCAAAATGATCTGGTATCCCCTCTCGGCATACCTCTTCGCCGCCGAGTGCACTTTGGTCACAAGGCCGCAAGTGGCGTCGATTTCAATCAATTTTCTCTTCTTCGCCTCCTCCCTCACAGAGGGGGGAATCCCATGCGCCGAATAGATCACCCGGGCCCCTTCGGGCACCTCCCTCAGATCATCAATGAAGATCGCCCCCATCTCTCGCAACTCAGCCACAACATGTTTATTATGAACGATTTCATGCTTTACATAGATGGGCCTACCCCATAGCTCAAGCGCCTTTTTCACCGTGTCGATAGCCCGCTCCACACCCGCGCAAAATCCTCTTGGCTTAGAAAGGAGAAGTTTCATACAATGCCCACCCTAAAAGGAGGTTATTATGGCAACGGCGGCTCATATAAATCAATTTCTTTCCACTCACAAAACGGGTCTCCCTTTTGAAACCGTTTTACGCTGGTGCCATCGCCACCCCACTCTAAACAAAATCATTGCAGTCGCCGCTTTTATTTTGGGAGCTGCCCTCATCGCCGCCACCCCATTCATTGGCGCCTGGGGCATCGCTACAGCGCTAACGGGTTCCGTTCTCGCTCTCGCATCAACCATTGCCCTCATTGCCTTCCGCTCTATTGCCCCATCGCACCACGACATGAAAACGCACACCTTTAAACCGGCCCGCTGCGAAGGAGGGGAACTCTATTACCATGGAGACATTCCGATCCTATCCATAGATGGGACAAATCCCTTCATTGCGGGGAAGGCGCAAGGGTATCTTCTTGCAGAAGCGATTCAAGCGATTAAAGACCGTTTCGACTTTGCCCTTCACACTGTGGCCCGCCAGCCTCGGGCGCCGGAAATCCCTGAGCTCATTGCGCAAATCAAGGCGACGATTCCCGAAGAGTACATGACCGAGATCGAAGGCGTCGTTGCCGGGTATAACCAGTGGGCATCCGAGCAAAGCAGGTGGTCTCGTCCCAAGCCGATGACCATCGACGAGGCCGTGCTTTTTCATCTCATGCCCGACGCCAATAACCTTCCGATAAAAGGGATCGTGCAAAATCCGTTCCTTCATGAGGCGACCGTCGCATGCTCCTCTCTCGTCGGTCGCGATCGGCAAAAAGGGATCGTCTTTGGGCGCAACATGGATTGGCCGTCCCTCGATCTCACCGGCAAATACACATTCGTCAAACACATGAAAAAAGGCGAGCGCCAAACTGTTGAAGTCTCCATTCCAGGTCTTGTGGGAACCCTAACCGGGATGAACCACCATGGCCTCTGCGCCGCCATGAATGTTTGTCCGAGAGTCCAAAAGCCCACAGTCCAAGGAATGCCGGCCGTCTTCTACAACCGCCGCCTCCTTGAGACCTGCCGCGACGTCCCCGCCGCCACCCAATTCCGCAACCAAAACCATCCTCTCGGCCCTTACCATCTCACGGTAGCCGACCCGCAAACAGCAGCCAGCTTCCATTTCTATCAAGCGACGCCCACTCGCAAGGGCACTCCGCTGGCCACCTTCAACATCCGCATTGGAGAGAAAAATCCGGTCAATCAACACTATTCGATTGAACGAAGCAGAATGCTTTTAGACTTTTACCGAGATACCACTCCTGACATGGATCGGGAGCAGCTGATGGAGGCGGCGGTTGCGCTTCCGAAGATTAACAATTACGAGACGACTCACACTGTAGTTATGAGGCCGGGCGTCTCCATGAAAGTCGCCTTCGACAACGCCTTCTCCGGCAGCTCCCCTCTCCTCGACGTCCCGATCCAAAGCCTCTTCGCAAATCCCCCAAAAGTCCTAGCAGGCGTCGCATAAAAAACGAGGGAACGAAGTAACGATGGGAGATTTTTTTTGCGCCTTCGGCGCAAATTTTTTCCCTATCGTTCTTATCGTTACATCGTTACTTCGTTTTTCCTATGTTCGCCCCAGAAGTCTTTAAGTTGGCGATTAACCCTTCGCAGCTGTCGAGGATGATGTCCATCACGTCGTCGAAGCCCGATTTAGCCATATAGTAGGGATCGGGGATCGGCTGCCCTTTGTACTTTTTGCTGTAGGCGGTGGCCAACTTCACCTTATCTTTGTGCTGAGGCGAACGGTGTATCAGCTGCTCCACCATATCTTGATCCACGGCGAGAATTAAGTCATAGGCCTCAAAAAACTCATCTTGGAATTGCTGCGTCCGGTGGTCAATGAATATCCCCTTTTTTTTCGCAGCCTCAAAGGTGCGCGGATCGGCCCTTTCGCCGAGATGAACCCATCCGAGGCCGCAGCTTTCGATGTGAAGATCGATCTTTTGCTTGGCGGCGAGATGTTTTAGGGTGGCTTGAAGAGCGGGAGAGCGGCAAATATTGGCCATGCAAACAAATAGGATCGACTTCATGACACGTCTGCCGCACAGCGGAAGCCGTATGTGCCGTTGACGGCGCCCGGATTGTTGCGATGGCGATGGGAACACCGAAGGTCTTCTTTCAGACTCTTCCAACAACCGCCTCTGAGAACACGGTAGACGCCTTGAGGAGGTCCCTGAGGATTGTCAGGCTCTACGGCGGAGGCGTCGTAGTAATTGTAGGCATACCAATCTTGACACCACTCATAAACGTTTCCGGCAGTGTCATAGAGTCCGTAAGGATTGGGCGGGTAGGACATGACGGCAGTGGTGTCGGAGCTGAAGAAATTGGCTTGCGATCGCTCGATCTCTTGGCCTGTCGGGTAGATGATGTCGCGGCCGGCTGAGGAGGCTGCTTCCCATTCCGCTTCGGTGGGAAGCCGCTTGCCAATCCACTTGGTATAAGCAATGGCCCCATACCAGGTGACGCCAACGACGGGGTGTTTTGCATAGCCCGATTCAATGATGAGTTTGCCAGCCGATCGCTTGATGCGCGAATCGCGGAGGCGAATGATGTCGTTGTTGTTGTGGTCCTTTTCTCCTCCCATCGCTTGAAGGAAGCGAACAAACTGTTCATTTGTGATAGGGTGGATGTCGATTGCAAAGCTGGCGAGTTTGACGGGATGGCGGGGCATTTCGTCACGGGCGCCTTCAGCACTGCCGCGTAGATAGGTGCCTCCAGGAATCACAACCATCTCGGTGAGCACCGGCTCGATCTCTTTCACCTCCACTTTGCTGGGTGTGTAGTGAGAAACATGGGTATCTCTTTGAAAAATGGCCGCCGGATCGGGCTCATATTCAGGACGGGCGATTTCTTGGGGCTTGAGAACCGGTTTTAAGGCTTCGACAGGCTCTAATTCAAAGGCCATCTGCAAGATATTTTCGACTTTTGGCTCGATCTCAGCAAGGCACTGCATCTCCTTGGTTGTGCGGGGGGCGCTCAGATACTCTTGCATAGCCAAGGTGAGCTTCTGAGGGCGGACATTGGGATTGCTTTGCAGGCATCGATTGATGAGAAGGTCCCAGTTTTGGGTCGCCTCAGGCAGGGACCGAGAGGGAAGATCAAAACATCCCTCGGGAATCTTGTGGAAGAGAATGTAGTAAGCGAGGACGCCGAAAGAGTAGGCATCGATTTTGGGTGTCAACTCAGTGTCGGGTAGTTTTTGTTCCGGGGCTAAGAAGACAAAACTCTGATTGAAGTGGCGGTTCGGAAAACCTTTGGCCATATACTCACAAAGACGGGTCAGAGAGACCTTTTCTCCAATGAGGCGCACAAGGCCAAAATCGGAAAGGAGAAGGCGGACCCCTTTTTCCGCAGAGGCTACAAGTATATTGGTGAGTTTAATGCTTCCATGCATCACTCCAGAGTCGTGGGCATAATCAATGGCCGATGCAACTTGGTTGAGAAGATGGAGCCAATCTTCTTCACTCAGGGAGCGCCCTTTGAGTTCTAAGTAGCGATCGAGATGCATCGTTTCGCCCATCGAATCGACGATCGGATCCATCACAATAAAATAGAGACCCTCAGCGCAAGAGACGTTATGGATCTTGAGAATGTTCGGGTGGTCGAGCGCGGCAATTTCGGCGATTTGCGCCTCAAAGCGGCGCATAAATAGGGGGTTGCTGCAAATCTCCTCGGGGAGAACTTTCAGGACAAAGGAGCGCTTGATGAACCGGTGTTCCGCTAAATAAACGGCGCCAAAAGGACCTTGCCCCAGTTGTTTCTGTATGGTGTAATCACCTAACTGCTCCATAGATTCCCACCATATAGCTAAGCTTTAAAAAACGCCAACAAATTTTGCAAAATACCAAGCTCCAATAGCGACAATTACAAAAACAGAGCCCCAAATTAAATTGGGAATCCAACGAACGCCGCCATGGGGACTCCCACGCAGCTCTAAGGTTCCGATGCCGTAGGCAAAGTCTTGTTTTTCAGGGGGAAGGCGAAGAGCTTCAGGAAACTCCTTGGCCAATTTGTCGCTTTCAAATCCCAAAAAGTTCGCGTATTGGCGGATGAATCCGAGCGCATAGACATTGGAAAGGAAGTGGTCGACTCTCCCATCCTCAATCGCCTGCAAATAAATCATTCGGATAGATGTCGCATTTTCGACTTCCTTTAGGGTCAGATTCATCTCTTCCCTCTTACCACGAAACCGCTCGCCCATTTTTTTCAGACCGTCAGACATAACCCCTCCAGGTACAAAACTATCTTATCAGCTTGTAGAATTCCGTCAAACGTCTTAGAATAGATTGTGACAGGTTTCTATGACTTTTACGACCCAAATTGATCTGAAGATCGCGCCCAAATTGGAGGCCGACTTAAAAGAACAAGGCTTTGAAATCACTAAGCCCCCTTACACCGTTTTTTCGGCCAAAAAGAAGGGGATCTCTTGTACCTTATATGAATCGGGCAAGCTCGTGGTGCAAGGAAAAGAGATGGATCCTTTCATCGAGTTTTATCTCGAACCTGAAGTGTTGCAGAGCTTTCAGTTTTCCCATCCCGAAGCGCACCTGGACCTGAGCCCACACATTGGGATGGATGAGGCGGGCAAAGGCGACTTTTTTGGCCCTCTCTGCGTCGCGGCTGTATATGCAGATGGGGAAGGGATCAAAAAGATGCATCAAATAGGCGTCAAAGATAGCAAGCGGATCTCCGATGAAGGGATTCTCAAGATCGCTAAAAAAATCAGGGCCGAATTTCCCTACACGGTCATCCGCCTCTTTCCCCATAAATACAATGAGTTGCACGGGAAATTTAAGAACCTCAACCGTCTTCTCGGGTGGGGTCATGCTGCCGCACTGGGAGATCTCGCCGCCAAAACGGGCTGCAAAGAGGCCCTCCTCGATCAGTTTGCCGAAAAGCATGTGATGGAGACGGCCTTAAAACAGAAAAAAATCGATGTGAACCTGCGCCAAAAAGTGCGGGGAGAAGAGGACCTTGTGGTAGCCGCTGCATCCATTCTAGCGCGAGCTGCCTTTTTGGAAGGGATGGCCAGTTTAAGCGAAGAATATGGGATCCAGCTTCCCAAAGGAGCCAATTCCCAGGTCATCGATGCGGCCCGAAAACTCGTCGCTAAATTTGGAAGAGAAGTGTTAGAGAAAGTGGCAAAGACCCATTTTAAAACGATGAGCGAGATTTGAAGTCGTTAAAAATTCAAAATCTGATTTTGGTTGAAAAGGCGGAGATCCTTTTCGGTTCTGGGCTCAATATTCTCACAGGTGAAACGGGATCGGGAAAGTCGGCCATCCTCACCGCCATCCGCTTGATTGCTGGAGACAGAGCCGATAGCCAATGGATCCGAAAAGGGGCTGAATTCGCCATCGTCGAGGCCGTCCTTGAAGGCCCCGTCTTCATTCGGCGCGAAATCCACCGCTCCGGGAAAAACCGCTGTTTCATCGATGACCAACAGGTGAGCTTGGCCGCCTTAAGAGAATCGATCAATATCGAAATGGTGGATCAAGGCTCCGCCTACACCATCTTTGATCAGCAAAAAGACATGCTCGATATGTTTGCTGGCCTTACAGATGAAGTGGGACAATATGCCAATTCCTATGCAGAAGAGAAGAACCAAGAGGCCGCCCTGCAGCAACTTTTACAAACCCCCAAAGAGCGGGAACTGGAATGGGCGATCAAAGATTTAGCGCTCATTGAAGAGGTCAATTGGCAAGCGGGCGAAGAGGAAAAGCTCTCCCAAGAACACCACTTTCTCACTCATGCACAAGAATTGGTCGAAAAGATCAGCTCCATTGCCTTTGCACTTACGGAAGGGACCGAGATCCCCCATCTCAAACGGACGCAAGTCAGTTTAGAGAGCTGCATCCGGTTTGATCAAAAGCTCCTTCCCATCGCGAAAGTCCTCAAAAGCGCCCTCTTGGAGCTCGAAGAAGCGGGCAGAACCATC
Organism: uncultured bacterium; assembly: GCA_964458995.1. Classification (GTDB taxonomy): domain Bacteria; phylum Chlamydiota; class Chlamydiia; order Chlamydiales; family SM23-39; genus REEB52. The sequence goes on along the minus strand of CAYWKW010000008.1, from coordinate 3,693 downwards.
CAAAGTTATGCAGAAAAGTTGGAAACCGACCCGCAACGTTTAAGTGAGGTTGAAAAGAGGATTGCCGCCATTGAATCGATCAAACGGCGATTTGGAACCGACATCCATCAGCAAAAAGAGAAACTCAAAGTCGCAGTCGACCGCTTAACGCATCTCGACGAGCAGATCGCGGCGCTCAAAGCCTCAATCGAAAAAATCGGTCAAAAAAATCGCGCCTGGGCTCACGAAATCACTCAAAGAAGGCGAAAGAGCGCTTCCCTCTTCGCCTCTCAAGTTTTAAAAGAGCTAATCAGTCTCAACCTGCCGCATGCTAAATTTGAAGTGGCTGTAGGAGAAGAGTTTAACGATATCCGCTTCCTTTTTTCCGCCAACCCTGGCCTCGCGCCCATTCCCCTGGAGCAATGCGCCAGCGGCGGGGAACTTTCCCGTTTGCTCCTCGTCATTAAAACAGTTTTGGCAGAAGGGACGTCGACTCTTGTCTTTGATGAAATTGATAGCAACGTCGGGGGGCAAACCGCGGCGATTCTCGGCCAAAAATTAAAACTGCTTGCAGAAAAGAGGCAAGTCATCTGTGTGACTCATTTTGTCCAAGTTGCCAAACAGGCGATGGACCATTTCCTCGTCTCCAAAATCGAAAGAGAAAGAGAAGCCATTACGACTGTGATAAAACTTAGTGAAAAAGAACGGGAAATGGAATACAATCGAATGCTGGGCAATAAGGCATGAGAAAGCTCTTTTTGATCCTTGTCGCGGCCGCCTGTTTCGCGGATGAGGACTATTCCAAGTATTCCTATTGGGATTTTCATCCCCTTCATGCGGGAGCATCGGCGCATGCAATCGGCAAAGCGAACGTCGATCCGAAACATTTTTCTCACGATGGCGAATTGACCTTCAATAAGGCCTGTTTTTTCACCTATCTTCTTCTTCCGATCAGTAAATGTTCCTATTTCTTCCCCCGTGTTGAGTGGAATACATTCAATTTGGATTGGAACCGGAATCCAAAGTTTAAAGAGACCCAGTTTCAATACATGCAATTTGCCCTCACCTTTTTTTCCATCGCCTTGGAGAAGTGGCGTTGGATCGCTCGTGGGGAGTACAACATTGACGTGAAGCATTTTTCTCATGGAAGCAGTTACGCGCTCTATTCGGCCCTGTTGTGGGGGACCCATGAGTTGAACTCCGACATGCACATTCACTTAGGAGCTTTGGGCTACACCGGTTTTGAAGGAGAGATGGTCTATCCCATCATTGGATTTGATTATTCTCCCAACAAGAAATGGTTCCTTCAAGCCGTCTTTCCGATCACCTATTCCGTTGAATATATCCTCACCAAAGAGTTGCGTGTTTCGTTGAAATGCCGTCCATTAAAAGAGCGTTTCCGCACAGGACCCGATGAACCCCAGCCCCGTTCCGTCTTCAATTATTCTTCTGTGGGAGCCGAATTCAACGTTCATTATGAAAAATTTCTCAGATGTGAGCTGGAAGCGTACGCGGGGTATAATTTCGGCGGCACTTTCTATATAAAGAATAGAGAGGGGCATTCTCCTCTCTATACACATGTACATGGCGCCCCCTACGTTGGCGCCAGCCTTAATTGGGGATTTTAGCAGTCAGCCGAAAAGACTCGATAAATTTTTTGTAGGCTGTTTCGTCCATTTTGCCTTTTACCCCTTCCATGGCGATCAGATAGAGGCGATTTTCCACCATCAGAGCCTGGCCGCGGAAGTAGTTTTTGCCCCCTTCGACCAAAAAGTCCATTGCTGGGTGGCCCAATACTTCAACCAAGTCGGCATAGACCAGTTCATTTTCTGGGTTGTGGTTGACGATTCCGCTCAAAAGACCTTCCAGACCTGCAATTTCGTGGCCGCCGGTCAAAGGCATTGGATAAGTCGCGATCAGCAATAAAAAGACCCCTTTATCTTCATGGGGAGCCAGATAAACATCGTAGGCCAATCGATTGACCCCATCCGCGAGCGGCAGTGTTTGTTGGATCATTTGGGGCGCCGTTGGAAAGGAGATGTGGCACTCCCCGCTTTTGGCGAAGATTTTTTGCCATGCCGGCCCCGTATCTGCGTGGGCAACCGATCTAAACAAGAGATGGAATGCGAATAGAGAGAATGCCAGGAACCAAATCCCAATTTTTTTTGCCAGCGTCTTATTCATATTCTCTCCTCAAATTAGTTTCCAAAGCATCATAGCTGCAGTACCGCTACCACCACCCAATGCAGTTAGTAAAATCCAGATTCCCACAAAGATCGCGGCGACGATGATTCCAGCCACGATCACGTTTAAGATGGCTTTCAAAACTGAAAAGTCCTGAACTTGAGCCAGGCCATTTAAGTAGATGACCAGGGACCAGACGGCCAGGATCACCTTGACAATCAGAACCACGAATAGAAACAGGATTTCGCCGCTTCCCAACAAATGGGCATCGGGGAAATTCACAAAGAGCTGATGGCCAAAAGTGATGACCATCAGCAGCCAAAGAGGAACATTGATCACAATAGGGACGCACGACCAAGCGTAGGCGCATCGAATGCTTTTAAAATTCCCTTTTCCCCCAAACCATTTTCCCACCAACTTAACGAACCAGCTCCAGACGGTGAAATTGACATAGCCCCACAAAGCGGCCAGCACCACGGCCAGCGCCAAGATCCAGCCCGTTCCCAGCGCCGCGCCTAGCGACATCGACTGGAACAAGTTCATCAACGAGCAAAAGCCGTAGACCCATGCCAGAGTCCACAGGGACCGGTTTGGGTTTTCATCAACTACCTTTGCCACAGTGGCTTTAGGTTTAAACCAGATATTTAGCCAAGGATTCATACACATCCATCAAGTTTTCGGGTGCCCCCATCTACTCATTTATGCGGTTAGCACGCGGGGTTCGTGCCTTGCACTCTGTAGCTCAGTAGAGTAGCCAGAGGCACCCGACGACTCGACACTCCCAAAGTTGATTATAAAATTAAATTTGATTTACAGAAAGTAATTAAAAATATAAGTAGTTAGATAATTAACTATTAAATATATAGACAGTCGGGCGAGTTACGCTACCGCTCCACCCTCAGGCGAGCTGAGGCAGCTCGCCCACCCCACCCCAAAAACGAGGCGTTTTCGGGGACCCCGGGGAAGGGCCGATTCGTTTAGATTATAGATAGGGAATATAATGACGTCGGGCATGCTCCGCGGACTTCGCCGCTCCGCCCCCGCGCCCAGGTGACCGAATTCTGGCTTTGAGCACCGCTTCGCTATCGCGTGCTCGCCGCTTGCCGTGCAAAGCACTGTTCGGCGCGGCTGCGCTGCGCTTCTCCTTTGCCTCGGGTAGCCTCGGGCTGCAATTCGATTCCCAATTTCATTGGGAACCCAATCGAATTGCAGAGTTAGCCGAGCGAAATCGCTCGGCTAAGGCAGTCGGGTGAGGCCCCCGCTGCCCCAAATAGCATTCGCTTTCATTTGACAAACACATAATCTAGAAACCCGAAAGGCCGGGGCAGCGGGGGCTTCACCCGACTGCTTTGGCCGCGCAAAGCGCGGCCATAATCTGCGCCCTGAAGGGACCCAGGAAGCGGGACCTGGGCGCAGCCCGACCCGACTGTCTATTCTGCTTCTATATTTTTCAATTAAGCACTTAGTGTGTTTAGAATCTGACGCCGAGGCCGAGGCCAGCGGTGAGGCCGCCGACGTTGACGTCGAAGT